>DATFBI010000279.1:0-10351 GCA_035253925.1 Propionibacteriaceae bacterium
CGCGACGACATCGTCGGGCCCAACGCGCGCTGCGCGAAGGCCCGAAAGAATTGAGCACATGGGTCATCTCCTGCCGTACGCCGCCAATTGCTCGCTGCTGTTCACCGAGGTCGAATTGCTGGAACGTCCAGCCGCTGCTCAGGCAGCAGGATTTGACGCAATCGAATTCTGGTGGCCGTGGCCGGATAATCCGGTGCCACCCGATGGCGAGGTCTCCAGGTTCATTGCCGCGGTACGCGATGCTGGGGTGCAGCTGATTGCGCTGAACTTCTTTGCTGGCGACGTTGCTGGTCCCGACTGCGGCGTGCTCTCGATCCCAGCACGGTCAGCAGAGTTCCGCGACAACGTTGAAGTCACCCTTGGTATTGGAAAAGCCCTCGGGGTACGCGCATTCAATGCGCTATACGGCAATCGGGTAAGCGAGGCGACGCCGGGACAGCAGGACGATCTCGCCGCCGAAAATCTCACGTTGGCGGCAAGAGCGGTCGCCGCAATCGATGCAACGATCTTGGTGGAGCCGGTAAGTGGTCCGAAACCGTATCCACTACGAACTGCCAGGGACGTCATCACGGTCTTGGACCAGGTCGACGCACCAAATGCCGGCTTTCTCTGTGATCTGTTCCATTTGGCCAACAACGGCGATGACATCGATGCTGCGGTGGCGGCGTACGGGCACCGGATTGCCCATGTACAGATCGCCGACCATCCCGGTCGCGGCGAGCCAGGCACCGGCAAACTCGACCTGAACCGATATCTCAGCCTGATTCACGCCAGCGGGTACTCCGGCTACGTCGCACTGGAGTACATCCCCAGCACAACCACGATTGACAGCCTCCGTTGGTTGCGGCAGGAGAAGCTGATGCAAGATCCGGAAGGTGCGAGATGACGCGCGTGGTGCTAGCTCCGGACAAGTTCAAGGGCAGCCTGACAGCGGCTGAGGTCGTCGAGGCGCTCGCCGTCGGCATGCTTGATGTGTCGCCGGGGCTTGAGGTAGTCAAGCTGCCGGTCGCCGACGGCGGCGATGGAACGGTGGCGGCCGCCCTGTCAGCCGGCTACGACAAGATCATCGTTGATACCGTAGGGCCGACTGGTGAGGCGGTACCGGCGCCGTACGCACTGAGCGGCGATCGGGCCGTGGTCGAGCTGGCTGCGGTAGTGGGACTGAGCATGCTGCCCGGTGGGCAGCTCAACCCGCTGGGATCCTCCACGTACGGGCTCGGCCTGGTCATTGCCGACGCCATCCGGCACGGCGCCACCACCATCGTGCTCGGCCTGGGCGGAAGTGCCTCAACTGACGGTGGCGCTGGAATGGTGCAGGCCATGGGTGCTCGACTCCTGGACGCCGCAGGTCATGATCTTGCACCGGGCGGCGGCTCGTTGGCCGATCTTGATCGTGTTGATCTTGCACCACTACGCGCCACAGTCGGCAGCGTTCAGATCATCATCGCTAGTGATGTTGACAACCCGCTGCTCGGTCCGAATGGCGCCGCTGCGGTGTTCGGACCACAGAAAGGCGCTGGGCCAGATGACCTTCATCACCTCGAGCGCGGCTTGCAGCACTGGTCCAAGATCGTTTCGCAGGCAACCAGACGCGATGACGCCGAACGTCCCGGTGCCGGTGCTGCCGGAGGAACCGGATTCGCAGCGTTGGCTTTGCTCAATGCAGAAATCAAACCCGGCATCGAATTGATCTTGGATCTGATCGACTTCGACAGCCGGGTAGTTGGTGCTGATCTTGTGGTGACCGGTGAAGGGTCACTCGATGAACAATCGCTGGCGGGCAAAGCACCGATTGGCGTGGCCCAAGCCGCAGCCCGCACCGGCGTACCCGTTGTGGCCGTGGCCGGCCGTCTTCAGTTGAGTACGCAACGGCTGCAGGAGGCTGGCATCTCAGCCGGGTACGCGCTGTCAGACCTCGAGCCCGATCCTGCCCGCAGCATTGCCAACGCAAAACCTTTGCTGCGCGGAGTGGGTGCACGGATTGCGGAAGATTGGCTCGCGGGGCCGGGCCGCCTTATTTAGCTGCTGCGACCTCCATGGGCCCGCCACGGACGGGCTGCCCATTGATCGCACGACGTTCGTTGTCGCGGAAACGTGGTTCGTAGTGGGCGAAGAACACCTTGCCGACGAGATCTCGCCGGCTGCGCACACCGGTCTTCTCGAAGACGCGCTTCAAGTGCTGCTGCACGGTGTGGGCAGAGACGAACAACTCGTCGGCGATCTGCACTGTGGAGTCGCCCCGAAGGACTAGCCGCGTTACCTCCTGCTCGCGCTCGGTCAACCCGTACGCCGACATGAGCAGGGGTGAAATACGTGCTGGATGGGCCGGCTCGATGATCACTGCGGTGCGTCGCGCTCCGTCAGCCACGAGCGAAGCGCCGTGGAGCATAATCCAGCGCCCCTCGTTTGATAGAACTCGTGCCAGCGCAACCTCGCCAGGATCATCCTTGCTTTCGGCGGTCCGCAGCGCGCGGCCTGCCACTGCCAGCACAGCAGGCGGCAGCTTGCCCCTAGCCGCCCACTCGCCCGGCAGTTCGCGAAGCCAATGCTCCACTCCCGGGGTGAGCGTCTCGACGGTCCAGTCGGCGCCGAGCACGACGAGTCCTGGAGCGTCGGGTCGCTCAGGATCGGAGGCCTCGCCGACCAAAAGCCCGCGCCGAACGCCTTCGGCCAGGTGGGGCGCGATAGCCAGCAATAGCTGCCGCTCCTCGGGAGTGAAGATCGGTTGTCCCGGCGCACGGTAAAGGGTGAGCACTCCCCACGCCTCTCCGGCTGGCGTCCGTAAGGCCAGTCCCAGCCCCTGTTCGACTCCGTACGGCTGCAACGACTCACGCCAAGCACGGCTGCGACTCGGATCCCCATCGGTCACTTCGTGCAACGTCGAGATCCCCGCCTTGGAGCGAGCAATATCGGCCAGGCTATGAAAGTCATCCTCGTAGTACTCGTGCGCGAGCCACTCGGCTGGGAACTCCCCGAGGTAGCCGTGATCGTGGTGACTCGTGACGAGCAGCGACGTTGGATCAAGGGTGAACCAGCAGGGCGTGATGTAGTACGGCACGGCACTCGCGATCGCATCGCGGGCCTCGCACCAGAAGGTCACGAGATCGAGCCCTCGACCGCGTAGCTCCGCGATCCGTTTGGCAGCGCGCTCGTTAGCGTACGAGCCCACGAGCGGATGCTACGCCTATTCTTTGGCCGCCGGAAATACCACTTTTCTGGAATAGCTCCGCGGCCAACCGAGAACTAGCTTCGCCGATATGGGAGGCGGGGCGCGCACACCAGAGGACCTGGAGACGCTGCTCGAGGACGCGTTTGTGCTTCGAAACGGTGAAGCGTTGGCGGAGCTGTTCGAGGACGGTGCTGTGCTCGTTGCAGACGGTACGCCGGAGGCGCGGGGTGGACTGAAGATTGCGCAGTTGGTGACGGAGATGTGGGCGGGCAACCGCACCTATCTCGCTGATCCCCGCCGGATAGTCCAGGCGGGCAGTACAGCGCTGATCTTGACCCAACACGGTGTAAACGTCGTCCATCGCGGAAGCGACGGCGCATGGAGATATGCGATCGCTCTGCTCTCTCAAGATCACATACCACCCAGGAGGACCAATGGTGCAGCAGGCGAATCTCTCTAGGAATCGCGACATCTTGACCAGGATCCAAGATCAAGACGATCTTGTTGATGCCTTGCGTTCAGACCTGGATGGCCGAGTACTGACCCCGGATGATGCGGAGTACGACGAGGCACGCACCCCATACTTTCCGGTCAGGATCGGCAAGCCGGTGGCGGTGGTACGACCCAAGCATGCCGATGACGTAGCAAGAGTGGTCGAGGCGGCACGGCGGACGGGTCTCCCGCTGTTCGTCCGCAGCGGAGCGCACCACGCCGCAGCGCACAGCACGGGCGACGGTCTGATCATCGACCTCCGCTCGCTGAACAACCTTGATATTGATGTCGCCGGCCAGACGGCCTGGGTCGGGACCGGTCTCACGGCCCGAGAGGTGGCCTGGGCGCTCGAGCCGCATGGGCTCGCAGTTGGTTTTGGCGACACCGGCAGTGTCGGTATCGGCGGGCTCACCCTCGGCGGCGGGATCGGCTTCCTGAGCCGGCTGCATGGGATGACCATCGACAACGTCCTCGCCGCGGAGATCGTCACTGCTGATGGTCGAGTGCACACGATTGATCATGAACATGAGCCGGATCTGTTCTGGGCGATCCGGGGCGGCGGCGGCAACTACGGCGTCGTCACCAAGTTTCGCTATCGGCTCGCCAGCGTTCCGCAGGTATACGGCGGTCCGCTCATCCTGCCGGCCACACCGGCGACCATCTCCCGGCTCGCCCAGGCCTGCGCCGAGGCGGACGACGCGTTGACCGTAATCCCCACCGTGATGCCCGCTCCGCCGATGCCGTTCCTTCCTGCGGAGATTCACGGCCAGATGGTGATCATGGCCGCGGTCTGTTACGCAGGTGACTTGGAGCAGGCGGAGGATGCGCTACGGCCGCTGCGGGAGATCGCGACACCTGTTATGGACATGGTGCAGCCGATGCCGTACGCCGCGCTACTGGACGAGGAAGCACCCGTCAGGGGGCACCCGATGGCCATCCGCACCATGTTCGGAGATCACATCGATGAATCCGTTGGGGCAGCGATTCTGGAGGGCCTCAATCGCTCGGACTCCTGGCTGCCATTGGTGCATTTTCGGGTGTTGGGCGGTGCGATTAGCCGCGTCGCACCTGACGCGACGGCGTACGCCCACCGCAAGTCTCCGATCATGATGTTCGTCGCGCGACCTCTGGAGGACGATGAGTTAGCGGCTCGGCAGTGGACTGAAGAGCTGGCCACGGCGCTGTACCAGGGTGATGACGGCGCGTACATCAACTTCTTCGGCCCGCACGATCGTGATCGAATCGAAGCCGCGTATCCGGGCGAAACCCTGGCACGGCTGCGGCGGATCAAGGCCAGCTACGACCCAACGAACCTCTTCCGCAACAACGAGAACATCACGCCCGCCTAGAGCGGCCTTCCTTGCGTAGGTGGTCGCACCCGACACCTCTAGTAACGACCTTGTTGTCGCTGGCGACCCCTTTCCGTCAAGCCGGGTGGAGAAGCGCGCTCGAGGCTTGATCGGCAAGCCATCGCTCGGCGTCATCCCATGACCAGCGCCGCTCGAAAAACAGATGCCATGACCGGTGGCCCAAGTAGAACCACAAGATGTCGGTTGCTCGTCGTACGGTCAGGCCCTTCTTGAGTGCATGCAGCTCCTGCAGTCGAGTGGCTGTCTTGGCCAGCGTGTGCACGTATAGCCGATCGGAGCTCCGAAGCGTGTTGGCGGCGGTCTCGTCTACAGCAGCGGCGCTCACCTCTACCTGGATCAGATCGTGATAGCGCTCGTTGTCCGTCCGAGTGGCGTGGGCCGTAATCTCAACGACCTCTTGTGGCGACTGGCTCGCTTTGATCGCGCGCAGGCTCTCCTCAACGATCGGGTCACGTACCGCGTCCTGTACCAGCTTCGCCAGGATTGCTGACTTGCCGCCGATGCTCGCATACACGGTCGGGATCGCAGTACCGGCTTCGTTCGCAATGTCGGCGACAGTGACTCGGCCATAGCCACGCTCGACGAATAGCCGCGTAGCGGCGGACAGAATAGCGGCGCGGGTGTCAGCGGCCGCCCGATCACGCCTCGGAGACCGATAGGACCTGCCCTCGCTGGACGCCTCAATTCCCACTTGAACCCTCTTCTATTCGATATAGGATCTCTATATCGAATAGAGATCATGTTCAGAAGCATACCGGTGCGGAAGGAGTACACCCTGATGAACATCATTCGAGAGCAAGACGACTTCGTGGAGGCCCTGCGCTTGGGCGTTGATGGCCAAGTGCTCACCGCAGGCGCTGATTACGACTCCGCACGGACCACCCACTTCCCGGTCCGCGTTGGCAACCCAGTTGCGGTGGCACGACCCAAGCATGTCGATGACGTAGCGGCTGCAGTCACCGCAGCTCGGCTGACGGGGCTTCCCCTCTTCGTGCGTAGCGGAGCTCACCACGGCGCAGCGCACAGCAGCGGCGACGGATTGCTCGTCGACCTCCGCTCGCTCGACAACATCGACATCGACGTGGCTGATCGGACCGCTTGGGTGGACACCGGTCTCACAGCCGGACACGTCGCCTGGGCGCTCGCGCCAGACGGACTTGCAGTCGGCTTCGGCGACACCGGCAGTGTCGGTATCGGCGGGCTCACCCTGGGCGGCGGGATCGGCTTCCTGAGCCGGCTTTACGGGATGACCATCGATAATGTCATCGCCGCCGAAATCGTGACTGCCGACGGCCGAGTGCACATTGTTGATCATGAGCATGAGCCGGACCTGTTCTGGGCGATACGTGGGGGCGGCGGCAACTTCGGGGTCGTCACGAGGTTTCGCTACCAGCTGGTCGAGGTTCGGCAGATATACGGCGGTCCGCTGATCTTGCCTGCTACGCCTGACACCATCGCCAGGCTTGCCGAGGTGTGTGCCGCTGCCGACGATGCGTTGACCGTCATTGCGAATGTGATGCCGGCGCCGCCTATGCCCTTCATTCCAGAGGCGGTACGCGCACAGCTCATCATTCTGGCCCGGGCCTGTTACGCGGGTGACCTGCAGCAGGCCGAGCAGGCAGTCCAGCCGTTACGGCAGATCGCAACGCCTGTCTTGGATCTGATGCAGCCCATGCCGTACGCCGCCCTGCTGGACGAGGAAGCACCCTCCAAGGGACATCCGGTGGCGGTGCGGAACATGTTCATCAACAACATCAATGAATCCGTTGGCGCCACCATTGTGGAAGGTTTGCAGCGTTCCGACACCTGGTTGCGAGCGGTGCAGTTCCGGGTACTGGGGGGTGCGATCAGCCGCGTTGCTCCCGATGCAACGGCGTACGCCCACCGCAATGCCCCGATCATGATCAATGTCGTCCGAGCTCTGGACGGTGATGAGTCGGGCGCCCGGCGTTGGACCGAAGAGCTGGCCACGAACCTTAATCAGGGCATTGACGGCTCCTACGTCAACTTCTTCGGCCCGCACGATGGTGATCGGATTGAGGCGGCTTATCCGGCCAAGACACTGGCACGGCTGCGGCGGATCAAGGCCGCGTACGACCCGAGCAATCTCTTCTTCAACAACGACAACATCTCGCCCGCTTGAGCGAGCCTTCACGCCGGGAAGTGGTCAAAGCCGACACGTTCCAGTCACGATCTGTTGTCGTGCTCGACCACTTTCCGGCGTATGCGGGTGTGTTGCACTTGTGCCATGGGGACCGTACCCGAGGAGGTCACGCAGTACCTTCACGCCGTGACGGAGCGCGTCCAGGACGTCTTCGGCGAGCGAGTGGTAGGTGTCTACACGACCGGTTCTCTGGCACTTGGTGACTATCGGCCGGGCCGCAGCGACATCGACTTGATGGCGGTTGTCACTGGGTCGGAAAGTGTTGATCTTCGTCGGCAACTTGCAGATCAACTTGATCATCAATTACTGGCCTGCCCTGCCGCGGGCTTGGAGTTTGTCCTGTACCCGCTATTAACCGTCACTCGCCCCACTCTGGATGCTGGATACTTGCTGAACTTCAACACCGGACGCGAGTTGCCGCCGGTCATGAGCTTCGACCCCGGGGATGGGCCCGCGTTCTGGTACCCGATCGACCGCGCGATTGCCCGCCAGAGCGGCGCAGCACTGTATGGGCCGCCGGCGCAAGAGCTCTTCACCGCGGTGCCCTTCGATGATCTTCTACGGGTCATCATCGCCTCGGTGGAAGCACACGGCAACGCGCAGGAAGGTCACCTTCGCGATAATGCCGTTCTCAACGGCTGCCGCGCCTTGATCTTCGCTCGTGATCACCGCTGGTACGCCAAAATCGATGCGGCCGAGCGATCCAAGCCGATTGTAGGCAAGTTCGCGCCACTGGTTTCCGCCGCCATTACCTCGTTCGGTTCTGGACGGCGCGAGGCGAAAGCGCTTGACCCAGACTCGGTACGGGCATTCTTAACTGAGGTTGGGCTGACCTTACAATCAGCCCTCCGGATCGAGCTGAGCAAACGCGTCCAGCATCAGGATCTCGGCCAGACAGGCAGCAGCGAAATCACCAAGATGAAGTGACTCGTTGGCGCCATGAGCCCGTGAGTCGGGATCTCCAACCGCGGTAACCAAAATCGTTGCCTCGGGGAAGGCCTTGCCGAAGTCGGCAACCATGGGGATCGACCCGCCTTGCCCGATGAAGACCGGCTCGACACCACCCCACGCTTCGGTGAACGCAGCCCGAGCGGCCTCGGCGTACGAGCCGCTGAAGTCGATCACGGACGCCTCACCGGTCCCGGCTCCAGTCACCTCGACATGGGCCCCCCACGGCGCATGATCTTCAAGATGCTTGATCAATGCGGCTAACGCCTTGGCCGGGTCGTCACCGGGTGCAACTCGTGCACTGATCTTGGCGCGGGCCGATGGAATCAGAGTGTTGGACGCGCTGTCGACCGGCGTGGCGTCGAGCGCAATTACCGAGATGGACGCCTTGCACCACATACGCTCAACGAACGATCCGCTGCCGATCCAGTCGACGCCATCGAGAATGCCTGATTCCTCACGCAGCCGGTCTTCCGGATATTCCAAGTCTGGGGCTGTAGCACTGCCAAACCCGGCAACCGCAACATGCCCTTGATCATCGTGCAGCGTCGCCAGTAGCCGGCACAGTGCGGTCAGGGCATCCGGTGCCACGCCGCCGTAGACCCCGGAATGCAGGCCATGGTCCAGGGTGCGAACCTCCACCGTGCAGGCGACAACTCCGCGAAGCGAGGTCGTGAAGGCCGGTTGCCCGACCGCCCAGTTGATGGAGTCGGTGATGACGAAAACATCGGCCGCCAGTTCGTCATGGTGCTCATCCAACAGCTGCGGCAGGGTCGGTGACCCGATCTCCTCTTCCCCCTCCACGAAGACGGTGACGCCGACCGGCGGCTTACCGCCGAAGACCCGCAACGCAGCCAGATGAACTGCCAAGCCACCCTTGTCATCCGCAGTCCCCCGACCGTAGAGCCGCCCCTCCAGCTCGGTTGCCACAAAGGGCGGCGTACGCCAGCCCTTCGGGTCCCCCTCAGGTTGCACATCGTGGTGGGCATAGAGGCACACCGTCGGCTTGCCCTCGGGCGCGGGGAAACGGCCGATGACCGCCGGCGCTCCCTCGCCTGCCCGAACTACGCGTACGTCGGGACACCTCAGATCTGAAAGCAGCTTGGCGACGCACTCTGCGCTGCGCTGCACCTCAACCGCCCTCGCGGGGTCGGCACTTACCGACTCAATGGCCACCAGCTCTTTCACGTCATCAAGCACACCGGGAAGCTGGTGCTGGACTTGGTCAGGCAGCGACATGTTGAGGAATCGTCCCATGCCAGGCCTCCCGGATACGGTCCAGCGGCACTGTGAACTGGCCGACCACCTCAAGGGTTGCGTCATCCTCCGCCGTGACCTCCCCAAGCTTGGTCAGCATCACGCCATGGATCTCGCACAGCGCGGCTAGATCACCTGCGGCACCTTCCTTGACTGAAACGATCACTCGCCCAGGGCTTTCGGAAAACAGCCAGACAAACGGGTCAGCGTCGGCTGGCAGTTCGATGCGAGCCCCGAACCCATGCCGCAGCGCAGACTCCACGACAGCCTGTGCCAGTCCACCGTCAGCAAGATCATGAGCACTGCCGAGCATGCCGCGGCGGCTCGCCCGGAGCAGTACCTCAGCCAGCGCCTTCTCCTGAGCAAGATCAACTGTGGGCGGCTGACCACCAAGATGATCATGAATGACTTCTGCCCAGGCGGAGCCGGCGAACTCATCGCGAGTTTCACCGAGTAGGTAGATCACCTGTTCAGCAGCCTGGAAGCCGCCCCGAGTCCGACGCGTCACATCGTCTATGACGCCGAGCACGCCGACCACTGGCGTTGGCAAGATCGGCGTATCGCCAGTCTGGTTGTAGAAGCTGACATTGCCGCCAGTCACCGGCATACCCAATGCTCGGCAGCCGTCCACCAGCCCGCGTACCGCCTCGCTGAACTGCCACATAATGGCGGGATCCTCAGGCGAGCCGAAGTTCAGGCAGTCGGTGATGGCCACCGGCTCGGCTCCGGTGGTCGCGACATTGCGGTACGCCTCGGCCAGGGCAAGCTGCGCGCCAAGGTACGGGTCAAGGAGGGTAAAGCGCGCGTTGCAGTCAGTGGCGAGCGCGATACCGAGGCCAGAGTCCTCGTCGATGCGCAGCATTCCGGCGTCGTCGGGTTGCGCGAGCACAGAATTGCCGCGGACATAACGGTCGTACTGGTCAGTGATCCAGGACTTGTCGCAGAGATTGG
>DATFBI010000280.1:0-5162 GCA_035253925.1 Propionibacteriaceae bacterium
TAGCGCGCCGGCTGTTCGTTAGCGAGCACACAGTGAAGACTCATGTTGGCAATGTCTTGATGAAGCTCGGTCTGCGTGATCGCGTTCATGCCGTGATCTTCGCCTACGACAACGGGCTGGTTGGCGGTCGGCGGCCAGCCAGAGATTCCGCCTAGCAGCGCATCGCAAAAGTGGTCAAGACCGACGCGTCTGATCGATTTAGGACTGTTTTCGGTGGCCGCTTCCGTGTGTAATCGACAGCTGACATCCGCCATGTGGCATTGAGTCCGGCAGAAAAATCTGCGATTTCCGTGGTGACATGATGGCCGTAGAGTGCACGCAATGGATAGCTCAGTTCCGGATGGAACCGGGGGAGGCCCCGCTGATCGCCATGTCCATGCGGTCAATGCGTTACGCCAGGCGGTCTTCCAGTCGCCGGGCTCAACGGAGACGGCCGTACGCGCCGCAGCCGGCAGCGCCGGTGAGCTTCCTGAGCCGGTCGGTTCGTACGCCGCCAAGGTGCGCGATCAGTCGTATCGCATCACCGACGCCGACTTCGCCAGACTCACAGCGGCTGGGCTAAGCGACGACGCGATCTTCGAGATCACGATCGCGGCGGCCGTCGGCGCTGCTCTGCAGCGACTCGACGCGGGCATGGGCGCCTTACGCGGGCGGACATGATCATGCGTCCGGCGGTCCTGGAGCGTGGGCAGCGGCTGCGGGCGCGGGTGTTCATGCGTCTGATTCGGCTGCTCTCCCGACAGCGAATCGATGCGGTCGCCCAGATGGCGCTCTACCGGCCGCAATTCTTCGGAGACCCGGTGCTCACGCTGGGCTCTGAGGTGCTTCGCGGGCCGTCGTACTGGACTGCGGCCGAACGCGAGTATTTCGCTGTGTTCACTTCGCGGCTGAACGAGTGCCCGTTTTGTGTGCGGATCCATACCGAGACGACTCGGGTGGAATCCCGTGGCGCAATCAACGTGAATGACCCGGCGAGTATCCGCCCCGAGGCTGCGGCGGTGCTGCCCCTGCTGGAGAAAGTCACTCTGATATCCGACCAGGTAGCGAGTTCCGATGTCGACGCCGTGCGCGCTGCTGGGGTGCCGGACGAGGCCATCGTTGACGCGCTGCACGTCAACTTGATCTTCAATATTATGAACCGGCTGGCTAACGCCTTTGACTTCAGCTGGGACTCCGAGCAGCACGTCCGCGTTGGGGCACAAGTGATTCACCGGATCAGCTACCGATTGCCACGAATTCTCAAGCGGTAGGTCCCCGGAGTTTCGCTGAAAAGTTCACTCCAGCGGAGCTTGCGATTCACGATTAGGCGTAACCGGCTAGGGAGGCTGAATCTGGAGTGAGGTTTTCAGCGTGGCCGACCGAAAGCACCGTTGCCGGTGCAAGCTGACGACCCCGGCCAGGGTTTGTCTGGTAGGCATTTGGACTGAGGCCGGTCAAGTCGCGAGGCTCCAGTCACATGACTGTTAAGACTATCATATGACTGGTAATCTTGAACATGTGTTTTTCGGCGAGCCGTTCGGCGGAGTCATCCCGGGCGCACGTGGAGCCGTGTTAGCGGCACTGTTGCGCACCGATGCTCCCCTGACGGGGCGGCAGATTCATGCAACGGTCAGCGATGACTACAGTCTGTGGACGGTCCAAGAGGCACTGAAGGTGCTGACGCAGCTCGGCCTGGTCAACACCCAGCAGATCGGCCGAGCAGGCGTACACACCATCAACGAAGACCACGTGGCCGTGGCCCCCCTGCGAGCGCTCCTCGATCCGATCGCGGCACTGACCGACACCGTACGCGAGGCGGCCGGCGACGACGTGAAGGCCGTCATCCTGTTCGGATCTATCGCGCGCGGTGAGGCCAAATGGCACAGCGACGTCGACCTAGCTGTCATTGCCCCGGCCAGCTGGGACGGTCGCACCGACCTGGAGGACGTGGTTAGTACCCGGCTCGGCAACAACTGCGACGTACTTGTCTTCACCTCCGAGGATTTCGCCCGCCTGTCAAGTAAAGGCGAACCCGTCGTGCGAGAGATCCTCACCACTGGCGTCGCACTCATCGGATCCATCCCACGCGTGAAGAGTGGAGTCGCGTGATGGCCACCACCGAGCAGCGAAACCACGCTAAGAGCTTCCTCAAGAAGGCCGAGGAGTATCACGCCTCCGCCGAAGACAACCTCGCCGCCGAACGTCACACCCCCGCTGCTGGCGATGCGATCCACGCGGGCATCAGCTCCAAGGACGCAATCGTCGTTACGCTCACCGGCTCGACGAGCAAGGGCAAAGACCATGCGACGGCCGCGAAGGAACTTAGGCAGGCCCTGGGCAAACGAGCAGAAGCGCCCACGGCCGAGAAGGCGCTCCGTGACTTGCTCGCCGCTAAGGGTGAAGTGGAGTACGGCGTCGCGCTGGTGGGAGCTGCCAAGGCCGAATCACTCGTCCGGCGGGCCCGGAGTCTGGTTGAGCTCGCGGTCGACATCGTCAGATTGGGCCGTTAGAACGAAGGGGCCGGTCATGGCGGTGGTGCTTATCGCGCGGTTTCGTGGCGACGTCGAGCAGTTGAAGCAGGCCTACGACAGGGCGCATCGGGCCATCAAAGAGCGCGGAGCGCCTCCGGCTGAGCTCCGCCATCACTGCGCAGCCGGGGATGGTGCTTTGTATCTCATCGGTGTGTGGGACTCGGAGGAGAACCTGCGGTCGCGCTCTTGGAGTGAGGAGTTGAAAACCTGCTGAGCTCATCGGGCTTCCCTTCGCCGAGAACTGCTGACGTGACTGTCTTGCAGCTCCACGCGACGGAGCCTCCCCTGTAGCGCTCGGCGGACCTGGACGCCTACGGCTTACTTTTGCGTTACAAGATCATCTTCCCTTCGCACGGCGGAGCGACGGGTGAGGACCCAGGCGACGATGATCAACGCGAGGAGGGTGAATACGCCGGTCTCGCCAGTGAGGTATGCGGCTGTCGTCGCGTTGGCCGTCACCGCCGCGCCCGCCAGCACTCCGAGGACCGCGTTGAAGGTGCCATGCGCGATCACCACCGGCCAGAGGCTGCCGGATGCATTGCGCAGGTACCCGTAAAGAACTCCGGCAACGGTGAGCACGGCAAGGAAGAGCGGCACCACGATCAGCCGATTGCCGGCTGGGTTGTATGCGGTGGTCAGCAGCATCAGCGGCAGGTGCCATACGCCGTGCAGGAAGCCAACTAATGCCGGTGCCAGCCGCGGGTAGCCAGTCGCCAGCTTGGGCAGCATGTAGCCGCGCCAACCGATCTCCTCGAAGAAGGCGAAGAACGAGATGATCACAATATTGATGGCGAGATTGATCAAGGTGTCGGGCTCGAATCGCCATGACACCACTCCAAGCAGGGTCACCGCACCGTACGAGACGACGAGTACGGCTGTCGGAGCCAGCAAGGCCAGCGGCCAGTATCGCCAACCGGCGCGGTGCAAACCGAGTTGCGCCCAACCCGCCCGGTGATATCCATCGGGCGTGATGACCAAGAGCATCAGTAGCACCCCGGCCGTCACGGTCAGCATGTTGAGGATCTGAATGGTATCGGTGCCAGTAGGGCCGAAGACGGCTAACAGCACGGCGAGGCTGAGCGTGATCACATAGAAGATCAGGCCCTTTTGGATTTCGGTCAGAGTACGGAGCACAGCGCCTCCAGGGTTCGTCTGCCCTCCAAGCCTGCCGCAGGACGCCCGTTCTCGCATCAATGGAATCAACAAGTTCCAATATGTGAATTCAGGACTTAGGCACTATTGCCGATGCATCTTCTTCTTGGCCGCGCGATGGTTATGGCGTATGGGCAAAACATTCGGTTTTGCGTGAGGAAAGGAGAAAGGGCCATGACAGGCACGACCGTGGCCAAAGAACTAGGGATTCGGCGATTGAGATGCCGTCGTGCGGTACGCCTCGGCTGTGCGGCATCGGGTTTTGCTGTCGTCCTGATGTGCGGAGTGGCTAGCCCTGCACTCGCCCAGCCCAATGAATCGCGGCAAGTTCATGTTGAAGGTCAACTGATTCCGGTGAATGAGAGGCCGGATGTTTACCGGGTCTCCGGTGGACTGCTCGGCACCTACAGACTCCGTACCGAGCGGATAGTCAACGCCTGGACCTACTGGGACACCCAGATCAGGGAGATCGAAGGGACCGAGGCGATCTCGGGATGTGTCGACCAGAACCTGAACGAGAGCTGCGATCTGGGCGAACCGTCTGCCGATCTGAAACTCACATTCAACCGTGTCGCGAGCTTCGACGCCAAGACGGGTCGACTGATCGAAGGCCGCTCAACCCATCAGCTGATCGGCATCGGCCCCTTTAATAGTGGGCGATTGGCAACGCGAGATATTCCGGTCGGCGCCAGCGACGAGATTGTCTCGACTTACGAGGGTGACCTTGAAGTCATGGAAGCCGGTGTGGATTCGAAACAAGTAAGTTCACTTGGCGAGTAGTCCTTAAGTCACGCCCTTGTGTAGAGCCGCTAATCAATTTCGGCTGATGAATAGCAGATTAAGGATCTGCTTGTCTTTCAGCGCATACCTTGCTCGACTAACTGCCGGGCGGGCAGCGTCGCAAACCTTCAGGCTTACGCGTTTAAACGCTTCTTACGCCTGTCGCGAGAGGCAGAGCCTGGATAGGGTCAAGGTGGGTGAGCAAGACGCGTCTCCGCATCGGCAATTTTGCCTAATTTCTTCATGTCGACTGATGGAGACGCGGGGAGGTGCGCCGTCATGACCGTCGACAAGGAGCTCTTCGCCGACACCCTTCCTACTTATCTCACCCGATTCGTCGGTCGTAAAAGAGAAATCGCCAATGTGCTGTCGATGCTGCAGCCGGGCCGGCTGGTCACGGTCTGTGGCGTTGGAGGTGCAGGTAAGACACGACTGGCTATCGAAGTGGCCAAGCGCAGCCGTGCGCGTTCGGAAGCCATGCACGTGGCTCGCGAGGTGTACTGGGTGCCACTTAGTGCAGTCTTCAATCCGACCGAAGTGGCGGCGGCTGTCGCTACCGGAGTCGGCCTTTCGGGTCAGCTCGGTGATCGTCCGCTAGCTCCAGTGTTGAGAGCACTGGCAGATCAGCGGGCACTGCTGGTACTGGACAACTGCGAACAGGTCGCGGAGGAATGCCAAAAGCTAGTGACGTCGCTGCTTGCTGCCTGTCCGACGGTGACC
>DATFBI010000281.1:0-24445 GCA_035253925.1 Propionibacteriaceae bacterium
GAAGACAACAGGTCCGCTCGAACTGCCAGCTGATATCGCGCAGCCCGCAGTTACAGACCAGGAAGTAAAGGAAGTGGTCGCCAGCTTCGCCAAGCCGGCGATCGCGGATCCTGTCAAGGTCAAGGTCAATGGCGCCGGGTCGTTCCAGATCAGCCGCCGCATGATCGCCGACTCGATCACATTCGTACCTCAGAATGGCACTCTTGCCCCCGAGTTGAGGGCCAAAAAGCTGCGGCGCGAGGCGAGTCCTGCAATCAAGACGGTGGAGCTGGTCGAGCCGCGAAATGCCACTGTGCGGCTGATCAACGGCAAGCCGCAGGTGATTCCCGCCGTCGATGGAACAACCGTCGCGGCCGACGACCTCAAGAAGGCAGTTAAACCGGTCCTGACCAAGCCGGCCTCAGAGCGGTCGGTGAGTGTCCAACTCAAAGGAGCCAAAGCATCATTTTCCACTGCGGATGCTAAGAAGCTCAGGATCAAGCAGGTGACAGGTCAGTTCACCACGTACTTCCCTTATCTCCCGTACCGCAACGTCAACATTGGCCGGGCTGCCGCATTGATCAACGGCACGTTGCTCAAGCCGGGCGAGATCTTCTCTCTGAATCAGGTTGTCGGTGAGCGGACCAAGGCCAACGGTTTCACAGAGGGCTACATCATCAAGGACGGCCGATTCCGCAAGGAGCTTGGTGGCGGCGTCTCGCAGAGCGCTACGACGACGTTCAACGCTATGTTCTTCGCCGGACTGAAAGACATCGTCCACAAACCGCATGGGCTCTACATCGACCGCTATCCGGCGGGCCGGGAAGCCACTGTCGCCTGGCCCAGCCTCGACCTCAAGTTCCAAAACGACACCAAGTACGGCGTCTTGGTTCAGGCGTACGTTGTGAAAGCAACACCCAGCAGGA
This sequence comes from Propionibacteriaceae bacterium, assembly GCA_035253925.1. Taxonomy (GTDB): domain Bacteria; phylum Actinomycetota; class Actinomycetes; order Propionibacteriales; family Propionibacteriaceae; genus Microlunatus. The sequence continues at coordinate 906 of DATFBI010000281.1, forward strand.
AGGGCTCGATTACGGTCAGGATGTGGTCGACCAAGACCTACGACAAGATCGTCGCGACCAAACCGATCAAGTCGAACTTCACATCAGGACGCGAGATCACCGATGATTCCCGCGATTGCGAGCCGACAAGCCCAGTCCAGGGCTTCGACGTCCGCTATCAGCGGTTGTTCTATCGGGACGGCTCGGTGGTTCGGCGGGAGAACTTCAGTTGGACTTACGCGCCGACAAACAAAGTCACGTGTAAGAAACCAAAGAGCCGCTGACCTCTGGCCTGGCGCTTGTGCTCTTGTCTGGCCTTCAGCGGCCCGGAGCGAGATAGAGATAGCGGTGGTGCGGAGCGAAGCCGAGACTGGTGTACGCGGCAATGGCGGACTGGTTGACCGTAGCGACCTGAACGTAGGCATAACGCGCGCCCTGGCGAGCCGCCCAGTGTCCGAGCTTGGTGATCATCGCGGTTGCCAGACCGCGTTGACGATGATCCGGACTTGTCCAGATGCTGCTCAGACCGAGCCAGTCTGCGCTCCGGTGCCCGCGAGCAATGGCAACGAGCTCGCCATGATCATCCGGTGGCCGGCCGGCTACCGCGGCGAAGGCCTGGGGCGGGCTTCCTTCCAAGATCCTTCGCACAATTGCAGGATCCGCCGAGTTGGGACGACTGCGCTGATACGCATCCTCCCAGTCCGGATTCAGGCTCTCCCGTATCTCCACCGCGGGGTCCGGAGTCCGGCAAGCCAGGAAATCGGCCAAGCGGCTGACCAGAACTACCGCTGGCTGATACGTGCTGATCCAACCAAGATCGCGTAGCGCGCGCTCCTCGGACGAGGCTTCAATCACTTGGGCGAGCGCAGGAATGCCATGCGCGGCTGCGAAGGCAATGATCCGATCAGCAGCTTGCTTCGCTGAGATGCCGGGATCGCCTACTGCATGGCAGGAGTTCGCCCGTCCGGTGAAGCCACCCCCGGCCCGCAGCGTCCACTCGCCGAGCGGCTCATGCCACGCCAACCAGCCTTGTACCGTGTGCCGTTGCACATCGTGGGCAGAGATCCGCCGCGGATCCGGACCGCCAGCTGCGGCGGGCGCCTGGCGTGCGGCAATGATCATCGACCGCTGGATGAGTTGAGTCGTCGAATCGAGGGTGACAAGCCGTACAGTCGCTGCATCCACGGACTGGATCCAGCCAATGACATCGGTCGCTGGGCCGCCCGGCAGCCAGTACCTCACCGACCACCGCTCGCCTAGCTGCGCACCGTCCAGCGGCATGCGTCTCCGAGCAGCCAGCAGACTCGCCTTCCCTAGGTGGACCTTGATAAGGAATGCTTCCGAAAGGCGTGATACTAGGCGATGAATAGCGCGTTGCTGCTGCTGCGGCGACGCACCAGCAAATCGAGGAGCGACATCCGTGACGTATGTCATTGCGCAGCCATGTGTGGACCTTAAGGACCGGGCCTGCGTCGAGGAATGCCCGGTCGACTGCATTTATGAGGGCAAGCGGATGCTTTATATTCACCCTGACGAGTGCGTCGACTGCGGCGCTTGTGAGCCCGTGTGCCCTGTGGAGGCGATCTTTTACGAAGATGACACCCCCGAGGAGTGGCAGGAGTACTACACAGCCAATGTTGACTTCTTTGCCGACCTCGGGTCTCCAGGCGGCGCCGCGAAGCTTGGCGTGATCGATAAGGATCATCCGCTGATCGCCGCATTGCCTCCGCAAGAACACGACGAGTGATAACTGGGTCGTGTTGATCGAGGGTCCGCCGCGGCGTAGGGGGCTCGCGGCAGGCCTCCCCGACTTCCCCTGGGACACCATCGCGGCTGCCCGAGCTACCGCTGAATCGCATCCCGGCGGCATTGTTGATCTCTCAGTGGGAACACCGATCGATCCGACGCCGGAGCGAGCGATCGAGGCATTGTGCCGGGCGGCCAACAGTCCGGGGTACCCGTTTACCGTCGGCACGTCCGGCTTGCGGGACGCCATCGTGGCTTATCTGATCCGACGCTGGGGAGCTGATCGCCTTACGGCCGCTGACATATTGCCGGTCATTGGCACCAAGGAACTGGTGGCGTGGCTACCCACATTGCTTGGCCTAGGTCCTGATGATCTTGTTGTTTATCCCACAATGGCATATCCCACCTACCTCGTTGGTGCCAAGATCGCCGGCTGCCGAGCAATCGCCTGCGACGACCTCGACCAGCTCGGCGACGCCCGGCCGGCGTTGATCTGGATCAACTCGCCATCCAATCCGACGGGTCAGATCCTGGATCCGGCGGCGCTCCGGCAGCGGGTGAGCTGGGCCAGGGAGCGTGGTGCACTAGTGGCTTCGGATGAGTGCTATGGCGAGTTCGGTTGGGATGCGGAGCCGATCTCCGTACTGCACCCTTCAATCAGCGGTGGTCGGTATCACGGATTGCTCGCCGTCCACTCGCTCTCCAAACGATCCAACATTGCCGGCTACCGCGCGGGCTTCATTGCTGGTGATCAAGAGGTGGTCGCGGACCTGCTCTTGATTCGCAAGCACGCCGGGATGATGGTTCCTCGCCCGGTCCAAGAGGCGATGATCGAGCTGCTCAATGATCATGATCATGTGGAACAGCAGCGGGAGCGATATTTGCGGCGTAGGACGTTGCTGCGGCCGGCGCTGGAAGCGGCGGGGTTCCGAATGGAGCACTCTCAGGGCGGTATCTACTTGTGGGTCACCCGCGATGAGGACTGCCATACCTCGGTGGGTTCCCTGGCTGGAAAGGGCATCTTGGTCGCGCCCGGAGACTTTTACGGGCCGGCAGCCAGCCGTCATGTTCGGGTCGCTCTGACCGCCACCGACGAACGTGTGTCTGCGGCTGCCGACCGCCTGCTGGCTGACCTCTGATCTCGAGCCACTCCCCTAGACAGGAACCTACGTGAACGTAGGTTCCTCAGAGCGTATGCAAGCTACGTGAACGTAGGTTGCATCACGACGGCGAGACGTAAGAGAGTCAGCGAACCGTGATCTCGATGCCGTCACTCTTGACCGTCGGAGTGGCCTCCTGCCAGTCCGGAAGGTTGAAGTCTTGGGTCTGCCACATCCTGCTTCCGATCTTCACGGTCGTGACGCCGTACAATGAGGCATTCGCGACGGCATAGTGGGCGTACGCCCATGCGCGCCGGTCGCTGCCGGCTCGGAGGGTGATCACAGATCCATCGGCGGAGTCATCGAGGTTGCCGAACGTCTGCTGCAGGGAACGGCGCAACTTTCTGACGTCTCCCGCGGTGCCGCTTCGGTCGAGGCAGCTGAATCCGGCGGGTGACTGACCAGTCAGCACGCTGGCGAGGATCCGGGCATCCGCCTCATGATCGTTATAGGCCTCCGGATATCCGCTGCGCTGGATCTTTTGGGCGACGTCGTTGATGTCGTCGGTCTCCCAGTTTTCGATCTTGACGAGGGCATCGTAGAACTTTCCGGCTGCGTAATCAGGATCCATTAGTTGCCGTCTGGTGCCCCAGCCCTGGGAAGGACGTTGCTGGAATAGGCCGACCGAGTCGCGATCACCGTAGTTGAGGTTGCGGATGCCGGTTTCCTGGTACGCCGTGGCGAGGGCGATGGAGGCCGCGCGCGGGGGCAGCCCACGGCGTACCGACACACCCGCAATGATGGAGGCAAAATGCGCCTGCTCAAGGTCCACCACCGCGGAGTTGTTGTTAGCGGTAGCGACGCATCGTTGTTGACCGGGTACTGGCTCAGTCAAGTTCCGGGACCGAAGCCACCAGAAAGCCCCGACACCGGCCGCGACGAACAGCACGAACACAATGACGAGGCACCCGAGAGCGCGTGTTGTTGAGGACCGCAAATGCGCTCAGTTCGCGTGCAGTTCGGCGTTCAACTGGACTCTGCCCGACTCCCGGCGGCGCATCTCCACAGCGCCGGTAACCGAATTGCGAATGAAGAGCAGGCCACTCTTGCCGGACAGGGAACGTGCCTTGACTACCTCGCCGCCCGGCAACGTGACCTTGGTACCTGCTGTGACATAGAGACCCGCCTCCACGACACAGTCGTCTCCTAATGCGATCCCGATGCCGGCGTTGGCTCCGATCAGGCAACGCTCGCCAATCGAGATCACTTCGGTGCCGCCGCCGGACAAGGTACCCATGATGGACGCGCCACCGCCAATGTCGGAATCGCCGCCTACCACAACACCGGCAGAGATTCGGCCCTCAACCATCGAAGTGCCAAGCGTCCCAGCGTTGAAATTGACAAAGCCCTCATGCATCACTGTCGTGCCCGCGGCGAGATGGGCGCCCAGGCGGACTCGGTCAGCGTCGGCGATCCGTACTCCATTCGGAACGACGTAGTCGACCATCCGCGGGAACTTGTCAACCCCGAAGATGGTGAGATGTCCGCCGCGCGCCCGTAGTCGGGTGCGGACCCGTTCGAAGCCTTCAATGGCACACGGACCCGCCGAAGTCCAAACGACGTTCGGCAGCACTCCAAAGAGTCCGTCCAAGTTGAGGTCGCGTGGCCTAACCAGCCGGTGACTGAGCAGGTGCAGCCTCAAATACGCGTCAGAGGTATCAGCCGGTGGTGCGTCGAGGTCGATCCGAACTAGGACAATCTCGGTGCGGACCTCGCGAACTTCGTCGTCCACGACTGCTGAAACGAGGACAGGTGGGGCGGCATCATCGTCAGCCGCACCTAACCGTGGAGTAGGGAAATAGGTGTCCAACACCTGGCCGGAAGCATGAATAGAGGCCAAACCCCATCCCCACGCGGCTCGGCGAAGTGCATGAGCGGCGTCAGTCATGGGCCCGAGCCTACCGACGCTGTAAGGTGCCGCTCGTGTCTGCGCCTCTCGACCTCGACGGTGATGTCGTGCAGCTGCTTCGCGCTTTGATTGATGTCGAGTCGGTCAGCGGCCACGAGCAGGAGATCGCCGACTTGACCGAGCAAGCGCTCCGGCCCTACCGCCACCTCAACGTACTGCGAGACGGAAATGTGGTTCTTGCCCGGACCGAACTGGGCCGCTCTGAGCGTGTGGTGATCGCTGGTCACCTGGACACCGTGCCAGTTGCTGGCAACCTACCCTCCTGGACCACGTATGACAGCGCGGGCCGGGAGATCGTTTGGGGTCGCGGCGCCTGTGACATGAAGGGCGGCATCGCAGTCCAGCTCTCAGCTGCCGCGGCGCTACTGCGTCCTCGGCGGGACATCACGTGGATTTTCTATGACAACGAGGAAGTCGAAGAGTATCGCAACGGTCTTAGTCGGATTGCACGCGAGCACCCTGAGTATTTGCAAGGCAGCTTCGCGGTCCTTTGCGAACCAACCAATGCTCGAATCGAGGGCGGCTGCCAGGGATCGATGCTGCTGACGGTGGAGCTGACGGGTCTTGCGGCGCACTCAGCAAGACCCTGGATGGGCCGCAATGCCATTCATGATGCTGGTCCTGTGCTGGAACGCCTCAGCTCTCACCAGTCTCAGCAGATTGAGGTCGACGGGTTGACCTACCGGGAAGGGTTGAACGCTGTCCGGATCAGTGGCGGTATCGCCGGAAATATAATCCCCGATCGCTGTGTCATCGAGATCAACTATCGGTTCGCCCCGGACAAATCCCCAGCTGAGGCTGAGGCGTATGTACGTGAGGTTTTTGACGGCTATTCGGTTCGCGTTCTCGATGTTGCTGCTGGTGCCAGGCCTGGCCTGGATCAGCCGGCCGCCCAGGAATTCTTGCGCGCGGTTGGCGGTGAAGCGACCGCGAAGCTGGGGTGGACTGACGTCGCGCGCTTCAGCTCAATGGGCATTCCGGCGGTCAACTTCGGGCCAGGTGATCCGACCAAGGCTCACGCCGACGACGAATTTTGCCCGGCCGACGATGTCGTTGCCTGTCGCGACGGACTGCTCAGCTGGTTGAGCTAAGCCGATTTGCTCCGCTCGCTTCGGTCGATGCATCTATCGTGCCGCTCTCCTCACCACGATGCTCGCCGAGTATCCGGTGTCATACACGTAGGCAGAGCACGGGTTTCCTTGCGAGGCGTGCAACGATTCACGCATGGAGTGGTTGATCGCGGTCGTCGCCGTTGCTGCTTTGGGCGTCGCGGCGATGGCGGCCGCGGGGGGGATGGGACAGATGAGCAGGGACCCGGTATACGACACATACCGCCAGGACCTCCCCACTGATGGAGCCCTTACTGCGGAGGAGCTTAGAAACGTCCGCTTTGGCGTCACGCTCCGGGGATACGCAATGGCCCAGGTCGATGACCTGCTTGATCGACTGGCGCTTGAGATTGCCGAACGTGACGCATTGATCGCGGAGTTGGCTGAGGGTGCCACGGTTTCCCAACGCCTACTGGAATCAACAGCATCAGCCCGAGCAGCAGAACAGGCGACTGGTCCCGATGATCAAGCGGGGTCGGGTGGCATACCCAGGCCGCCGGAGCTTCCGCGATCGGTGGTTGACGACGGCCAATCGGGTTAGTGAGCCGGCCACTAGGTGAGCGTTCGGCTGGAAGTCTCGACCAAGACCGATGCCGCGGTAGTTGCGGTCTGGGAGGTGCTGATCGACTGGGCCGGCCAATCGCGGTGGATTCCGCTGACAACCGTCCGTGTTATGACTGCCCGCGACGTCGGGGTTGGCGTGCGAGCTGAGGCGCTGTCAGGTGTCTGGCTTGGTCGGGTTCCACTTGGCCTGTTGGACCGCTTCATTGTGACCGGCTGGTCCCCACCCGCTAATGATGCCGCGGAGTTGGAGATCTTCCATCTTGGTCCCTACTTCACAGGTGAAGGGGCATTTCGGCTGCGCCGCAACGACGGCAAGACCACCGTCTCCTGTATTGAGGTGTTCTCGTTACCGGGCGGCCGAGCGACTGAGTCCTTGGCTCGGATTGCGTTACCCCTCCTGAGGGTCGGCTTGGCGAGAAGCCTTCGAGGGCTCGCAGCGATCGCCGAGGCGCAATGATCACCGGTGTTACGCCAGGTCCGGATGGCCTGTTGCGGTGCCCGTGGGCGCTGTCGGCGCCGGAATACCTGGCGTACCACGACGACGAGTGGGGCAGGCCGGTCACCACAGTGCAGGGTATCTACGAGCGCATGACGCTTGAGGCTTTCCAGTCTGGGCTGTCCTGGATCACCATCCTCCGTAAGCGTGAGAACTTCCGGCGAGCCTTCGCCGACTTTCAGCCCGAGAAAGTCGCAGCCTTCACCGAGGATGACGTGGCACGGCTGCTGAGCGATTCAGGCATCGTTCGAAACCGCGCCAAGATCACAGCGGCGGTCGAAAATGCACGCTTGGTTGTCGATCTTGGATCCAGCTTCGCCGAGCTGGTCATCGGCTACCGGGTAGTCGAGCGTCCGCGACCGAGTCCGGGTGAGGCGCGGGCAACGTCGGCTGAATCGGTTGCTATGGCGCGTGATCTCAAGAAACTTGGCTTCCGGTTCTTTGGCCCTACAACTGCGTACGCGATGATGCAGGCCATTGGCCTGGTCGATGACCATGTTGCTGGCTGCTTTGCGCCGCCCCCGGTCTGGCCCAGCTGAATTCAACGTCAGAAAACGTGTCCCAAGCAGAACCCGAGTCTGTCTACCACTAGGTGGTACGGAATAATTGAGCCGGCAAGTTGCCAGGTCACTACAGATGAGGATGCGCGATGGCAGCAATGAAACCGCGGACGGGTGACGGCCCTATGGAAGTCACCAAGGAGGGACGTGGGATCGTCATGCGGGTTCCGCTCGAGGGAGGCGGTCGGCTCGTCGTCGAACTAAACGCCGACGAAGCGGCCGAGCTTGCGGGCGCACTGAAAGAAGTCGTTGGATAGATCAACAGCTGACAGCACAAGGGACCTGGTCACAAGGACCAGGTCCTTTTGCTTGCGTAATTCATCGGCAAGCGTCATTTGATTAGAGAAGGGGTGACCGAAAGATGCATCCAAACTGCGAGGCTGTGAACCACATTTTGGAGGCAGCCGGCCTGCCTGGCCGAGTTCGGATGCTCGACGAGGCAGTCACCACGGCACAGGCCGCGGCACAGCACGTTGGCTGCCCAGTGGGCGCGATCGCCAACTCCTTGATCTTCTCTACCGATGGCGGGGAACCGCTGTTGATCATGACCAGCGGGGCTCATCGGGTGGACATGATCAAAGTCGGCGAACAACTCGGGGTCGAGCTGCGGCGTGCCTCACCGCAATTCGTCCGGGAACACACCGGCCAGCCGATCGGAGGGGTTGCTCCGGTTGGTCATCCGAACCCCATTCGTACCCTCGTCGATCGCGCGCTGGCCGATTTCGACCAGCTCTGGGCCGCCGGTGGCATTCCCCACGCCATCTTTCCTTTGACGTATCCGGAGCTGTTGGCCCTGACAGGCGGCGTCGAGGCTGACGTCTCCTAGACGAACAGGATTACTTGTCCGGCTGTAACCATGCCAGGGTTACAAGGAGTATTCGCTGAGGATGGCGATCACCTCATCGTCAGTAAGCTGCCGAAAGTCCTCGTACGCCGCGCCGACCGCTATGAAGGGCTCTGGGCTGGAAATACACACGACGAGGTCGGCAACCGCTCTGAGAGCCTGCACGGCTTGTCTTGCTCCGACCGGAACTGCCACCACGACCGCGGCAGGCTTAAGACCGCGGACAGCCGAGACTGCTGCCAGCATGGTTGAGCCCGTCGCCAGACCGTCGTCCACCAAGATGACTTCGGAGTCGGTGACATCCAGAGTGTCGGAGGGGAAGATGCTAGCGCGTCGTTGCAGTTCGAGCTGTTCCCGGTGCCGTGCGACTTGGAATGCCTGATCGGGAATGCGCAGCCCATCGACGATCTCATCGTTCCGGAATTCGGATAGCTGGCCGCCGACCATGGCCAGAGCGCCCATCGCCAGCTCGCTGCGTCCCGGCACTCCAATCTTGCGTACCAAGATCACGCCGAGTGGAGCGTGCAGCCGGACAGCTACCTCGGCGGCAACGGGTACGCCGCCGCGGGGGAGGGCCAAGACGATCGTTTTCTGGAACGTGGCTTGCTCAACCAACGCCTCTGCCAGAGCACGCCCGGCGACGGTGCGATTGGCATAACGCGTTGCCAACCTCCGCCGCCGAACCATCGGTCAGGCCTTAGCTCTTGTGGACCTCGATCGCCCGACGGTAGACGTCGACGGTCTCGGCGGCGATCTTGGACCAGTCGAACTCGTCGATGCAGCGCTGCCGTCCGGCGAGGCCGAAGGCCCTCGCCTTCTCAGGATCGGTGGTTATCGAGTTGATCTTGTCTGCGAAGTCTTCCTCGAAGGCTGCGATGGCGCTTGGGTCGTCGGCCTGTGCCGGGTCATATGGCACGAGATAGCCGGTTACCCCATCGACGACGACCTCAGGTATGCCACCCACCGCTGAGGCGACGACAGCCGTTTCGCATGCCATTGCCTCCAAATTGACGATGCCCAATGGCTCGTACACCGAAGGGCAGGCGAACACCGTTGCATGCGATAAGACCTGGCGCACCTGTGCCCGCGGCAGCATCTCTTCAATCCACAAGACGTTCCCGCGCGTGGATTGCAGATGGGCGAAAGCGTCGCCAATCTGCTGGGCGATCTCGGGAGTATCCGGGGCGCCGGCCAGCAGTACGACTTGAGTCTCGGGATGGAACTTCTCGGCCGCGCGCACCAGATGAATCAGGCCCTTCTGCCGAGTGATCCTGCCCACGAACACCACTGACGGCTTATCGAGATCAACTCCAAGCCCGGTGACGACGTCAGTGCCCGGATCTGGCTTGAACTCCTCGGTATCGATGCCGTTCTTGACCACGTGCACCTTGTCCGGATCCAGATTGGTGTAGGAATCCAGGGTGTCTTTACGCATTCCAGCACTGACAGCGATCACCGCATCGGCGGCCTCGAAGGCGGTCTGCTCGACCCAGGATGAGAGCCGATAGCCACCCCCAAGCTGCTCAGCCTTCCACGGCCGATGCGGCTCGAGGGAGTGTGCGCTGACAACGTGGGGAATGTCTTGGAATAGACCGGCGAGGTGGCCAGCCAGGTTGGCATACCAGGTGTGGGAATGGACGAGGTCAACATCAGGGATGGCCGCCACCATCGACAGGTCAGCACCAAACACCCGGAGCGCAGCGTTGGCTCCCTCGGGGTAGTTCTCGGCGTGCGCAGTGGCTCCCTCGCGCGGCTCACCCATGCACTGGACATCGACATCAATAAGCTTGCGCAACTGCGGCACAAGCTGGCCAACATGCACCCCGGCGCCGCCGTAGATGAAGGGCGGATATTCCCGGGTCAGCAACGAGATGGACAGTCGATCAGTGTCAGCGGACGCCATAGTTGGCATCGTTCCACAGCGTCAGCGATGTTGACCACAACATGGACCCAGAACGGTGCTTCGGGAGGCCGGTATGGGCTAGGTTCAACACATGCGCGCGCGTCCAAAGGTTCTAGCGATGGTACTGGCTGGCGGCGAAGGCAAACGGTTGATGCCGTTGACTATGGATCGAGCCAAACCGGCGGTGCCATTCGGTGGTACATATCGCTTGATCGACTTCGTCTTGTCTAACTTGGTAAATGCTGGGATGCGGCAGATCGCGGTATTAACCCAGTACAAGTCCCATTCGCTCGACAAGCACATTTCCTTGACATGGCGTATGTCCACCATGCTGGGCAACTACGTCACTCCGGTGCCGGCACAGCAGCGTCTGGGGCCCAGGTGGTACCAAGGCAGCGCCGACGCGATCTATCAGTCGCTGAACCTGATCCGCGACGAGGAGCCGGACTACGTGGTCGTCTTCGGCGCCGACAACATCTATCGGATGGACGTCTCGCAGATGCTGGAGGCACACATCGACGGCGGCCGCGGCGGCACCGTGGCCGGCATCCGGGTGCCACGAAGTCAGGCCACCGCCTTCGGCGTGATCGATGCCGGATCTGACAACAAGATCAAGGACTTCCTCGAGAAGCCGGCCGATCCGCCGGGTCTGTCTGATGATCCGGAATCCTCGTTCGCTTCGATGGGGAACTACATCTTTACCACCGGCGCGCTGATCGAAGGGCTCACCGCGGACGCCGAGAACGACAGCTCTCGCCACGACATGGGCGGTGACATCATTCCCAGCTTTGTGAATCGCGGCGATGCGCAGGTCTACGACTTCACCGCCAACGAGGTCCCCGGTACTACCGACCGCGATAAGGCCTACTGGCGTGATGTCGGGACACTCGACGCATACCACGAAGCCCACATGGACCTGGTTTCAGTGGACCCGGTGTTCAATCTCTACAACCTGGAGTGGCCGATCTGGACCTACCCGGTGCAGATGCCGGGCGCCAAATTCACCCTCGACGGGGTGTCCCGGGATTCCATCGTGAGCCCTGGCTGTGTCATTTCAGGAGGGTCTATTGAGACCTCTGTGCTTTCCCCGAACGTGCACGTCCACGACGGTGCCACGGTTGATCACTCCGTGGTCTTGTCCCACGCTGACATCGGGCGGAACGCGGTTATTCATCGCGCGATCCTGGACAAGCACGTCACTATCGAGGACAACGCGAAGGTCGGGATCGACTCAGATGCTGATGAAGCGCGCGGCTTCTGGATCTCCGAGGGCGGTTTCACTGTGGTGCCGAAGAGCGCCACAGTTTCGGCGACATGATCATGCCTGCCTCAGCGTCGGCGCCGGGAGGCGAGCAATTCTAAATGATCATCGCTTAACGGCGACCAGCAGCCCATCGCCGACGGGAAGCAGCGATGACACGAGCTCCTCGTTATCTCGGACGGCGTTCAGCGCTTTGCGGATCGCTTCAGTCTCCGGGTCGATGTAACTCTCATCGGCCGTCCGGTCGTGCCACAAGGCGTTGTCCACAGCAAGAACGCCACCGGGCCGGAGCAGGCGCAGGCCTTCCTCGACGTACTCGGCGTATTCACTTTTGTCAGCGTCGATGAAGACCATGTCATACCCGCTATCACTTAGCCTGGGCAGCACACTGAGGGCCGGCCCGGCGATCAGTCGGAATCGCTGAGTAGGAATGCCAACCGCCAGAAACGCTTCTCGCGCAGCCTGCTGATGTTCGGGCTCGATGTCGACACTGGTCAACACACCGTCGGGCTGCATGCCGGCGAACAACGCCAGACCCGAGACACCCGAACCAGTGCCCACCTCAACGACCGCTCGCGCTTGCGCAACCCTGGCAAGAAGCGTCAATGCGCTGACGGATCCTCGACCGATCGGTGCCACTCCGAGCTGCGCGGCTCTTTCGCGCGCCTGTGCGGCTTGCTCCGATTCAGCGACGAAGTCCTCAGCGAAGGCCCACGATCCAGGCTTGGGTGCGGCTTTGAGTGAGGTCTTGCCAGCAACGAAATTCACGAAACCGAGCCTATCGAAACGCGTCCCCAACGAACCCTACGATGGCCGCATGAGCCACACCGTCGTCGCCGAACTCGTCGCGGCCGTTATGAAGGTCGAGGTCGAGGTGGGACAGCAGGTGGCGGCCGACGATCCAGTGGTGATCTTGGAGTCGATGAAGATGGAGATACCGGTGCTGGCCGATGTTGCGGGGTCGGTCTCGGAGGTCGTCGTCTCAGCAGGCGATGTGGTGAACGACGGTGATCCCTTGGTGGTGATCAAGGTCGGAAATCGTTAGCCACTTCTGCCAGGTTTCGGTGCGGCACGGGTCGGGCAGGCGTCGCTAAGATGACGGGCATGTCCATCTCACCTTCTGAGCCTCCCTTTGGCCGGCTCCTGACGGCGATGGTGACTCCGTTTGCGGGGGACGGATCCTTAGACCTCGACGCAGCGGCTGGACTGGCAAGCTATTTGATCGATGACCTTGGCAACGACGGATTGGTGATCAGCGGCACGACCGGAGAATCACCAACGACGTCCGATGCAGAGAAGGCAGACCTACTAAGAGTCGTGCTCGATGCGGTCGGTGACCGAGCCACCATCCTTGCTGGCGTTGGCACCTTCAATACCGAACACACCCTGGAGTTGGCGGCGACGGCCGCCAAGCTCGGCGCCAACGGCCTACTAGTGGTGACGCCGTACTACTCCAAACCACCGCAGGCAGGGATACTGGAGCACTTTCGCCGGGTTGCCGATGCAACCGAGGTGCCCCTGATGCTGTATGACATTCCTGGTCGTGCGGGGATCGCAATCGCCACCGACACGATGTTGCGACTGGCCGAGCATCCCCGAATTGTGAGCGTCAAGGATGCGAAGGGTGATCTTGCGGCCTCCGCCCGAGTTATCGCCCAGACCGACCTTGCCTATTACTCCGGCGATGATGCCATGACATTGCCGCTCCTGTCGGTTGGTGCGGTTGGTGTGGTCGGCACTTCTACGCACTTCAGCGCAGTGGGTACCAAGCAGCTGATCAAGGCGTACTTGGACGGTGATGTGGCTGCCGCGCTCCAGCTTCACCAGCAGCTGCTGCCGATCTACACCGGAATCTTCGCCACGCAAGGTTGCATCCTGGTAAAGGCTGGCTTGAGGCTGCAGGGTCGCGACGTCGGGGGCTTGAGGTCTCCATTGATCGACGCGACTGCTGCCGAAGTCGAGGGTTTGCGTGCCGCTTTGGCCGCGGCTGGTTTAGCGACCGGTGAGGCGGTGTCCACCGGCTGAGTCATGGCACCCGCGGCCGAGGGCACTGTGCGACCAGAGATAATTGACGGACGGAACGTGTCTATATCGCGCGCCGTTTGACCGATTGTGAGGAAGCACACGGTCGCGCACAGCCAATTGCCAGGGTTCACTCAGGGCATTGCCAGGATGACAAGCAACAATGAGGCGTTCAGGCTGAACCTGCGTGGCAACTCGGGACGGCGTAGGGAGGTTGTACTCATGGCGGACTGGCCGGCGCCGAATCCTCAGGATTGGCGGCCGCCTGTCTCCGTAACCCCCCAGCCGGAAACTCCTGGGTGGACGCCTCCGACATGGGAGGAGCTAGTACGCGACCACGGGGCGCGGGTCTACCGTCTGGCCTATCGCCTGACCGGCAATCCGCATGATGCCGAGGACCTCACCCAAGATGTCTTCGTCCGAGTGTTCCGCTCACTGCACCGATTCCAGCCCGGCACGTTTGAGGGCTGGCTGCACCGCATAACCACCAACCTGTTCTTAGACGGTGCCCGTCGCCGTCAGAAAATCCGCTTCGACGGTCTGGGTGAAGGTTCCGACGAGCGCTTGCGGAGTGCCTGGCCGAGCCCGTCGGAGCAGTTGGCTGATGCCGACCTAGACCATGATGTGGCTGCCGCGCTGTCAGCCCTGCCACCAGAGTTCCGGGCGGCCGTGGTGTTGTGCGACATCGAGGGTCTGACCTATGAGGAGATCAGCGAGGTTCTCGACATCAAGATCGGAACCGTGCGAAGCCGAATTCATCGCGGCCGGGCCCAGTTGCGGGCCGCCCTCGCGCATCGCCGGCCGACCGGCGAACGGCTGCGATATCTGGGTGTTGAGGTAGAGTCCGGCGAGATTCCCGACAGCGTTACCCCGAAGTTGGGTGCGACCTCTAAACAGGGAAGTCTGGAGCCTGTGAGGTCGACGTGAGGAAGGCGCCCTGCGCTGAGCTCGCCGAATTGCGATCAGCGTTTGTCGACGGGGCTCTGACCAACACCGATCGCGAACGGCTATTGAGTCACCTTGTCGACTGCTCTGATTGCCGGCACGACATCGAGGATCTCCGTGCGGTGCGTGAGCTCCTTAACAGAACCAAGACGCAACCCAGCCCGACGCCAGCCGACCTCTCAGTTCGCCTTGTCTCGATCGCCGGCCCGGCATCGGTTGCGCCGCTGTGGACCCGGCCGTTCCGGCGTACCCAGCCAACTGGTGGCGGGAAGACCGGCGGTCTGCCGAGTCATCGGCGCACCGTCAAGCTGCGCGTCATCACCGCCGCCACGGCGGTGGCAGCGACAATCACCGCAATGGGCGTTGTGGGGTACGCCGCCGCTCCGAGCCTTCCGACAATTGGGGACCCCATCAGTGAGGCGCAAGCCGCGTTCTCGTCCACCCGTGGACAGTTCCCGTTAGCAAATGACGCGCTCACCGCAGTTATGTTGGCTGACTCCACCGGCTTGTCCGCGAATGTGCCACCGTCGCTCGATGGCCCGACGGTCCCGACCGGGCCAACGATGATTGCAGCGGAGGCAAAGGAAACAATGCAGCGTGCTGCCGACGCGGCTTCTTCGGTCAGCTACTCGGGCCGGCAATCGTTTGTGGCGTACCGGAGCGGAGGCCCAATCGCGGCACAGGTTGACGTCGAGGCACGCGCCGGTCAAGGCAGCCAGGTGATGGTCGTCAACCAAACAGGTAGGCAGCTACTCAAAGGATTCAAGCCCGCGCTGATCTCCTCGAGGGTTGTTGATGATGAGTTGCTCGATCTGCTGGAGCGCAACTATCGCCTTGCCGGAACTCGAGGATCCACTGTGGCCGGACGGAGCGCGGCCGTCGTAGCAGCGATTGGTGTCGGTAGCTCTACGACCGCGGCACGTTGGTGGGTCGACGATGCTACCGGCATCGTGCTTTGGCAAGAGACCTATGACAAGAACGGATCGGTCGATTTGTCTTTCGGATTCACTTCGGTGGCTGTTAGCCGTGAGAACGGCATCCTCGAACATCTGCCGCCGCGACTGGCGGTGCCACGGACCAACACCTCGCTGACCCTCTCCTCGGCTACTGAACTCAGCGTCTCCGGATGGTCTTGCCCTCGCAAGCTGGCTGGCCTGTCGCTGGTGCGGTTACGAACCGACCGGCCTGGCAACCCCGAAACGGTGCAGCTGGTGTACAGCGACGGACTGGCCGCGGTCAGTGTCTTTGAGCAGCGGGGTCGGCTGACCGCTGCTCCGCAAGGCTCCCAGTGGGATGCGACGCTTGGTGCTTATGTTCGTCGCGGTGCGTCGGGAGTGGCGACCTGGCAGTCCGGCGACGTGGTCTTCACAGCGGTGACCGACGGGAACTCTGGCGTTTTGGCCGACGCGGTGGCTGCGCTGCCCCACGATGGCGCGGAGGCGCCTACTACGCTTGGCCGCATTAAAGCTGGTTGGGCAAGGATTCTGGCCGATGTGAAGGGTTAGTGCGCGGTGGATGTGAACCGTCCCACGGGTGAAGCCGAAGCTGACCCGCCGGACTCTCGCTACCTTGGCCCTTTCGGCGAGCCACCGTCCACACCTGCAGCCTCAGATAGCTCGTATGAGCCCATTCCCACATTCGAATCGAACACCACGAGCTGGCCACCGCCGACTGGCGAGCCGGCGCACGCCGCAAGCGGCCCCGGCATGGACGGATCATCTACGACTGCGATCTTGCCTGGCCGGCGTACGGGCCGCCGTCGAGTTGCAGCGTCAGTTATCGCGGTCGCCGCGCTTACTGCGCTGGTGATCGGCGGCGCTGCTGGTTACGGGGGTGCCACACTCGCCCGGCGTACCGCGCCGGCTACCACCACAGCTAGCCCCTCCCCGGAACCGGGCCTAACGCGTACCCCGGTTGCGCCCGCACCGCCGAGTGCCAACACCGTTGAGATTGCCAAACGAGTACTGCCGGCAGCCGTGATGATCCAGGTCGGTCGAGGAAGCGGTTCTGGATTCTTGATCGATAAGGAAGGGCGCATCCTGACCAACAATCACGTTGTCACCGGAGCGGCTGACGGATCGAGGATCCGGGTTCTTTATTCCGATGGGCGTCGGGTCAACGCCGTGCTGGTGGGTCGCAGCCCTTCCTACGACATTGCCGTGATCAAAGCAAGCGGTGCGGGATCGCTGGAGCCTATCGAACTCGGCGACTCTGAGCAGGTCCAAGTTGGGGAGCCAGTTCTCGCCATAGGCTCGCCGCTCGGGCTGTCCGGCACTGTCACGGAGGGCATCGTGTCGGCCCGGAACCGTCCGGTGATCGTGACCGAGACCAGCGACGCGGATGCGCCAACCGCCTATATCAGCGCTATTCAGACCGATGCACCGATCAATCCAGGCAGCTCCGGGGGCCCTCTGGTCGACGCCGGAGGGCGGGCGATCGGGGTGAACTCGGCGATCTTGACCTTCGGGTCCAGTCGCAACATCGGGCTTGGCTTTGCGATTCCGATCAACCAGGCCGCCGCCATTGCGGACCAGTTGATCAAGAACGGCAAGGCGACGTATCCGGTGATCGGCGCTAATGTGCAGGATGCTGCATCGGGGGTGGAGCTGAGCGCTGTTGATCCCCAAGGCCCGGCAGCCAAGGCGGGCCTGAAGGCTACTGATCTGATCACCAAGGTCGACGACGAGACGGTCAACACCATGGAGGAGTTGATTGTCAGCATCCGGACCCGGCGGCCGGGCGACGTCGTCATTCTGGAATATGTGCGGGGTTCTTCGCGTGCCCAGGCAAGCGTCACCCTGGGTGGCAAGGTGGGCTGAGCGTGACCCCACTGCTGCTCGATATCAACGGGCCCGAATTCGTTCTGCTCCTGGTAATCGCGGTGATCTTGTTCGGTCCGGAGCGATTGCCTGATTTGGCCCGTAAGGCGGCACGCTTGCTGCGGTATTTGCGGACGGTTGCGGGCAATGCCCAACAGCAGCTGAGCAAGGAGTTGGGGCCTGAGTTCGACAACGTTGATCTCCGTGACCTGAACCCTAGAGCTTTTGTGCAGAAGCACCTGGTGGACGAGGTAGAGCCGCTTATCAGCGACGTGAAGTCTGAGGTCAGTGATGCCGGTCAGACGATCAAGAACTCATCAACTCAGCGCAGCGATACGATCAAGTCCGCCGATTCCGCTTCCGGAGCCAAGCAAAACGGCATGGACGGGGCGTCCCGACCCCGAACGCTGACCCCCTTCGATCTTGAGGCGACCTGAGTCTTTTTGGTCAGTGACCAGCAGGAGCCAGGCCCAGCTGCTTGCCGAGCAGGCTACGGCCGCGTTTCAGGAGCTGGTCGGCCAGGGAATTGAGCGCAATTGCCGCGGGTTGCTCGCGGTCGGCCTCCACTATCGGCACCCCAGAGTCACCGGAAGCACGCAATTGCGGGTCGAGCGGTATCTGCGCCAGGAGTGGCACGGCGTAACCCAGGCGGGTGCTGAGTGCTCGCGCAACCTCGTCCCCTCCGCCGGCACCAAAGACGTCGTAGCTGTGGATCTTGCCGCAGTCGGGGCATGTGATCACCAGGTGGGACATGTTCTCCACGACGCCAATAACGTGCTGATTCATCATTGACGCCATGGTTCCCGCGCGCTCGGCCACCTCAGCAGCAGCTGCCTGCGGTGTGGTAACCACCAGCACCTCGGCAGTCGGCAGCTTCTGCCCCAGCGAAATCGCTACATCCCCGGTGCCGGGCGGGAGATCAATGAGCAGAAAGTCCAGATCGCCCCAGTAGACGTCAGCCAGCATTTGGGTGAGCGCCCGGTCCAGAATGGGACCTCGCCAGGCAACTACTTGATCGCGGCGCGGCTTGAGCATGCCAATCGAGATCACCCTGAGACCGTGGACCGGGACCGGCATGATCATGTCCTCTACGGCGGTCGGCCGGGCATCAGCGACACCGAGCATCGCGGGTATCGAGTGGCCGTAGATATCGGCGTCGAGGATGCCGACCTTACGCCCATGGGCGGCGAGCGCCCTGGCGATGTTCACGGTGACAGAGGACTTTCCGACACCACCCTTGCCGGAGGCGACCGCGATGACCTGGGTCAGGGAATCGGGTCGAGCGAAGGGAATCTCCCGATCGGGTTGTCCGCTCTTGAGCATGTCCCGCAGTGCCGCTCGCTGTTCATCAGACATGACGCCGAGCTCTACCTCGACTGCTGTCACCCCGGACACCGCATCGACTGCCGCAGTCACATCACGGTGCAGGGTGTCACGCATAGGGCAACCGGAAACCGTGAGTAGGACTCGTACGCGCACCCGGCCCTCGGCGTCTACAGCGATGTCCTCGACCATGCCCAGGTCTGTAATTGGCCGGCGAATCTCAGGATCATCCACGCGATGTAGCGCCTGACGGATCTGAGGCACTAAGGGATGTTCGGGGGTGGAGGTTGCTGAGACTTGGCTGGACTGGTGGTCGTGCACGCACCCAGCCTAGGTGAGATCGGGTATCACTCTCTGTCAGCGGTTAAGGCGCGGCTGTGTTCCCGTACACCATCTTCGCCGTCGAGTTCTGCGAGCATGTCACGAAGCTCCGCCCGCAGCTCTGAGCGTAGGTAATCGCGGGTGGCCAACTCACCGACCGACATCCGGAGACCGGCTATCTCGCGCGCCAAGAAGTCCATATCAGCCCGGCTCTGTGCCGCCTGCTGCCGGTCCTGCTCCGCGATGACGCGGTCGCGTGCCTCCTGGCGATTCTGCGCAAGCAAGATCAGCGGTGCGGCGTAGGAGGCCTGCAGCGACAAGATCAGGGTCAGGAAGATGAATGGATACTCATCGAAGCGGGGTCGAGGTGGCCCGTACGGCACGTTCCAGAGGACCCATATCACGATGACCACCGTCATGCCGAACAGGAACCGTGCCGTTCCCATGAACCGGGCGAACGCCTCGGCAAACTTGCCGAAGGCCTCCCGATCGACCTTGATCGTCGGAATCGTGGACCGCTTGCGCCTGCCCGGTACGTCGAGCCGGCCGTCCCCCCGCACGGCTCTAGCCATGGGCAACCGCTTCCTCTTCAGGCGGCCTCGCCGATACCGCGTCTAGCTCGATGCCACGCCAGTCTTCAGGCAGCATGTGATCCAGTACGTCATCCACTGTGATGGCGCCGATCAGCCGATGATCAGCATCGACCACTGGAGCGTTGACCAGGTTGTACGTGGCGAAGTAGCGGCTGACTTCATGCAAGTTCGCCTGGTCGGTGAGAGTCTCCAGCTCGGTATCGATCAAACCCGAAACCAATGTCGAGGGCGGCTCCCGTAGCAGCCGCTGGAAGTGCACTGCGCCGACGAAGCGACCAGTTGGAGTTTCCAGTGGTGGTCGGCATACGTAGACCATGCATGCCAGGGCCGGCGTAAGTTCTGCGTCTCGGATGTGAGCGAGTGCATCGGCAACCGTTGCGTCTGGCGGCAAGATCACGGGCTCAGGAGTCATCATCCCGCCAGCTGTGGACTCGGCATAGCGGAGCAGTCGCCGAACATCCTTGGCTTCCTCGGGCTCCATGCGTCCCAGCAGCACCTCGGCCATCTCGGGCGCCAGCTCGGCGATCAAGTCAGCAGCATCGTCTGGATCCATTTCCTCAAGAATGTCGGCCGCACGTTCGGTATCGAGTTGGGAGATCAGCTGCACCTGCTCGTCCTCGGGCAGCTCTTCCAGGGCATCGGCTAGCTTGTGATCATCGAGCGCGGACGCTACCTCGGCTCGTCGCTCACGCGACATCTCATGTAGCTCGCGTGCGATATCGGCGGCCTTCATGTCCTCCATCTGCGCCAGCAATTGATCAGTACCTTGACCCCGATCGAAAGCCAAGATCTTGATCGCGGACCAGTCGACGATGGTGACGTGACCCCGTCGGCCGAATCGTCGACGTGTTCCGGCTTCCCGCAATGCCACCTGCGACAACTCCCAGTCGTGAGAACGTGCCGGCCGCATGGCCACATCGAAGATGACCGAGGAAGTCGGGTGGTCAGTCCGCTCTACGGTCAGGTCGAACAGATCGTCGATCACCAGCATTTCGGATTCCCTGCGCTCAAAACGGCGGGTGTTGACAACACCAGTGATGACCACCTGAAAGCCGTCGATGCTGCGTACTCGCGCCATCGGGATGAAGATCCGATGCCGTGCGAATAGCTCTACCACGAGACCCTTAACCCGGGGGGCCCGGCCAGCAGTCCGGCGCTGCACGACAACGTCACGCACCTTGCCCACCTGGTCCCCAGCGCTGTCGAGGACTGGCAGGCCCCGGATGCGTGAGATAAAGACCGAGGTTGCGCTCGCTGCCACGCTTCGATTATCACAGCCTGGCGCCGACATACGGCGAGCGTCGGCATTGCGCGAGCCGCTTCCCAATCATCTGTGCAGCGAGCGTCGGCATTGCGCGAGCACCTCCCAATGATCTGAGGTGCGAGCGTCGGCATTGCGCGAGCACCTCCCAATAAGCTCAGCCCCAAGATCACCTCCGCTAAGGTCTGGACATGGCAGCAGTCGAGACGATCAGCTTCAAGGACCTCTGCATCGATGCGGTCAATCCTGATGTCCTTGCAGCATTCTGGGCGCCAGCACTCGGGCTTCGCGCCGAGCCGAGTGGCGATGAGTTCCGACTGGTTGATGATGTTCCTGAGCACACGCTTTGGGTGAATAAGGTGCCTGAGCCGCGCACAGTCAAGCAGCGTGTGCACATAGACGTCCATGTTGCGGCAGTATCTGATCTAACCGATCTCGGCGCGGAGATTCTCGATCAGACACATCCGTGGACGGTGCTGGCCGATCCTGAAGGCGGCGACCTATGTGCCTTTGTCAGAGATCCCCATTCTTTGCCCGACTACCGGGTCTACGAAGTAGTTGTGGACTCTGCCGATCCGGTCGCGATTGCGTCGTGGTGGGCCGAGCGGTACGGCTGCGAAGTTTGTCACGATCGGGACCGGGGCTTTTCCTGGATCGATGGAGCGCCTGGGATGCCGTGGGCGATGGTCTTCCAATGGGTTCCCGAGCCGAAGACCGTCAAGAATCGAGTGCACTGGGACGTCTGGGGCGAGACTTCAAGCATCCTCTCAGCGGGCGCCGCGTTGCTCCGCAGCCGCGATGACGAGATCGGCTGGGACGTACTGGCGGATCCAGAAGGTAATGAGTTCTGCGTGTTCACACGGCACGAAATCTGAGGAGTCTAGAGCCAGCTGCTCGCGCAAACCGCCGCTCGCAGCAGTGATTATCGGAGATTCAACGCCAGCTCCTCGATGGCTGCAACGAGTAAATTGGGAGAGCCAAGCCTCAGGAGGACACGATGGCTATGCCGCCGCGGCAGTACGGCTCGCTGTTTGAGCTGCAGTTCCCCCAGTCGGTCGGGATCTACAGCAGCTATGAGGAGGCGCAGAAAGCAGTCGACTACTTGGCAGATCAAAAATTCGAGGTGCAGAACTTGGCAATCGTCGGTACCGATCTGAAATCAGTCGAGCGGGTTCTTGGTCGGCGCAACTGGGGAACCGTGATTACCCAGGGCCTGCAGTCAGGTGTCTCCACTGGCTTGCTCGTCGGTCTCGTGATGTTGATCTTCACTCGACCGGCAAGCGTCTTGCTGCTGCTGTTGGCTTCGTTGGCGATTGGCGTCGCGCTCGGCATTGGCTTCAGCGCCGCGGCGTATGCGATGAGCCGTGGACGTCGGGACTTCACGTCGGTAACTCATACCGTCGCGACCAAGTACGAGGTGCTCTGCGAGCACAAGGTCGCTGCTCAGGCGCGCGAGATGCTGCAAGGCATGCCCGGGGCTCGCGCCGCACAATTTGATTAGGTTGATCTTGATCCCCAGGTCCTCGATATCCAGGCTTCAACCTCGGCGCTGCTTTGCGGAAGCATGCCCGAGAGATTCTCGTTGCCGTCGGCAGTGATCAAGATGTCATCCTCGATCCTGACGCCAATGCCACGCAGCGGTTCTGGAACTAGCTCGTCATCAGACTTGAGGTACAGCCCTGGCTCGACGGTAATGATCATGCCCGGTTGCAAAATGCCCTCCCGATAGTTCTCCTGCCGGGCTTGTGCGCAGTCGTGTACGTCGATGCCGAGATGATGCGATGTGCCATGCACCATCCAACGCCGATGCTGCCCACCGTTCTCGCTGAGCGATTCCTCCACGCTCACCGGCAACAGTCCCCAGGCGTCTAGGTGCCGAGCAATCACCTCGGTGGCTGCTTTATGGACAGCAGAGAACAGCACACCGGGTCGTGCCGCGGCAATGCCCGCCCGCTGCGCCTCATAAACAGCGTCATAGACCATCCGCTGCTCATCGCTAAATTTTCCGTTGATCGGCAACGTACGCGTTATGTCGGCTGTATAGAGGGAATCCAGCTCGATGCCCGCATCAAGTAGCAGCAGCTCACCGTCACGGAGCTCACCATCGTTGCGAATCCAGTGCAGCGTGCAGGCGTGATCGCCGGCCGCCGCGATGGTGTCGTAGCCGACCGCGTTACCGACATGCCGAGCATGCAGACCGATGATGCCTTCAATCCAGCGCTCGCCCCGGCCCCGTCGCACTGCCTGCGGGATCGCTGCCACAACTTCCTCGAAGGCCATCGCCGTCTGCCGGCACGCCTCTCGCAGCTGAGCTATCTCAAAGGCATCCTTGATCAGTCGCAGCTCGCTGAGCGCAACCGTAAAGTCATGATCGGGTTCCTCCGTCGTTGCCTGCTCTTGATCAACTTCGGCACCCTGTTGTGAACTGCGGATCTCTTCGATGAGCCTTTGGATTTCAGGGTCCAAGTCCATCGACAGCACGCGCAGCGAAATCGTGTCGCTATCCTTGCGCAGGTGATCGGGGAGCTCGGAGATCGAGGCACATGGAACACCACAGAGCGCACTCATCTCTTCCAGTGATGGCCGCTGCCCGACCCACAACTCACCAAACCGACTGTCGGCGTAGAACTCCTCGGAGTCCCGAGGCGCGCGGGGTTTGAAGTACAGCATCGGGTCATGACCAGCGTCAGTGGGTTCTAGCACCAGCACAGCGTCCGGCTCCCGA
>DATFBI010000282.1:0-23248 GCA_035253925.1 Propionibacteriaceae bacterium
GCGAGCAGCTCTCAGAAAACCGCTGGAGCAGGTCAGCGTCGACGCCCTACGCTGATTTGGTCATGCATGACTACCCGCCGCTGGTCCCCGACTTGGCGGGGCCGGACGCTCGCGTGTACACCACTTCCACTCGCAGAGGGCAGGTCGTGGTGCGCCGTCGGCTGCCCAAGCGCAACTTCACCGAGCCCGCAACCCGAGGCGGCGCTCGATTCCTCGGTTGGTTGATGTGGCAGCAGCTGCCAGCCCTGGTGCTGAGCTCGCTGATCAGCGTGATCGAGTGGCTGCCGGGCTCGGTTGGACCCTACATCGTCGGCAAGATCGTCGACGAAGGAATCGTGCCGCACGACATGGCGACCGTGCTGCGACTCAGCATGATCATGTTGGGCCTGGTGATCATCGGGATCGTTGCCAGCGTGCTAGGTCACACGATGGTGGTCCGAACCTGGCTGGTGGCCATGTACGGCACCATGAAACTGGTTACTCGCAAGGTGACACAGATGGGTCACGTGTTACCGCAGCGCACGCCAACCGGCGAGGTGCTCAGTGTCTCGGCGGGTGACTCTGATGAGTTCGGAGCGTTGACCGAGATCGTGTCCCGGTTCGCCGGCGCGTTGATCGCGTATCTGGTGATCGCTGGGTTGGTGTTGTCAACCTCAGTCAAGCTCGGCATTGTGGTGCTCCTTGCCGCGCCCTTGATCGTCTTGTTCGCGATGCCGTTGCTGCGGCCGTTGCAGCGGCGTGAAGAGATCGAGCGCAACCGGACCTCGGATCTCACCTCGATGGCAACCGACATTGTTGCTGGGCTGCGGATTCTGCGGGGAATTGGCGGTGAGCAGACCTTCACGCGGAACTATGGCGAGCAGTCGCAGCGTACCCGCCAGGCCGCGGTTTCCGCCGGTGTCTGGCAGGGCGCAGTGGAGGCGACCGGTGTGCTGTTTTCTGGTTTGTTCCTGCTCGCCTTGACCTGGCTTGGGGCCCGTGAGGTCATTGCCGGAGATCTCACCATCGGGCAGTTGATCAGTTTCTTTGGTTACGCAATCTTCATGGTGTGGCCCATCCAGACGTTCTTCGAGCTGGCGCAGAAGTGGGTTCGCAGTATGGTCTCGGCACGCAAGACCGTTGCTGTGCTCGATCATCAGCCGCCGTGGCGGACTCCTGAGCCGCCGCTGACGTTGCCTGATCATGACATCTTGCATGATCAAGAGTCGGGCTTCGTCGCTCGGCCGGGGGAGTTTACGATCATCGTCAGCGCGGTGCCCGATGACTCGGCTGCGCTTGCGGATCGGCTCGGCCGCTACCTGCCGGCTGAACACGAACCAGTCAGTTTGGGCATTGCGGACGGGCTCAAGGGCCGTGCCGCACGACGCGCCTGGAAGCGACAGCGCGCCGAGTTGGCCCAACAGGTGGAACGAGATCGACAGCTTGCCGGACAGAAGTGGGGCGTGAGCCTGGGATCGGTCGATCTCGCCGACGTGCCAATTGATCAGGTCCGGGAGCGGATCGTGGTCAGCGACGCAGCAAGTCAGGTGTTTGCCGGCACCTTGCAGTCTGCCATTGATCCGCAGGGACGGCTCAGTCTTGAAGAGGCTGAGACGGCGCTGCGTGTTGCTGCAGCCGAGGACGTCTTTGCCGGTATGCAGGGTGGTTGGCAGGGTCGAATCGACGAGCGTGGTCGCGGCCTGTCCGGCGGACAGCGGCAGCGCGTGGTGCTGGCCAGAGCGCTGGGCCTCGACCCACAGATTTTGATCTTGGTTGACCCTACCTCGGCAGTCGATGCGCATACCGAGGCTTTGATCGCTGAGCGGCTGGTGGCTCATCGCCGTGGCGAAACAACGATCGTGACTACCGCATCGCCACTCCTGTTGCATCACGCGGACCGGGTGGCGTTTCTGTTCAACAAGCGGATCACGGCGTACGGCAGTCACGAGGAATTGCTGCAGACAAATGCGGACTACCGGAGGACAGTGGCCCGGGCGCTTGACGAGCCGTCGGAGGACTCCAATGACTGATCTACAAACCGGTCTGCGCGGCTCCGCGGAGACCTGGCGGGTGACTCCACCGGCACCGGAGGTGCCTGAGGAGTTGCTGCTTCGGAGGAGCGGGTCAGTGACTTCCCGGCTCCGGGCCTGGCGGCATCGTCACCTGCTCCGGGAGCGGCGAGCCGAGGAATTCTTCGCGGCCTCCCGCCATCCTGAACGTGGGCTTCCGGTTGCTGACCGGCGGGAGGTGGGTGCCTTCGCCTCACAAATGTTGCGTACCCGGCGGCTGATGATCACGGCACTGCTGCTATTGCACGCGTTGGCAGCCATGGCAGGGCTCGTGGTGCCGCGGATTCTTGGCTCGCTGGTGGACGAGGTCTCGGCGCCTGGCACCCTGACATCCACCGTGGACGGGCTGGCGTTGGCAGTGGCGAGCGTTGTCGTGGTGCAGGCAATCATGACTTTCTTCGCGCTGCGGATGTCGACGATCTTCGGCCAAGACCTGCTGGCCGAGGCGCGCGAGTTCGTAGTACGGACCGTGCTCGGGCTGCCGCTAAGCAAAGTGGAGAGCGCAAGTACTGGTGATCTTGTTACCCGAGTCACTCGTGACGTGAGCACCATGAGCATGAGTGTCCGCTTTGGCTTGCCGGAGTCAGTGATTGCCGGTATGACAACGCTGCTCACTGTGGTCGCCATGCTGGTGAACTCGCCGCTGTTGACGTTGCCATTGCTGGCAACGGCACCGTTGTTGATCATCGCTGCCAGGCGCTACCTAAAGCGAGCACCGAAGGGCTATATCACCGAGGGCGGCACCTACTCACAGATCAACTCGACATTCACTGAGACGGTCGAGGGAGCGCGTACGGTCGAAGCTCTCGGGCTGCAGCCCAATCGGATCGAGCGCGGCGATGACGATATTGCAGTGTCAGCCCAGGCCGAGCGCTACACCATGAGCCTGCGCAACTTGCTGTTCATCGTCATCGGATTTGCCTACGACATGCCGCTAGTCATGGTGTTGATCTTGGGTGGCATCGGTTATGCCAATGGTTGGGTCAGCCTCGGCCAGGTCACCGCTGCGACGCTGTATGTGCAGGCACTCGTGGAGCCGCTCGACCGGCTAATCCGCAACGTGGACCGGCTCCAGATTGGCATAGCTTCGACCAGTCGGCTGCTTGGTATTGCCGCGGTGCCACAAGATCGCGAGGCGGGGGACAGGCTGCCGGTCGGCAACCGGTTGATCGGCCGCAACCTGCGCTTCGCCTACTACGACCAACACGACGTGCTGCACGGAATTGATCTTGCTCTGCGTCCCGGGGAGCGGCTGGCCATTGTTGGGCCGAGCGGCTCGGGTAAGTCGACGCTCGGCCGACTGTTGGCGGGCATAAATAGGCCGCGTACCGGATCGGTCACGGTGGGCGGCGTGGAGCTCACCGAGCTGCCACTCCCGGTGCTGCGTACCGAGGTTGCACTGGTGACCCAGGAGCATCACGTGTTTGTCGGTACGGTGCGTGACAACATCATCTTGGCTCGCGAATCATCGCCTGACGACGTGGTGATCGAGGCGCTGCGGACCGTTGATGCCTGGGGCTGGGTGGAGCGATTACCGCAGCAACTCAGCACCATGCTGGGGTCTGGTCACCAGAAACTGACCCCTGCACAGGCACAGCAAGTGGCCTTGGCCCGGCTGGTGGTTGCTGATCCGCACACGCTGGTGCTGGATGAGGCGACATCCTTGATCGATCCGCGTACGGCTCGACACCTCGAGGGTTCCATGGCCGCGCTGCTGGAAGACCGTACCGTCGTCGCCATCGCACACCGGCTGCATACGGCGCATGATGCTGACCGGATTGCGGTAGTGATCAACGGGCGGATCGTTGAGCTTGGCAGCCATCACGAGCTCGTTGCTGCCGATGGTGAATACGCCCGGCTGTGGCGGGCCTGGACTTCGTAGCCGCTCCTCCGGCCCTCCTCTTTCGCGTGGAAAGGGGTCAGCACCGCACCACATCGGCCTCGGCGAATGTCGTAATTGACCACTTGTGCTTACGGAGTTGCGACCACCATGCTCACGGCGCCCTGGCCGTCTCCGGCGGGATCGCAACGGTTGCGCGGAGTAACGCCACGAGGTTGGGGTATGCGGCTCTATGCAACCACCATGCGGCGAACCTGGTGGTGACCTGGCGCGCCGGTGCCGATACCTTTTGTGCAATACGGGCAGGAGCGGTCTCAGGAGCGAGAGGGCTGCCATGACTGACACGATCACCAATGCACCGACCGGGAGCTTGACCGGTACGCCGACCGACGGCATGACAGATATCGACCCGACTGAGACTGAAGAGTGGCTCGATGCACTCGGCTCGGTCCTGGAGTTTGAGGGCGGTGACCGGGCGCACTATCTGCTGGACCGGCTCATCGGGGAAGGGCGGCAACGCGGCGCGCCGGTCCCATACTCGACCACCACTCCCTATATCAACACGATTCCAGTCGAGAAGCAGCCGGCCTATCCAGGCGATCATGCCATCGAGTGGCGCATCCGCTCGATGAACCGGTGGAACGCCGTTGCCATGGTGCTGCGTGCCAACAAGGAGTCCTCCGAGCTTGGCGGACACATTGCCAGCTTCCAGTCCGCCGCCACGCTCTATGACGTCGGATGGACCCACTTCTGGCAGGGCGCGACCGAGGACCAACCCGGCGACCTCATCTTCTTCCAGGGCCACTCCGCACCCGGGTTCTACGGCCGGGCCTTCATGGAGGGCCGGCTCACCGAGGAGCAGCTGGACAACTTCCGGCAAGAGGCCTTCGCCGACGGTTTGCCCTCCTACCCGCACCCGTTCCTGAAGCCAGATTTCTGGCAGTTCCCCACAGTGTC
This sequence comes from Propionibacteriaceae bacterium, assembly GCA_035253925.1. Taxonomy (GTDB): domain Bacteria; phylum Actinomycetota; class Actinomycetes; order Propionibacteriales; family Propionibacteriaceae; genus Microlunatus. Next base: position 4,846 of record DATFBI010000282.1, read on the forward strand.
CATGGGTCTTGGTCCGCTCATGGCGATCTACCAGGCGAGATTCCTTAAGTACCTGCAAGGCCGCGAGCTGGCATCCACCGCTGATCGGCACGTCTGGGCGTTCCTCGGCGACGGGGAATGCGACGAGCCGGAGTCGTTGGGCGCAATCTCCCTCGCGGGTCGGGAGCATCTCGACAACTTGATCTTCGTCATTAACTGCAACCTGCAGCGTCTGGACGGCCCGGTACGCGGCAACGGCAAGATCATCCAAGAACTCGAAGGGGTGTTCCGCGGCGCCGGTTGGAACGTGATCAAGCTCATCTGGGGCAGCAACTGGGATCCGCTGCTCGCTCGAGACACAAGCGGCCTGCTACGCCAGCGCATGGAAGAGTGCGTCGACGGCGAGTATCAGGACTTCAAATCCAAGGATGGGGCCTACGTACGCGAGCACTTCTTCGGCAAGTACCCCGAGCTGCGCCAGATGGTCGCCGACATGACTGACGAGCAGATCTGGGCGCTGAACCGCGGCGGCCACGACCCGGTCAAGGTCTTTGCGGCGTACCAGGCCGCGGTGCAACACACCGGCGAGCCGACCGTCATTCTCGCCAAAACCGTCAAGGGATATGGCATGGGTGAGGCCGGCGAGGGCCAGAACATCACCCACCAGCAGAAGAAGATGGCCGAGAACGCGCTGCGGGTCTTCCGTAACCGCTTCGCGCTTCCGATCGCTGACGAAGATCTGCTCAGCTACCCGTACCTCAAGCCGGCCGAAGGCAGCGCGGAAGCTCAATACGTCACCGAGCGCCGAGCCGCCCTCGGTGGCAACCTGCCAAGCCGGCGTGAGAAAACCTCAGTTGCGCTGCCGGTGCCACCCTTGTCGACTTTCAGCGCTCAACTGCAGGGCACCGACGGCCGTGAGATCTCAACAACGATGGCGTTCGTTCGGATCCTCAATGCTTTGATGCGCGACAAGCAGCTCGGAGCTCATGTCGTGCCGATCGTGCCGGACGAATCGCGGACCTTCGGCATGGAGGGCATGTTCCGGCAGTTCGGGATCTTCTCCCAGGTCGGCCAGCTTTACCGGCCGCAGGACGCCGACCAGCTGATGTTCTACAAGGAGGACAAGAAGGGCCAGATCCTGCAGGAAGGAATCAACGAGCCTGGCGCGATGGCGTCGTGGATCGCCGCCGCCACCTCCTACAGCGTCAATGACGTGCCGATGATCCCCTTCTACATCTATTACTCGATGTTCGGTTTCCAGCGTGTTGGTGATCTTGCCTGGGCAGCCGGTGACAGCCGTGCCCGCGGCTTCCTACTGGGTGGCACGGCCGGGCGTACCACGCTTAACGGCGAGGGCTTGCAGCACGAGGATGGGCACAGCCACATCCAGTCATCTCTGATTCCCAACTGCGTTTCCTATGACCCGACGTTCTCCTATGAAGTTGCGGTGATCGTTCAGGACGGCCTGCGGCGCATGATCGGCGAGCAGGAGGACGTCTGGTACTACATCACGCTCATGAATGAGAACTATGAGCATCCAGCCATGCCTGACGGGATTGAGGAGCAAATCCTGAAAGGCATGTACCTGTTCCGCGCCGCGGACGCGAACGGGGCGGTGGGAAAGAAGACTCCGCGGGTTCAGCTGTTGGGCAGCGGAACGATCTTCCGAGAAGTGCTCGCCGCAGCCGACCTGCTGGCCTCGGACTTCGGTGTTGCAGCCGATGTATGGAGCGTGCCGAGCTTCACCGAGCTGCGGCGCGAAGGGCTCGACGTCGAACGCTGGAACCTGTTGCATCCGAATGAAGAATCCAAGCGCAGCTACGTCGAAACAATGCTCGCCGACCGGCCGGGTCCGGTGATCGCATCCACCGACTACATCAAGGCATTCTCCGATCAGATTCGGCCGTTCATTGACAGGCGGTACGCGGTACTTGGCACCGACGGCTTCGGCCGCTCGGACTACCGCAAGGCCTTACGCCAGTTCTTCGAGGTCGACCGTTACTTCGTAACACTTGCCGCCCTCAACGCGCTCGCTCAAGACGGGCTGGTGCCGAAGGAGCGGGTGGCAGAAGCCATAACCAAGTACGACATCGATCCGGAGAAGCCGAATCCGATGCACACCTGATGGGAGCGAGGAATGACCCAAGTAGCTGTTCCAGACATCGGCGACTTCACCGACGTACCCGTCATTGAATTGCATGTTGCGGCCGGTGATGTTGTTGCCGTGGATGATCCGCTAGTGACGCTGGAGTCTGACAAGGCGACGATGGACGTGCCCAGCACCGCCGCCGGAGAGGTTCGCGATCTGCTGGTCAAGGTTGGCGATCGTGTCAGCCAGGGCACCCCGATCGTTGTGGTGGAAGAGGGTGACGCGCCAGCAGGTGAGCCTCCAACGATGATCGGTCAACAGGAAGCCACACCCGCCGCTGCCACCCCGGCCGCCCCGGTGCCCGAGGTTGCGGCGCCCGCGGTTCGGCCCGCCGCAGCGGAAGCTCCGGCCGGCGCGCCCGCCGAGGAGGCGGCGCCCGACTTCGTGGGCATTCATGCCGGGCCGAGCGTACGGCGACTCGCCCGAGAGTTGAGCGTTGACCTGTCCTCGGTCGACGGAAGTGGACCAAAGGGCCGGATCACCAAGGAAGATCTGCTGCAGACACTACGCGGACCGGCTGCCCCGGCCGCCGCGCCTGCCGAGGCACCGTCCGGCATGGGCATACCACCAATCCCTGCGGTGGACTTCTCGAAGTTTGGCCCTACCGAGGTCGAGCCGCTGCCGCGGATCAAGAAGATCTCTGGCCCGTTCTTGCACCGTGCTTGGCTCAACATCCCGCACGTGACGCACGGTGACGAGGCCGATATCACCGAGGTCGACGCGTACCGGAAGGAGCTCGACACCGCGGCAAAGGCAGAGGGCTACCGCGTCACCCTGCTTGCGTTCCTCATGAAGGCGTCGGTATCGGCCTTGCGGGCGTACCCGATCGTGAACAGCTCACTGTCGCCGGAAGGTGACAGTTTGATCATGAAGAAGTACTTCAACATCGGTATCGCTGTGGACACACCGGACGGGCTGGTTGTCCCCGTGATCACCGATGTTGATCGCAAGGGCATCACCGAGCTGAGCAAGGAGCTTGGCGCGGTATCGGGCAAGGCTCGCGAGGGCAAGCTGGGGCCCAGCGATCTGCAAGGAGGCACCTTCACGATCACCAGCCTGGGTGGCATCGGCGGCACTGCATTCACTCCGATCGTGAACGCGCCGGAGGTGGCGATCTTGGGGGTGGTTCGCTCCAAGCGGGCGCCAGTCTGGGACGGCGAGCAGTTTGTCCCGCGGATGATGCTGCCGGTGTTCCTCTCCTTCGACCACAGAGTGATCGACGGCGCGCTGGCAGCCCGGTTCATGCGACATCTCTGCGACGCCCTCTCCGACATGCGTCGGCTCCTTCTCTAGGGCCCGCTGCACTTCACCGATGCATCCGTCTGCTATCCAAAGGAGAACCGCATGAGCGTCCAGGAGGTACGGGTCCCCGACATCGGTGACTTCAGTGACGTACCGATCATCGAAATCCATGTCGCTGCCGGTGATGTCATCGCGGTCGACGATCCGATCGTCACGCTGGAATCGGACAAAGCAACCATGGACGTGCCCGCGACGGCTGCGGGCACGGTGGCATCGGTTCCGGTCTCGGTCGGTGACAGAGTCTCAGAAGGCGATGTCATCCTCAGTATCGCGGTTGCGGAAGCCGAAGCCGCGCCTGCTGCCGAAGAAGCCCAAGCTGCACCAGCCACGACGGCACCTGCCGGCCAACCAGCAGCACCTGCCGCTCACCCGGCGGCAGCGGCTCCTGCCCCTGCTCCACCACCCTCCGGCAAGGCCGCCGACTTCCAAGCCGAGGTACTGGTACTCGGTTCCGGCCCTGGCGGCTACACCGCGGCATTTCGGGCGGCGGATCTGGGTGCCAAGGTGGTCCTCGTCGAGCGCTATCCGTCGTTGGGCGGGGTCTGTCTGAACGTTGGCTGTATCCCATCGAAGGCCCTGCTGCACGCCGCCAAAGTGATCGCCGAAACCAAGGAGATGGCCGAGAACGGCATCAGCTTCGGAGAGCCCGCGATCGATACCGATAAGTTGCGTGATTGGAAACAGGGCGTAGTGGATCGGCTGACCCGTGGTGTAGGCGGATTGGCAAAACAGCGCAAGGTGCAGGTCGTTACCGGGGTCGGTACGTTCTCCTCACCCAACACCCTCGATGTGCAGACCGATGGCGGCAGCCAGATGGTGAGTTTTGAGAATGCGATCATTGCGGCCGGATCCGAATCGGCCAAGCTGCCGTTTATTCCCCATGACGACCCGCGGGTGATCACCTCGACCGGGGCATTGGAACTACCGGAGATTCCGGAACGCATGCTTGTCGTTGGCGGCGGGATCATTGGCCTGGAAATGGCCGCGGTGTATCACCAGCTTGGTACCCGTGTGACGGTTGTCGAGTTGCTCGATCAGCTGATACCGGGAACAGATTCTGACCTCATTGCTCCACTGCAGAAGATGATCACCAAGCAATACGAGAACATCTTCGTGGGTACTAAAGTGACCGCCGTCGATGCGAACGACTCGGGGCTCACGGTGCATTTTGATGGCGCAAAGGCGCCAGAGACTGACACGTTCGATCGGATTCTGGTGGCCGTCGGCCGTCAGCCCAATGGGGCAGTGATCGGTGCCGATAAGGCCGGCGTGATTGTCGATGGCCGCGGCTTCATCAGCGTAGACAAGCAGCAGCGCACCAACGTGCCGCACATCTTTGCAATCGGAGACATCGTTGGTCAGCCGATGCTGGCGCACAAGGCGACCCATGAAGGCAAGGTTGCCGCCGAGGTGGCCTGCGGCCAGAAGAGCTACTTCGATGCCCGGGTCATTCCCTCGGTGGCCTACACCGATCCGGAGGTGGCGTGGGTCGGAGTTACCGAGAACGAGGCAAAGGCGGCGGGAGTCGAGTACGGAAAAGGCACGTTCCCCTGGGCGGCCAGCGGCCGTTCACTGTCACTTGGTCGCAGTGAAGGGCTTACCAAGCTGATCTTCGACGAGGCGACGGAGCGCGTAATCGGCTGCGGCATTGTTGGCCCTTCAGCCGGTGATCTCATTTCTGAGGCTGCCCTGGCGATTGAGATGGGCGCAGATGCAGCCGATATTGCGCTCACCGTGCATCCGCACCCGACGCTGTCGGAGACCGTTGCCTTCTCTGCCGAGGCGTTCGAGGGAACGATCACCGATCTCTACATGCCCAAGAGGAAGAAGAAGTAGTTTCCCGTTAGACGTCCTAGGACGGCTAGCGGGTGTGTATCGAGACCAAAAGACACCCGTTAGGCGTCTGTAGACGACTAACCACGAAACGGTGCGGTGGGCTTACCAAGACGCCGGTCTTGGTCGGAGGTTTTATCGATACGGTCTAACGGGCGACGGACAAGATGATCTTGCCGATGTTGTTGCCCGACTCCAGATGCGCGTGAGCGGCTGCGGCTTCGGCGAGCGGGAATACGGTTAACGGGGGCAGCTTGATCGTGTTGTTGGCGATCAGTGGCCAGACGTTCTGAACCAGCCCGCGGCAGATGGCCGCCTTCTGCTCGACAGGCCGTGGCCGCAGCAGGTTTGCAGTGACGAGTCCACGTCGCGCCGCCAAAGACGCGAGATCGAGCGTCCCCTTCCTGCCACCCTGCATGCCGATGATCACCAGCGCCCCATCGGCGGCAAGCAGCTTGACATGTTCCTCCAGATACTTGGCACCCATATTGTCCAAGATCATCTGTACCCCATCAACGGCCACCTCGCGTACCGCGGCGGGCCAGTCAGCGCGGTAGCAGATCGCATAATCGGCCCCGATGGAGCGGCAATAGTCGAGCTTGTCCTCGCGGCCCGCAGTTGTGATCACTGTGGCCCCGATGCTCTTGGCGTACTGGATCGCGAACGACCCAATGCCGCCGGCGCCGCCGTGCACCAGAAAGCAGTCACCATCGGAAAGACCAATCATCTCGATGTTGGAATAGACGGTTGCGGCAACCTCAATGACCGCGGCTGCTGCCGTCAGCTCAACACCAAGCGGCGGTGGCACGACTTGGCCTGCGGGCACGGCGACGTATTCCGCATAGCCGCCACCTGTCAAGAGTGCGACGCAAGGATCGTCGAACTCCCAGTTGGAAACCTCTTCACCTACCTCGGCGACCGTCCCAGAGACCTCGAGCCCCAAAATCGGTCCGGCCCCGGGCGGCGGCTGGTAATGACCCTGACGTTGCAATAGGTCGGCACGGTTGACACCAGCTGCTGCAACCTTGATCAGCACCTCGTTCCGGGCCGGTGTTGGCGTCTCCACCTCTCGGAGTTCGAGCACCTCTGGAGGTCCCGGTTCCCGTATCAGGATGGCTTTCACGCCCCACAGCGTGCCATAGCCACCGGTGGATCTCGGCTAGGATCTGGATGCTCGTCGCCTGCGGCGGGCGTCAGGAGACGTCCGGGCGAGGTCGCATAGTGGACTAGTGCAGGCGCCTTGAAAGCGCCCGAGCGGGAGACCGTTCCGTGGGTTCGAATCCCACCCTCGCCGCCGCTGGTCGTTCTGACATTCGCGGTGCGGTGACCAGGCGCGCCTCGCTAGGCCAGGGCAACGGCGCCAACCGCGCAGAGGAACCATACACCCAGTAGCAGCACTCGTACGCCTTGATAGGTATGCCATCGATGCCGGTCTGCTCGCCATCCGTCGGGTGGGTGCTGAGCATCCCATGTGAGTGTGCGCTTATTGATCGGGACATTGACTCTGAGCGTGAAGGTGATAAGAACCGCTGCAGCGAGCGCCGCAATCACCCAGAGCACGCGCGCAACGCCGGCGGGCGCGAGAACCGCGGTAATCACGATCAACACCGATGTGAATGGCAGCAGAACCGGCATTACGCGCCCGAAGGTCCGCAGCAGCCCTTGTTGCATCCTGATTTGAGGCGTGTCGTCCAGGCGCGCAATGACTGGTTGCACCAGAGCCCAGGATCCGGATTCGGCGCCAACCAGCCAGCCAGTAAGTAACAGAAGGAGCGTGCAGAGGACGATGTACGCGGTCACCAGGCAATGTTACACTGTTAAGTATTATACTGTGAAATAGGAGACATGTGGCTGGCAGACTCCCTGCGTCCACCTACGCCGTCCTTGGCCTGGTCGATAAAGTGCCGGGCAGCTCGGGGTATGACCTTGTCGCGATTGCGGAGCGATCATTCGCGCATTTCTGGCCAATCTCACAAACACTGCTGTACCGGGAACTTGAGCGACTGACCGATCTGGGCTGGGTGACTCCAACCCGTGTGGAACAGGTCCGCGCGCCTGGCAAGTGGACTTACCAGACCACTTCCAATGGGCAACGCGCACTTGCGGACTGGTTAAGCAGCCCAATCCCGGGCACCGATACCTTCCGGAGTCCGGTGCTATTGAAGTTCTTTTTCGGACACCGGATGCAGACGGTCCAGGCGCGCGAACTGCTCGCCGAGTACCGCAACGCGCTTGAAGCTCAGTGGACAGAGTTCCAGACAATTGCGGACAAGCTGGCCGAGGTACCGACCGACGCGGCCCGGTGGGGTCGACTCACTGCATTACACGGCTTGCGCACCGCTGCCGCGCGACTGCAGTGGGTTGACGAGGTGCAGGCACATCTGGAACTGGATTCCCAAGAATGATCAAGACTGTTCTGGTGATCGGCGGAACTGGCGAACTTGGCGCCGTTGTCGCTCACCGACTTCAGGACGACGGTTATCAGGTGCGCCTGCTGGTACGAGACCGCTTCCGCGTTGCTGTTTCAGACGCTGGCTTCGACTACGTCGATGGCCATCTCGATGACACCACCATGCTTGAAAGCGCACTCGCTGGTTGCGACGCCGTACATATCAGCGTGCGAGGCGGGCCCACGGCCGAACAGTTCGACCGCGTCGAGCATCGTGGAACCGCCCGGGTTGCTCGGTTGGCGGCGCTCGAAGGCGTCAAGCGCTTGACTTACGTCTCACACAGCCTTGCAGCTCCGGACGCCCACGCGCCCGACTTGCGGGCCAAGTTCCAAGCCGAGCAAGCCATCGCCGCTAGCGGGGTGCCCTATACCGTCTTCCGACCGACGTACTTCATGGAGACTCTGCCCCGGCACATCCGTGGCCGCCGAGCTGTGATACTCGGCCGACAACGTCACCCATTTCACCTAGTCGCTGCAGCCGACTATGCACGCATGGTGGCGCGAGCTTTCAGCACGCCGGCCGTTGTGGACAAGGTCCTGTACATCCACGGCCCACAGGCATACGTCATTACAGAGGCACTTCGGACCTACTGCGAGCGCCTGTCGCCGGATACCCAGGTCGTCACGAGGCCGCTCTGGTTGATGAGTCTGCTAGATCGCACGGTTCTCCGTGGTCAGCTTCGCGGCACGCTCGGCCTCATGCGTGCCCTCCAGGAATCCGGAGAACGTGGAGATGCTACCGAGGCCAACGACCTTCTGGGCGCACCGTCGATCACTCTTGCCGAGTGGTGCGAACTGCGCCGGCAATGAGCCGCTCGGGCATCGTTCTCCCGCAGCTGTGCGGATTGTGCCGCGAGTACCCGGCATAATCTGCCCAGCTGTCCGTCGTAAGCTCCGCAGCACGCTCGGTATGGTGCAGCGGTGACCGATTCGGCCAAAGAGCGCTCCGAGCAAGTGCGGTTTGTGCTCACAGCTCCGCCTCCGCTGCGTTCGCTGGCAATCAGCTCAGTGTCCGCCGTCATTGCGGCAGCCATGATCGTTTTCGGGACCGCACTGGAGCTACCGCAAGCGGTCGCGGTTGTTGGGATAGGGCTCATGGTCTTCGCGGTCGTGCTGGCTGTCGTCGCGCTCCTGCTCACCGCGCGGCTTCGGACAATTCTGATCTTGGATCCGCAATCGATCTCGATTACCAGAGGCCGACATCGCAGAGTGGTGCCGTGGTCCATGGTCCAAACCGTCAAGATGCAAGGACCTCGGCTGTTACTGATCACTGCGCCGGAGGCGGGGCCAAATGCGGGGCCGGATGCGGAGATTGTCAATCCGCGGCGCAGCACTGACACCACGTTTGCTGCCTTGCTTGCCGAAATCCAAAGGCGGCTGAACGCCGATCGCGGTTATCGAAGGATTTCCTAAACCGCTCGCCTCAGCGGTACGGCCGGGCCGTTGCGGCCATCTTCGGGTCGTAGGCGCAGCTGTCGTTGACGTCTTCGCTCTGCGGCTTACTGCTCGAGCTCGATTTCTTCTTCGACTTGGTGGACTTCGGGTTCTTCGTTTCATCGAGCGCCGTCTCGACGCGGTCGCGCACCTCTGAGAAGTCTGGACTGGAGGAAGAGAAACCAGCCTCCCCAGATTTGAAGACAACGCTACGGACGTTGCCGTCCTTCACTCGCAGACTCAGATCAACCATTAGCGGTAGAACTTCGCGTGGAATATCGGTGTAAACCAGCTGCTTGCCCGCCTTAGCGATGTCTTCGTAACGCGCCAGCATATTGCTCGGATTGGCCTGCTGGATGATCGCGTTGATTACGCAGCGCTGCCGGTCCATTCGGGCGAAGTCATCGGACCCATAGCGGCCGCGTGCATACCACAATGCGGCGCGCCCATTCAGCTTCTGATCTGGTCCCGGTTTCAGATAGTCCCTCGGCGGGATGCCGCGATCGGAATCGCCACCGACGGGGATATAAGTATTGATGTTGAGCCGGATGCCACCCAGCGCGTTGATCATCTTGCTAAAGCCCTCTAAGTTGATCAACACGTAGTAGTCGACGCGCAAGCCGAGTGCCTCGCCAACCGATAGCTTCAGTACGTCGGCGCCCAGATTGTCTGTCGGACCGAGGATGTGCTCAGGCACCGAGCGCGGCACATTGCGATACATCGCGTTGAGGAAGTACTCGGCGTTGCTGGGGTCACCATTGGTGAAGCCGTAGGGATAGCGCTTGTACAGTGGCGACCGCTTCGGGAACGGCATCCGAGCCAGATTTCGGGGCAGGCTAAACAGCGTGGTATCGCCGGTCCTGGTATTGATGCTTGCCAAGATCACGGTGTCAGTACGCGTGCCGATCCGGCCGGGTCCGGCGTCGCCTCCAAGAAGCAGTACGTTCAGGCGCGGCTTGCCAGCCCACGGATCCTGCGGATTCGGCATGCCAGGTCCTGTTGCGGTGGCCTCTAAATTCGGACGCGTCGCACTCTTTGTCTCAGTCTCACTCTTGAATACCGCACTGACCGAGTTCGCCGTGACATAGGTGTAGTGGGCTGCAACTGCAATGGGCGCAGCGACCGCGAAAGAAAGCACCCCGACGAGGAAGCCGCCGATCACTCGCTGGCTCCGCGTTGGGCCGCTGCGCAGACTTAGGTGACTCGCAATGATGATGGCGACCCAGATGAGCCCGATGATCGCCAACGCAACGGCGGCCCGCCGCAGGGTCTTGGGATCGATGGCGTAGGCAAGCAGGTCTTGACGATCAACAGTGGCGTAAATGCCGATGGCGAGGATTGCTGCGGCGAAGATGCCAAGGATGACGCTGCCGATGATGCGCCGCCGGCCCGCAATCAGCCCAAGTCCGGGAATCGCTGTTCCAGCGATCGTGTAGACGACCGCTCGTCGGAAGCCGCTAGAGCTTGGAGTCTCTGTGCTACTGGTCGGCGCAGGCGCAGGGGGTACATCGGGGAGCTGCCAGCTCCAGGTGCCCTGCTCTAGTTGATTAGGCATCAACTTTCCTTACGCGCGACCCGGGGAAGTGAAAACCCGCTCCACAATACGTGTGGAAACCGGTCAATATGCGATTCTCCGACGAGTCGCTGCACCTGCGCAAAGTTGGCGCGCCTGCATACGGATCGAGCCTTTGCCTTGCGTAGCGTGAGGTCGGTAGTCTTGCCCAGCGTTCTGCCGCGGCCGAGCGCGTGGTTTGGGAGGCGTCGCCTAGTCCGGTCTATGGCGCCCGCCTGCTAAGCGGGTTGAGGGCTCAACCCTCTCGCGGGTTCAAATCCCGCCGCCTCCGCCACTATGACGGGCGTCCGCTTCGCCGACTGCAGGAGTTCGCGCTCTGGGGGTTTGGTTCAATCTCGGCGTGTGGTTGCGAGCGACGAAGGAGGCGAATCTGGCGGACGACCGTCAGAGTGCAATCCACTCCGCCACTATGACGGCGTCCGCTTCGTCGACTGCAGGAGCTCGCGACTGGGCTTCGTTGACGAGCTGGCGTTTGTTGGCGAGCGACGAAGGAGGCCGAATCTGGCGGACGCCGTCAGAGTGCAATGAACTCCGCCACTATGACGGGCGTCGTTTCGCCGACTGCAGGAACTCGCGACTGCAAGAGCTCGGGCATCGCGGGTGGGCGGCGCTTGCTTGGCTCAGCGATGGGACTGTTGTTGCCACGCCTTCGAACCTGCTGAGACCGCCTCCCTGAACTGGTGGGCTCGCCGGCGGGCGATCTCGCTCGGAGATTCCTCCAATTGGTCGATCCACTTCATGGCAGCTTGACCGAGCGCGGTCGCGGACAGTGCAGCGCCGATCCACCACAAGAAAAAACCGACGCAGAGCAACACAACGCCTGAACTCAGCAAGCTGCGGTTGATTTGGATCGTCGGTCGTGAAACGGAGTTGCTCATCATGGTCCTCTCTCCGAACGCGTCGCGGAACCCCAGGGTGCCTCTTATCATGCGCTCGGCCGCCAGGGCGAAGCATCACCCCGCCCGGGTGAATCATCCCGTCTCGGAACGTTCAGTCGTGCAGGTCGGGTACTGACTGGGGCTGAACCGACCAGCTAGCCGGTTCGTCGTCGGTGTCAGCCTCCGCATCCTCCGACGTCAGGTGCACCTTGCCAGGCTTGTGATGGACGGGCGCGTAGATCGCGTACAACTGCATGGGCTCGTTGCCAATGTTGGTGACGTTGTGCCAGGTGCCTGCCGGCACGAAGATGCACCATCCGTCGGACACCTCTTGCTCGAACTCGAGCTTGTCCCGAGCCGGTCCCATCTGCACTCGGCCCCGACCGGCGTCCAGGCGCAAAAACTGATCTGTACCAGGGTGTGCCTCGAGTCCAATATCACCGCCCTCAGGAATGGACATAAGCGTCAGTTGCAGGTACTTCCCGCTCCAGGCCACGGTGCGGTAATTGGGGTTCTTCACCGTCTCCTCTTCGAGATTGAACGATTGCGGCTTAGGTCCGATGTCGGAAATAGTCATCCTGCGCTCTTCCAGTCCGTGGTCGGTTTGTGGTCAATGTTGCTTCAAGCCGTACACCCGATATGCATTGTTCCGTGCAATCAAGCTGGCGATGTGATCAGCGTCCTGGTTCGTGATCTCCTCGGCCTTGATCAACTCGTGGAGGACTGCTGACAGCCCACGGCGGAACAGTTCGGCGCCGAGATAGTAAAACTCAGCCAGCCCGTACGCGTCAGTGGAGAAGAGCAGCTTCCCGAAGGGGACAAGCTCCAGAGTTTCGCGGATGATGGCCTGGCTGAGGACACCCGTGTTGTGAACGGCCAGGCCGATGTCGACGAAGACGTGGCTGAAGACCTGCGCGAGGTAGGCGGCGTGGCGATGAAACGGATAGTTGTGCAGCAGGATGATCGGTATCTGGTACTTCTCGGTTGCCCGAAGAAATTGCGTCAGTCGTAGTGGATCCGCATGGCGAAGATTAATATCGGCATCGCCGTACGCGACGTGAAGCTGCAGCGGCTTGCCGATCTTGATCGCGGTCCAGGCAAGCCAGGAGTTGATCACAGGATGGGCGATCCGATAGCTGGCATTTGCTGCTGGCCGCAGGGTGGCGAGTGCAGCACTCAGCGCGTCGGCGCTTGGCGGATCCCCGGGCAGGTCGAGGCCAATGCGGTACGCGGCGATGCTCTTGGCAGCGATAGCAGTCGAGTCCTGCAGCGCCTGATCAACGGCCTCGGCGAAGTTCGATGGGCCGATTCCTTTGCTTAGCAGCTCCTCGGCCAGCATCTCCAGCCGGACCACCTCGTACGCCCTGCCGCCGCTCATTGCCGCAAGATCAGCTGGCGAACATAGCTGGTCGGCGTTGAGGCCGGTGTCAACCAGGAACCTCTCAATGCCGGCCGCCGCCACGAGTCGCCGGGTTGCCTCCGCACCGAGCTCTCGACGGCGTGCTAGATAGTCCTCGGCCGACGCATGCGCGTACAAGCCCAGGACCGGTGCGCACCACCTGCGGATAGCCAACCCGAGCATGGAGTCAAAGAAGGTGGTGCCCAGCGACGACGGAGTGTCCGCCTCGTTCAGCAACGACTCGAAGGAGTCGCGATCAAGATCATCAAGTATCAGGCCGTGACAGTGATGATCAATGAGTGGTCCGAGTTCGACCGGCGCAGCAGACATGACTTCTCGACTAACTCCTTCCGTTGCGCACTTCAGTCCGAGCCCTATTCTGTGGTCCCGTGGACGTCGCTGAACGGTCAGCCCGCAGTACCCAGGCGGAGGAGCTGGTGCGTACGCTCCTGGAACGCGACGTGGACATGGTCGCGGCCACCTTTGTCGACAATGCCGGCATTACTCGGGTGAAGAGCGTTCCGCTCAAGCGGCTCCCGCAGCTGGCGGCGTGGGGTGTTGGCGCGTCGACCAGCTTTGACTACTTCCGGTTCGACGACTGGCTGGCGGCGCCTCCCGGTGGCACGGCACCAGTCGGTGACCTTCGGGTCATGCCCGATCTGCGGCGCGTAGTCCCGCTGGCTGCGCAGCCGGGTTGGGCCTGGACGCCGGGTGATCGTTACCAGCAGGATGGCGAGCCGCATCCCAGTTGCAATCGGCTGCTGCTCCAGCGGCTGGTGGACGACGCCGCTGCGCAGAGTCTGGATGTCAAGGCGGCGTTTGAGCTGGAGTGGGTTGTTTCTGCTGGTGACGGAGACGATTTCGTATCTGCCGCAGTCGGTCCGGCGTACGGCATGTCCCGCTTGATCGAGGTGTCGGACTACGCCCGCGATGTTGTTGACGCGCTCAGTGCCGAAGGCATCAAAGTCGAGCAATTCCATCCGGAGTACGCCTTGGGTCAGCTCGAGCTCTCCGTCGCTGCTGAATCTCCGGTTCAGGCGGCCGACACGTCCGTGCTGGTGCGCAGCACCATTCGTGCGGTCGGCCGTCGGTACAACTACCGGACCTCCTTCTCACCCAAGGTGGAGGCTGAGGGCGTTGGCAATGGTGGCCACGTCCACCTGAGCGTGTGGCGGGATGGAAACAACCTGATGGCCGGTGGTGATGGGCCCTGCGGGTTGACGCCGGTCGGCGAGGCGTTTGCCGCCGGAATTCTGAAGCGGCTTCCGGCGCTCCTGGCGCTCGGAGCGCCGTCTGTCGCGTCGTATCTGCGGCTCGTGCCATCACACTGGGCCGGCGCGTACGGCTGCTGGGGCCTTGAGAATCGAGAGGCTGCGCTGCGCATGATCACCGGGTCGGCGGGCAGTAACGACTGGGCGGCGAACCTCGAAGTCAAGTGCGTGGACTTGACGGCCAATCCGTACTTACTGCTGGCTGGGCTGCTGGCTGCTGGGCTGGATGGCGTTGCTGCTCATGGTCGCCTGCCTGAGCCGGTTGATGTGGACCCTGCCACTCTGGCGCCAGAAGAGCGGGCCCTGCGCGGCATCCAGCGACTGCCGACAAACTTGCGGGAGGCGACGGATGCGCTTGCCGCTGATCCGCTGCTGCGTGCTGCTTTGGGCCCTTCCTTGATTGATTCTGTGTTAGCGGTACGCGAGTCGGAGATCGAACTGTTGGCCGAGGCGTCTGCTGAGGAGGTCGTGCGGGCCTTGCGGTGGACGCACTGATCGCTGTTGGCGGCGCACTGGCGACCACCCGCTGCGCACTGGGCTAATGGAATCGCGGAACTATCAAGTAGATCCCAAAGAGCACCAACAGTCCGGCCATGCCAAGCAAGAGGTAGCCGACGGAGACGATCGCGGTGCCGGGTCCACCCTCGTTCGACTTGATCTTGGCAATTGAGACCAGGCGTATGCCAGCCGCTAGCAAGATCGTGAAGATCACTGACGTCAGGATGGAGACAACAGCCACGACGACGAGTGCAGACCAGTCAATATGCATTAGGCAGCGCTCTTTGCTTTCTTGACTTTCTTGGGCTTGGCCGGAGGCTCCAGCCGCGGGTCGTCGGCGTACGTGGTTGGCGTAGCGGTAGCCAGCACCAAAACCTCGTGACTGTCGGTGACGTTGGCGTGATTGATCTTGTGACGGCGCGAGATGCCATAGATCACTAGACACGCAACGGTAAGCAGCACCATCAGCGCTATGACGCCAAAGGTGCCCTTATCAGCAAGCAACGCCGCGAGTCCGGCGACTAGGCCGGCTCCGGGCACGGTCAGGAGCCATGCGAAGGCCATTCGGCGGGCGACACTCCAGCGAACCTCAGCCCCGCGCCCAACTCCGGAACCCAGGATGCTGCCCGTGCTGACATGGGTGGTGGACAACCCGAACCCAAGATGAGCAGACGCGAGAATCGTTGCGCTTGTTGCGGCACCCGATGCAGCGCCCTGTGGGGTGTCGATCTCGACAATCCCTTTGCCCATAGTGCGCATAATGCGCCAGCCACCTGAGTAGGTTCCCAAACCAATAGCGACACCTGCGGCGATGATCACCCACAGCTGAGGCCCGGTACCCGATGCCTGCAGGCCTGCGGCGATCAAGACCAAAGTGATCACGCCCATGGTCTTCTGTCCGTCCGACGTGCCATGAGCAAGCGCGACCATTGAAGCGGTGAAGGCTTGGCCATATTTGAAGCCAGTATTGCTGTGTACGCCCGGCGTCTTTCTGGTGATGCGGTAGGCGAGCCGGGTGGCCCAGGCAGCGGCGACCCCGGCTACCAACGGCGCAACGATCGCGGGCAGCAGCACCTTCGACACGATCACCCAGCCGTTCACCGAGGCAATCCCGGCACCGACGATCACTGCTCCGATGAGGCCTCCAAATAGGGCGTGCGAGGAACTAGACGGCATGCCGAAAAGCCACGTCATGAGGTTCCAGAGGATGGCTCCGAGCAACCCGGCCAGGATGATCGGAACGGTGATCAGCGAGTCGTCAAAAAATCCACCAGAGATCGTCTTCGCGACCTCGGTGGAAAGACAGGCACCGACAAGATTAAGGACAGCGCCCAGAATTACTGCGGTACGCGGTTTAAGGGCCCCGGTGGCGACCGGTCCGGCCATGGCATTAGCGCTGTCGTGGAAGCCGTTCGTGAAGTCGAAGATGAGGGCCACGGCGATAACCGTGATGACGACGAACAGCTCTGTCACATCAGTTCCCATCCGGACCGATCTGTCGAGCTGCGAGCGTCGGCATTGCGCGACCAGCTCCTAAATAATTGGCGTGTCTGCGAACCCTGGCAATGACGCTAGGACCTAGCTGTCAAGTGAACAATAGATGAACAGCAGGTGTCGTCAATCTGGCCAATATCAGGGTCTAAATGCTTTGGGCAGGACCCTTCGGCATGTCTTGGTGACTCTGATCCGGCACTGAGCCGAGCAGCAGTTCATAGACCCGTTGCAATTGATCACTCGGAGTTGGTGGCTGGATGAGGCTGGCACCGATACCCACCAGGTATGGAAGCAGAGCAGCGGTGTATGCAGCTGCGGGATCGTCGAGGATTTGCGACCAGATGCCGCGGAGTGATGCCAGCCGCCGCTCGTCGATCCGCTCCTGGACCGCACGTACTTCTGGGTCTGAGAAGGCCCAGGCGCGCATAGCCACCTCGAGGTCTGGTCGGTAGAAGCCCTTCCTATTGGTGATGGCTGCCGTCAGGCCTACCAGAGCATCTTTGGGCGTAACAGCTTTTGTCTGGCTGATCGCTTGATCAAGTCCCTCCACAACCCGAATTTCGTACGCGGCAAGGAGCGCATGCTTGAAGTCACCGGCTCCGGCGAAGTGATGGTGAAACGACCCTTTGCTGACTTTGAGGCGTCGGCAGAGTCGATCAATGCGGAGTCCGTTCGGGCCATCGTCTGCAAGTGATGCAAGGCCGGCCTCAAGCCAATCCGAGCGGCTGGGCATAGTAGGGACACCATACCATACGGTATGGTATGGACCATGAGGGAAGTGACGGTGATCGGTGGTGGACTTGGTGGCTTGGCTGCTGCAATCACAGCTGCTGAGGGCGGAGCATCCGTCACGCTGCACGAAGCACACCGCACTCTCGGCGGGCGATGGCGATCTACGCCGGTGCGACGGCCGGTTCGCTCAAGCGTTGCTCAAGACGCAAGCGTTGGAAAGGATCCCAGCCTGGCGAGCGATTCCAATCTTTCCGCTGAGCCGCCCGCGTATCGAGCGCACGAGGGTCCACATGTGATCTATCGCGATGGACCGATCTGGGCCTGGCTGAAGGAGCGAGGCTTGCTCGGCGTTACCGCTCGAGTGCCGGCTGGCGCGGTGGCGCGATTTCGGTTCTGGCGTCAGGGCAGGCTGCGAGCCGTGCCGCCCGTCGGTTTGTTGCGCGCGGTGTGGGTGTCGCGCCGTAAGGACGTACCAGTTGATCAATCCTTCCGCGACTGGGCGTCAGGGCTGGTTGGCGAGGAGGCAGCCGACATGGGCGCATCCGCGTCGGGAGTCGGGCTCTTCTACCATGACCCCGGTTCGCTGTCCGCAGCTTTTGTAGCCGAGCGGCTCTCTCGTGTCTATTCGCTGCCGCCGCAAGCGTCGTACCGTCGGGGCAGTTGGGGAGCGATGTTCACCGACATCGAGGCCTACGCCCGCAAGCTAGGAGTGATCATCGAGGTTGGCTCACGGGTGAGCTCGACTGGTGATGGGATCACGATTGTGGCGACCGAGCTGGAGTCGGCTCGGCGGTTACTCGGCGATAACTCGTTGGATTGGCCATCCGGACGAGCCGCGCTTCTTGATCTTGGAGTGAAACGTGATCATCGCGATCTGTTCGTGGTAAGCGATCTTGACACTTGCGGTTGGCTGGAAAACTTCACGATTCCCGATCCGACAATTGCGCCGCCTGGCGAGCATCTCGTACAGATGCAGATGCCGATCAGTTCGGACGCGTCCAAGGCGGACGGCATCGCGCGCTTGGAGACCTTCGCGGACTACGCACTGCCGGAGTGGCGAGAGCGTACGACGTATCAGCTTGAGTCCTTGGCCAATGCGCGTACCGGCGCCATCGACTTTCCGGGTACCTCATGGCGAGACCGGCCTGCAATCGACCGTGGCGACGGCGTCTACCTGGTTGGCGACCGCGTTGCAGCGCCTGGGTTGCTGAGCGAAGTCAGCCTCACCAGCGGAATACGCGCGGCACAATTAGCCCTGACTTAAGCAGGCCCGTTCTCGGTTGGTCGAACTAGCCTGGGCCGATACACTCTCACGGTGTTGCTCGGCGGCTGGCGCCGTACGAGCCTCCCGCACCCGTGGCTCAACGGATAGAGCATCTGACTACGGATCAGAAGGTTGGGGGTTCGAATCC
>DATFBI010000283.1:0-7401 GCA_035253925.1 Propionibacteriaceae bacterium
GGAACGCGACCCTTACGTAAGCTGGGAGTAAACTGGGAGCGGAGCAATTGCTCTAGCGGCCAATCTGCCTCTGATTAGGAGGAATGTGCGCCGCGAGGGAATCGAACCCCCAACCCGCTGATTAAGAGTCAGCTGCTCTGCCAGTTGAGCTAGCGGCGCGCGAAGAGCAACATTAGCAAATCGTGCCGGGGCGGGAAATCGCTTTCGTTGCAGGACCCTTTTCGCGCTTGTGCTGCGAAACGACCCGTCCAGAAAGCGGGGTCCGCGGTCGTTTTGGCGGCTGTGCTGCGAAACGCGCCCCAGTGGGGATGATCAGTCATCCTCGAGCACAGCCATGGCGGCATTGTGACCGCCGAGACCACTGACGGCCCCCCCTCGTACGGCCCCCGAGCCGCAGAGCAGTATTCCCGGATGATCAGTGGCCACGCCCCAACGTTCCGCTGCGGTTGTCGCTGTCGCATCCTCGGCAAGCCACGGCCAGGCGAGATCGCCGTGAAAGATGTTGCCGCCCGGCATGCCTAGCTCGGCTTCAATATCGAGCGGCGTCATGACCTCAATGCATGGCTCGCCGCGCCGATCTAGAGCTAGACACGGCTCAAGCGGCTCGGCAAGCACCGACCGAAGCGAACGCAGGGCCGCCGCCTTGGCCCGTTCCCGGGAGCCCTCCGGATCTGCGGTGAACAGGTTGGATGGTGTGTGCATTCCGAAAAGCGTCAATGTGTGATAGCCGGCAGCCCGCAGCTCTGGATCCAGGATCGATCCATCGGTAAGTGTGTGGCAGTAGACCTCGCAAGGCATTGGATCCGGGATCTCACCCTGCAACGCCTCCTGGTACGCCTGCTGCAACCGGCCATAGCCTTGGCCAAGATGCAATGTGCCAGCGAACCCGATTGTTGGCTCAACGCCAGAACGGAGCTGAGGAAGCCGCCGCAACACGATGTTGATCTTGGTCTGGCTACCAACCGGCGACCCTTGCGGCTCACCGAGCAATCGTTGAAGCGTTGCGGGCGCACAGTTCGCCAAGATCATCTCGGCGGTGATCGATTCGTCATTGGTTAGGCGGAGCGTTCCTCCGCCGGACGGCAACGGCTCAATCGCCTCGACCAGGCAGCCCGTTCGGATCGAAACGTTCGCTTCCTGAGCCACTCGCACCAGCTCAGCTGTTATCGCCCCCATGCCGCCGACCGGGACCTTCCACTCACCGCTGCCCTTGCCGATTACGTGGTAGAGGAAGCAACGGTTCTGCCGCAGGGAGGGATCATGGGCCCAGCTGAAGGTGCCGATCAAAGCATCAGTCAGCACAAGTCCGCGTACGGTGTCGTCGCTGAACGTGGACTCCACGAGTTCACCGAGCGGTCGGGCAACCACTGAGGCCCAAAGCCAGGGATCCACGCGCGATCGCAACTCATCGATATGCGGAAGTGGCTGAGTCAACGTCGGTTCGATCACCGCAGCGAGCTTGTGCAGGTTGTCCTGGAACGCCACCCATGCTTGATATTCGCGCTCAGTGCCAGTCAGCGAGCGGAATGAGTCGCGGGTCAGCCGTCCTTCCTGGCGCTCGACGATGAGGCCAGTCTCATCGACCGGGGTGAACGACCGCACCGGACGTGACCGCAGCTCCAGCCGTAGTCCCAGTTCCTCGATGATCAAGTCGGGCAGCAGCGAAACCAGATATGAGAAGCGGGAGAGTCGGACTGCTACGCCCTGGAAGATCTGAGCGCTGGCGACAGCGCCGCCTAGCTCGCTGCGTCCTTCCAGGACGGTTACTTGATGTCCCGCACGCGCCAAGTATGTCGCCGCAACTAATCCGTTGTGCCCACCGCCCACAATGACTATCTCCGAGTGGCCGTTGGTCATCGACTCCCACTGCTGCATCGGGCGACCGTAACTGGACCAGCGCGCTTACCCACTCTGGACACGCAGCGAGTTACGCGCATGCAACCTGCGAACCCTCGCAAGTCGTTGCCGCCGAAGCTTGTTGATCTCAGGATGGACCAAGGGTTCCAGTTCATGTCCCAAGGCCAGTTGGAGAATGTGGTCGGCCAGCGCCGGGTTCCTCGCCAGGACCGGCCCATGCGGATAGGTGCCGATCACAGTGCCAGCGACTGCGCCCTCAGTGCCGTCGCCGCTGTTGCCGACACCGATTTCAACCGTTGCAAGTGGCTTGGCCCCTGGGCCCAGCCGGGTGTAACCGCCGTGGTTTTCAAACCCGGTCAACCACTGCTCTTCGCCGTTTCGGCCGTTCCAGCGGCTAATGATCTCGCCGACCGCGCGCACTGGACCACGCCTAGTTGTGACGTCAAGTAGGCCGAGGCCCGAGATCACGTCGTCTTTGTAACCCACCATGAAGCTGTTGCCGACGATCTGGTACCCGGCACAGACCGCAAGTACGGCGGCCCCGCGGTCGACAGCGCGATAGAGCCCACCATCGGCCTTGAGCGCCCTGACGGCCGAGACCTGGGCCGCGTCCTCGCCACCACCGATGAGATAGACGTCACCACTGTCCGGCAGCGGATCACCCGGCTCAACGAGACTAAGCACGGGCTGGTACCCACGCCAGGCCAGCCGTTTCATGAGCACGGTCGCATTGCCCCGGTCGCCGTAAAGGCCGAGCAGCGACTGATAGATCAACACCACTTCGACTCGCCGACCCCGGGTATTCATCACACTCTCCCCATCCTGCGTAGCCGCTGAAAAGGTGTGTAAGTGGCGATCACGTCGACCGGCTCCGGATGCCCAGCAACCGCCTCGGCAAGATCAGGTATGCACCGGTAGTCGACTTCTGCGTACCTGAGCCGTACGGCAAGGTCCTGAGCTCGGCGGCCGGTCGCGATCACCGACCGACCAGCAAGCCGTTCGTATTCGACATCCCAGAGCCACGACACATCGCGGCCGTCGGCGGCGGCAGAGTCGATCGCGAGAACGACGGTTTGGCTTTGGGCGAGCGGCAGGGCTTCGGCCCAACCTGCCGGGTTTTTGGCCAGCAGCAGGCGCGCCGTGGTGTTACCAAACCGTGCGGTGGCGAAACGGCCTGCCGGGGAGGTGACCTTACGCATCCCAGTGAGGGCAGTTCTGGGGTCGACTCCCATAAGCTCAGCCGCAGCCAGTGCGCAGGCGGCATTGCTGATGTTGAATACGCCGGGCACGCTGAGCTGGGGATCCCAGACCTCCTGGGCACGATCGACGATCGTGCCGCTCTCGACGCGGTAGTCACCTTTCGGGCGCGCAAGCCCGCAACCTGTGCAGAACCAATCGCTGTCCTGACCGAGAGCCGAGTCCGGTTGAATGCGGACGAGTTTCGCGTCGCATTCTGGGCACAGCGAGGAGTCCTGCGTCCAGGTAGCGGCAGTGTCCACCCAGATGACGTTTTCGGCGGCTAGTGCCGCCCATACCACCAGCGGCTCGTCGGCGTTGGCCACCACGACGGGGCCGGCCGGTCCGGCTTGCGCGAGGGCGGTGCGCCAGCTGCGGCCCAGGCTCTTGATCTCGTGGTGCCGATCGAGTTGGTCGCGGCTGAAGTTGAGCAGGACGAGCACTTCTGGGTGACCGAGTTTGATCATGTCACCGACGACCCGCTCATCGCTTTCCAAGATCGCGATGTCAGCTTCGGGGTGCTCGCTAAGTGCAGATGCGAGACCGTGATGCAGGTTCGCGCCTTCGGCGTTGTGGACCAGGCGACCAGCAGCAGGCCCTAAGGACTCCCGCAATGCCGCTGCCAAGAAATGTGTAGTCGTGGTCTTGCCGTTAGTGCCCGAAACGATGGCAACTCTCTTGCCTGCAAGCAGTTTGCTCAGGGCACTTGGGTCGATCTTGAGCATGACCTTGCCGCGGATCGAGGCGCCGGAGCCTCGCCGGGTCAGCCGGGAGGCCGTACCAGCCAGGCGCCCGGCGAAAGTGGCTGCTGATAGCCGGGCAGTCGAAATGGACGTGGCACTCATTGGGTGTGGAACGGGTCGTAGGTCATCGAGCCTCCAGCGACGATCGTTCCCCGACTTGCTGCCCCGCCCCCTTTTCAGACGTTCGCGCATCGCGCGTGGAGTCCGCCTACTTCGTCGTCACGCGCAGACCTAAAAGCGTTGTCTGCTGGTTCCTCCTCAGCACGGCGGCGCCGCGATTCCCGACGCTCACGCCCTTCTATTTTCGTCTATTTTGGGCCGTTCGCCCTCACACCCCTAGGGTGAGTGACGGGACTCGAACCCGCGACATCCTGGACCACAACCAGGTGCTCTACCAGCTGAGCTACACCCACCATGCGAGTGGCCGAATACCGTCTTGCGACCATCCTGCGCAGCGTGAAGTGTACCGGGCGGTCGCCTTTGGCAGGTAGTCAGTTCTCGATCTGCAAGGCTCCGGTCAGTGCGCCCTGATGACGATCAGCAATCTCCTTAGCTGCAGTGCTGTCTGGCCCGGGCTGTGGCACGAAAACACTCTCGCGGTAGTACCGCAACTCCTCGATGGATTCCTGTACGTCGGCGAGTGCGCGGTGGTTCCCGGCCTTGGCGGGCGCTTGGTAGTAGACGCGTGGATACCAGCGCCGCACCAGCTCCTTGATGCTCGACACATCAACGCTGCGGTAGTGCACATGACGCTCAAAGGTCGGCATGTCGCGGGCTAGGAACGCCCGATCGGTCCCGATGGTGTTTCCGGCAAGCGGAGCCTTGCCGGGCTCGGCCACGTAGCTACGAACGTAGTCAAGGATGCGTTGTTCGGCCTCGGCCATGGACATTCCCTCATCCAGCGCGCTAAGCAGGCCGGATGCCTCATGCATGCCGCGTACGAAATCCCCCATCTGCTCTAACGCTCGATCGCTCGGCTTGATCACTAGGTCGACGCCTTCTCCGAGCACATTGAGGTCGGCATCGGTAACCAGCACGGCTACCTCGATCAACTCGTCGTTGATCAAATCGAGTCCGGTCATCTCGCAGTCCACCCAGACCAGAAGGTCGCTTGTGGCCATTTAGGCTTCCTGTGCCTCTCGTCTTTGTCGCCGATGTAGCGGCGGGGCGTACGCGGGCACCCACTTGATCAGCCACGCCGAACCGGCCCAGGTGATCAAGCCCATCGTGACAGCCGCCAATGTCAAGCTGGCGAGTGCGCTGGCGGCGCTGATCACCAGCGGCCCTGCAGCATTGCCAAGGTCGCTACACAGTCGCCATCCAGCGAGAAACTGCGCACGGTCCTGTGACGGCGAAGCGTCCGCGCCGAGAGTCAGCACGACTCCGGCTGAAATGCCGTTGCCCAGACCCATCAGCGCAGCCACCAGGCCGACGGTAGTGGCCGCGCTGGTTAGCGGCAACAGCAGGAAGCCGAGGCCAAGCACGATCATCGACGGCACAGCGACGTATACCCGTCCAAAGCGATCCATGATCGCGCCGCCTGGATAGAACAACAGCATGTCCACCGCGGCCGAAATTCCGAAGATTACGCTCGTCGTCGCTGCGTTGACCCCGATCGATTCAGCCCACAACGGCACGATGGATTGCCGGGTGGCGCGGGCGGCTGAGATGACCAGAATGCCGAGTCCAAGCGTGAGCAAGATGTGGCGATGTTCGGCTAGCACCGCCATCACCGATCGGTGCCGCCGCCCAGCACTGTTACGGGCGGTCGTCTTCGGAGTCACATCAGGGAGAAAGGCGGTGAGTATGGCTGCAGCAAGGCTCATGGCTGCTGCAAACGCGTACGCCGCAGCGATGCTCCATCGCGTCACGATCACTGCCGCAATGAACGGTCCGATGAACAGGCCAATGCGGAATGTACCGCCCAGTGTGGAGAGGGCACGAGCGCGCATGGGTACCGGGATCGCATCGGTGAGATAGGCGTGGCGGGCCAAATTGAAGATGGCGCCAGCAAAGCCGGTGACGGCGATCGCAATGGCAAGCAAGACCACCGATTGGGCGAGGAATGCGCCGAGTAGGGCGACTGCATCAAGCACGCACGCGGCGATCAGCGCTCGCTTCTCCCCGATTCGGGCTGCCAGAGCGCCAGCCGGGAGATCGCCAAGCAACTGTCCGAGACCAATGAGGGCGACGATGAATGCCGCGGTGCCTACGCTGGCGCCGAGCGCGCGGGCCGACAGAGCCACTAGCGGCAGGATCGCGCCCTGCCCAATAGCGATCAAGATCGTTGGTCCGTACGCGGTGATCGCAATGTCTCGCCAGTGCAGTCGCTGAGGGCTCACCTGGCGCAGCCTTGGGTACCGTCGCTGCCTTTGATCTCGCTCACTGGAGCGAACCATACCCAGGGCTTGAATCTCCATCCGGCCTAGATAGATCTGGCCGGAGTCCATCGACGGGGGCGCTACAGTGATGCGCGAGGCCTCGCCGTAGTAGTGCCAATGGACGGCGTACTCCCGGCCCCCGTAGCTCAGAGGATAGAGCAGCAGCCTTCTAATCTGTCGGTCGTAGGTTCGATTCCTACCGGGGGCGCAAAATGTGGCTCTGACTAGGTGCTCCGGTTTCGAGATCCGCGAACATGCGGCGTTGCTCCCCACATCGCTGCCCACATGTTGGATGACTCGTATCACCTTCGAGGTGGATTCCTCCCAGCTCGCGTACACCAATCTGGCCCGCGAGCTGGCGATCGACCCGCACGCGTACGCGGATCTGGATGTGTTCGCCGGGTTCGACTCCAACGACCGCTCGCCGGAAGGATCGTTCGAGGTGACTGGAGAACCGCGAAGCATCACCGGCGCGAAGCGGTCGTACCTGTCCACAGCGGTTGTGGAGTCAATCACTGGTGGCTGAGCCCCTGAATACGGACGAGCGGGCGACCGCTGCCCAGGCCTGCAGCCGACGGCAGGTGACAGCTTGGCGAGATGCCTTCGATGAGGCAGAAGCCGAGGAGTGGCCCTGCACTCGGTGAGTGAGTGCCACGACGCAAACCTCAAGGCGCCTACTGCGGCTGTCAGCACGGTTGTTGCTGTACTTTGCTGCTGTACTGGCTTGGGTCCAGGCGCGCGTCGAATTCCCAGAGTCTGGTCCGGGGCTGGGACACGTGAACGCTTCGACGGCCGTTCGGTCTTCCCGATCTCAGTCGACGCAAAACAAGCCGCTAGAAGTGCTCGTCGAACCACAGGACTCAGGCGATCAGATCGGGTTCGGCGTCCGCCCGGACGACATCGGTTAGCTGCCAGTTTGGTAACGCTGCCTTGCTGATACGAGAACTAGTCGCTTCCTTGAGGCGGCGTCGACATCTTCCTATCTACGACTGGCCGGACATGTCCCCGCCGTGCTTCGAGAAGTTCTCCGCGACCCCGAAGCCGATGCCGATCGTGTCACCGAAGACGAAGTGCTTTCCGGCGACGTCAAACATCAGCGCCATCGTGACGGCTCCATCCTCCAGATATGGTCATGGGCTCATTAGGTAGGCGCCGGAGAGCGCTACAACCTGCTCCCACACTCG
>DATFBI010000284.1:0-18802 GCA_035253925.1 Propionibacteriaceae bacterium
AGGCCCGGATCTCAGTCAGGACCGCCCGCCGCTCCGCTAAGGAGGCTCTGGACCGGATGGTCAAGGACAAGGAAGTCGGCGAGGACGAGGTGGTTCGCGCTGAAAAACAACTCGACGCCGCCACCCGGAAGCACACCGACGCGATCGACGATGTTCTAAAGCACAAGGAAGCCGAATTACTCGAGGTGTGATGACTGACTCCCCGGCCGCGCCGGCGAATACGCACGGCCGTGCCGGCCGTAACCTGCCGGCCGCTATCGGCATCGGAGTCGGACTCGGCGCGTACGTCGTGCTCAGCCTGCTCTACCTCAAGCCTGCCTTCGTTGTGATCGTCGCCGTTGCCCTAGTGCTCGCTTCGGTAGAACTGCACGAGGCGCTGAAGAAGCAGGGCATGACATCGGCAATCGTTCCGATTGCTGTTGGCAGCGTTGCCATCTCATTTGGCTCCTACTTTGCAGGTCGTCAGGAGCCGGTGATCTTTTCGACTACCAGCGTGCTGCTGGCGTCGCTGGCCCTGACAGTGCTGGCCAGCCTGATCTGGCGGATGCCGAAGGGTGTCGCCGGCTATGTGCGCGATGCCGCCGCGAGCCTGCTGATCATTGCCTACGTGCCGCTGCTCGGCTCGTTCGCCGCCTTGATGCTTGCCGAGGGGCAAGGCGCGGCGCGGGTGGTGACCTTTCTCCTGATCGTGGTGATGAGTGATACCGGGGGTTATATCGCCGGAGTCCTGTTCGGCAAGCATCCGATGGCAGCCAAGATCAGTCCGAAGAAGTCATGGGAAGGGGCTGTCGGCTCACTGATCTTGGGTACCGCAGCCGCCGTCTGTATGGCGATCTTCGTGCTGGATGTGCCGTTCTGGGTGGGCATCATTCTCGGAGTCAGTCTGGTGGCTGTGGGCACCTGCGGTGACCTGATCGAATCGATCATCAAGAGAGATCTCGGAATCAAGGACATGAGCTCTTTCCTGCCGGGCCATGGCGGGGTGATGGATCGACTTGACTCACTGCTGGTAGCCGCGCCGATAGCGTGGCTCATCATGTATATCTTCGTGCCGGGTGGATAACCGTTCCCTGCTAACCCCTGACAGCCCATCGGGGCAGTTCGCCGCTAAGCAGTGTGATGCCTGCCAAGATTGGCGCCGTGACAGAACTTGACCCCGCTCTTTACGATCTAGCTGAGGCATTCGGCGTCGCTACCGAGTACTGGGATTGGCAAGGTCAGCACGTTCCGGTTAGTCGTGAGACGGTGATCGCCGTTCTCGCCGCTCTCGATGTTGACGCGTTTACACCAGAAGCTGCGGCTACCGCCTTGGCCAACCATCACCGCTTCCCGTGGACGCAGATGCTGCCGCCCTGCATGGTGATCCGGGAGCGCCGTACCGCGTCGGTGTGGGTGCATGTGCCGCACGGAGATCCAGTCTCAGTCTGGATTGAGCTCGAGACTGGCGAGAGCCGACACCAGCTACGGCAACTTGAAAACTGGACTCCTCCGCGGCAGATCGAGGAAGGTTGGGTTGGTGAGGCCTCCTTCGAGATACCTGATGATCTGCCGCTGGGGTACCACGCTCTGAAGGCGGTCAGTGGCGATCAGCAGGCGTCGATGCCGTTGATCATTACGCCGCTGTGGGTGGGTTTTCCGGAACGAATGGGCCAGCATCGCGGCTGGGGATTCGCCGCTCAGCTGTATAGCGTCCGATCCGAGCAGTCTTGGGGAGTTGGCGACCTTACCGATCTTGAGGACATTGCGGTATGGTCGGCAGCCGAGCACCAGGCAGACTTCGTGCTGATCAATCCGCTGCATGCCGCCGAGCCGGTACCGCCGATGGAGCCGTCGCCATACCTGCCGAGCAGCCGCCGTTTCTCCAACCCGCTCTATCTACGACTGGAACGAATTCCTGAGTATGCGGTCATCAGCGCGGAGCAGCGAGAACAGCTCGACAAGATCAGAACCCAGCTGCTCGCCGATCTTGCTGACTGGAGTCAGATCGATCGTGATCGATCATGGAATGCCAAGCGAGAGGCTCTTGAGATCATCTTCTTGGTGCCGCGTACGCCTGGCCGGCAGGCTTCGCTGGCGGCATATCGCCGCCGTGAGGGGCCTGGCCTGGCAAGGTACGCCGTCTGGGCGGCACTCGCTGAGGAGTATGGCCCCAACTTCAAAGATTGGCCACCCGAGCTACAGGATCCGAAGTCCCCAGCGGTCATGGCCTTCGCTGCTGCCAATGCCGACAAGATCGATTTTCACTGCTGGCTGCAGTGGCTGGTGGAGGAACAGCTGGCAGGTACTCAGCAGGCGGCCCTGCGGGCCGGCATGGCGCTTGGGGTGATGCACGATCTTGCGGTTGGTGTCAGCCCTCGGGGTGTGGATGCCTGGAGTCTGCAAGACAGTTACGCAAGGAACATCTCGGTCGGCTGCCCTCCGGATCCTTTCAACCAGCAAGGACAGACCTGGAATCAGCCACCGTGGCGCCCTGATCGCCTCGCCGCCACGGCGTACCTGCCGTTCCGAGAAATGGTCGCTACGATCTTGCGGCATGCCGGCGGTCTCCGGGTTGATCATGTGATCGGCCTGTTTCGGCTGTGGTGGATCCCCGACGGTGTCCATCCCACCCAGGGCACCTACGTTCGTTACGATCACGAGGCCATGATCGGCATTCTGGCCTTAGAGGCCCGTCGGGCAGGTGCTGTGATCGTTGGTGAGGACCTCGGCACGGTAGAACCATGGGTTCGTGATTACCTGCGGGAACGCGGCATTTTGGGAACCTCAATCTTGTGGTTTGAGTTCGACTGGGACGGCGACGGAGGGCCGTTGCCTCCCGAGAGGTGGCGGGAATACTGCCTAGCGTCGGTCACCACTCATGATCTTCCGCCTACTGCGGGTTATCTTCTCGGTGATCATGTCCGGCTTCGGGATCAGCTGGGGATCTTGACTCGCTCATTGGACCAGGAACTGCAGGCCGACGAAGCTGACCGCCAGGCCTGGCTGGACAACCTTCGTCATCGGGGAGCGCTGCAGCCGGACGCGGACGTAGCAGAAACTGTTGAGGCTCTGCACCGCTATCTGACCTGGACGCCGGCGCGGCTGCTTTGCCTATCGCTTGCCGACGCTGTCGGGGAGCGCCAGCTGCAGAATCAGCCCGGAACCATCGACGAGTATCCGAATTGGCGAGTGCCGCTAACCGGACCTGACGGTGCACTGGTGATGTTGGAGGACATCTTCCGCAACCAGCGCACTGCGAACCTCGCCAAAATCATGAGCGGCCGTCACTAGTCAGGCTGGTGGTTAGCGTCCGAGGTTGTTAGAACTCTGGTTGAGCGCTTCCCGTACCGCGTCCGCCTCGGCCTGTGTCAATAGGCCGGCTTGCACTGCAGCGTCCAGTTGCTCATTCACGGCGGCTGCCCATTCATCCCCGTAGGTCACTCTGACTTCTTCCAGCATCGCCTTGAGCGTCTCTGTGTCGATGCCCAGCACCCTGGACAGCTCTTCGATAAGGGCGTCTTCGCTCAAGCCAGGATTGGGATCCCCGGGTTCGACCGGTGGCTCATAGGGATTGCCGGGTTCGCCAGGGGGCTGATAGGGATTGCCGGGTTCGACCGGTGGCTGATAGGGATTGCGAGGTTCGACCGGCGGCTGAGCCTCCGGCGAAGGGATCTCGCTCGGTGCGCTTGTTGGGTTTGGTGCCGGTGCGATGGTGTCCGCGTAGGCGACACTTGCCATCCCGACGCCAGCGCCAACAGCGAGCACTCCTGAGGCTATTGCCACTGCGGTCTTCGGCCAGGCTGCCACGTCTGCATTGCTCCTTGTCATGGGACCGCCTGGACTGGCGGTACGGTGCAGCACAGGCTGGCGCTGCTAGCTGTCAGCAAGCTGAGCGGAACCTGGCAGCAGCCTGGCAAGGCCGCCGCTGAGATCATGGTCGCGGTGAGTGCCGTGGACGACGACCTGGTTGCGTGGTTGCTGGAGGGCGACCCGTCGATCCGCTGGCGGGTGCACCGAGATCTCCTCGGTAGCTCGGAATCGATGGTGCTCACTGAGCGAGCCAAGGTTGCGACCGAGGGCTGGGGTGCCAAGCTGATCTCGCTGCAGGATCCTGATGGGCGTTGGGGCGGCGGAGATTACACGCCTAAGTGGATCTCGACGACATATACGCTGCTTCACCTGCTTTGGCTTGGCTTGAGACCAGGTAATCCATCTGCGCTCGCCGGGTGCGAGCGACTTTGGGAGTGGCAGAGCCAATGGCGAGTTCCGGAGACCTGCATTGTCTCGATGCTGGTGCGACTTACGGCTGCTCACGGATACTCCACACAGCGACTTGAGGACGTCGTTACGTACCTGTTGAACCAACAGCTCAACGACGGCGGCTGGAATTGCGCCACCCGCAACGAGCCGGACAAGCACAGCTCCTTTCACACCAGCATCCAGGCGCTCGAGGCGCTCGATTCTTATCAGCGAGCCCGCGGGGTGCTAACTACTGAAGAGGCGCAGGCCCGCGGTCGCGAGTTCTTCCTGCGACACCGGTTGTACAAATCGCATCGCACCGGCCAGGTAGCAATCCGTAACAGCACTCGCTTTCCTCAACTGCCCCAGTGGCACTTCGACGTGCTGCGCGGGCTGGAGTATTTCGCCGACGTGCACGCCGATCGTGATCCTCGGCTCAGTGATGCCATCGACGTGGTGCGTCGCGCGCGTCGATCCGGTCCACCAAGTGTTGGGAGGCATTGGTCGACCTACGCCGGTTATCCGGGTCGTACCTGGTTTCGGATGGAGGAGCCAGGTCCGAGCAGGTGGAACACCGTACGCGCGTTGCGCGTCTTGAGCTGGTGGGAGGCGGCCGACTAAACACTGGTCTCTGACCTGTCACACTTGCCCCGTGCGTGACGTGGTGATCTTGGGCAGCACTGGCTCGATCGGAACTCAGGCCCTAGAAGTTGTGGCCGAACATCCAGATCAGTTCCGCGTGGTGGGACTGGCTGCAGGCGGGTCACAGATCCCGGTACTCGCTCGGCAGGTGCTGGACAGCGGTGCGCAGATGGTCGCCGTCAGCCGAGCGACGACCGTACAGGACCTTCAACTGGCTCTTTACGCAGAAGCCAGCCGACGGGGATGGGCGGAGGGAAAGGTGCAGCTACCCCGCATCCTGGCCGGCCCCGACGCGGCTGCCGAACTCGCTGCGATGCCCTGCGACGTGGTACTCAACGGCATCACCGGCTCGACAGGGCTGGCCGCTACGCTGGCTGCGCTGCAAGCTGGCCGGATCCTGGCGCTGGCCAACAAAGAGTCTTTGGTGGTCGGCGGCTCACTCGTCACCCGTGCGGCACAGCCTGATCAGATCGTTGCCGTCGACTCTGAACATTCGGCATTGGCGCAATGTCTTCGCGGCGGTGCCGCGAATGAGGTCGACCGCCTCATCCTGACAGCGAGCGGGGGCCCGTTTAGAGGGCTGACCCGCGAGCAGATGAGGAACGTCACGCCAGACCAAGCGCTAGCGCATCCGACGTGGAGGATGGGCAGGGTTATTACGACCAACTCGGCGACGCTGGTGAACAAAGGGTTGGAGCTGCTGGAGGCCTACCTGCTGTACGGCGTGGAGCTGGACCGGATCGATGTCGTGGTCCATCCGCAGTCGATTGTGCACTCGATGGTGCAGTTCATTGACGGATCCACCCTCGCGCAGTGCTCTCCGCCAGACATGAAACTTCCCATAGCGCTCGGCCTAAGCTGGCCGGATCGGCTGCGCGAAGTTGCCCAGCCGTGTGATTGGAGTAGAGCATCCAGCTGGACGTTCGAGCCGCTGGACGAGGCAGCCTTTCCTGCGGTTCAGCTGGCTCGCCACGCCGGGCGCCTGAGTGGGACAGCTCCGGCGGTGTACAACGCCGCGAACGAGGTCTGCGTTGCTGCCTTTCACGACGGCCGGATCGGCTTCACTCAGATACTCGACATCGTCGCGCTGGTGCTGCAAGAACACGCCAGTTCGGATTCCGACGTAGGCTCGGGGCTGGTTGTCAGTGATCAGCTCACGCTTGAGGTGGTGCTGGCGGCGGATGCCTGGGCACGGGCCCGGGCCACAGACCTCACCCACGCTATGGAGCCCATGCGCTAAATGGACCTCGTGATCTACATCGCTGGTGCCATTGTCTTCTTCGGATTGGTGATGGCCTCGATTGCCTTGCACGAGATTGGCCATCTGGTGCCGGGCAAGCTTTTCAACGTCAAGACCACTGAGTACTTCGTCGGCTTCGGTCGAACCTTGTGGTCGCGGCGCCGAGGCGAGACAGAGTACGGCGTCAAGGCGGTTCCGGTGGGCGGCTATGTCCGGCTGGTTGGCATGTTTCCCCCGGCCAAGGACCGTCCTGGCCAGATTCGTACGTACAGCACCGGACCGTTTCGGGCGCTGGCAGACAATGCAAGGGCTGCGGAATGGTCGACCATAAGTCGCGAGGACGAGGGCCGGCTCTTCTTTCAGAAACCGTTCTGGCAGAAATTGATCATCATGGCCAGTGGCCCGATGATGAACATTCTGCTGGCATTCATGATCTTGCTCGGCGTGTCGGTTAGCTACGGCGTCTACCGCTCCCAGCTGACGATTAGCAATGTCCAGGACTGCATTGTCGCGGCAAACGCCCCTGACAAGAGCTGTGAGGGCAAGCCGCCGACTCCGGCGGCCGAGTCTGGAATCCAGCCCGGGGACAAAATCGTGGCGTTCAACGGAATTCCGGTCTCATCATGGGACGACGTTTCGCGGCTGATCCGGGCCAACTTGGATCGACCTGCTCTTGTCACGGTTGAGCGTGGCGGTCAGCGGCTCGACCTTAAGCCGGTCAATACGGTTATCACCGGCGTACCTGATCGGTATGACCCATCGAAGCGGGTTGCCGCCGGATTCTTCGGCGTCGAACCTGAGGTAGTCCGGGAGCGTGGCGGGCCTGTAGCGGTCATCGGAGATATGTGGCAGATGACCAAGCAGACCGCTGTAGCGCTCGCCTATTTCCCGGTGAAGGTGTACTACACGGCGTACAACTTGGTAACTGGGAAGCCGAGAGACATCTACGGGCCCATGTCGATCGTTGGGGCAAGTCGAGCAGCAGGTGAAATCGCCTCGACAGACCAGATCGATGCTGCCGCCAAAGTCGCGAGCTTGTTCACCGTGCTTGGCGCGGTCAACCTGTTTGTCGCACTCTTCAACTTCGTGCCGCTGCTGCCCTTGGACGGAGGGCATGTAGCTGCGGCGTTTTACGAGGCGGTAAGACGGGCCATAGCCCGCCTCCTCGGACGGCCTGATCCGGGACCAGTGGATACCGCGAAACTGCTGCCAGTCGCGTACGTCGTCGGCGGCGTGATCCTAATTGCAGGCGTCGTGTTGATCTTGGCCGACATCATCGATCCGATTCGGCTCTTCTGAGCTTTTGTCCTCGGCCTCCCGAATTGGGGTCTCTCCGCACAGGCTCACGAATGTGGTGGCTCTGGGGTTGATTGGCGTGTGTTTTTCCGCATACCGCCTCGAATGTGGTGGAATGTGTGGCCCGGCGGCTGATGGGTGTCTGATTGTTCACTCCCAGCGGCTCGAACCTCACGTTAGGCTGGATCGTTGGCGGGACCCTCAAGAATGGTTTCGCCGCATCTCGCAACGAAAGGCCTTATGAGCATCGACCTGGGTCTGCCTACCCTTCCTCCACCGACCCTCGCTCCGCGCCGCAAGAGCCGCCATATCAAGGTTGGCAAGGTAGCCGTTGGGGGTGATGCGCCGATCAGTGTGCAGTCGATGACCACCACTCTGACCGCCGACATCAACGCCACGCTGCAACAGATCGCCGAGCTGACCGCGACCGGTTGTGACATCGTCCGAGTCGCGGTGCCGAGCCAGGATGACGCCGATGCGTTGCCGATCATCGCAAAGAAGTCTCAGATCCCGGTGATCGCCGATATCCACTTCCAGCCCAGGTATGTCTTCGCGGCGATCGACGCTGGTTGCGCCGGGGTGCGCGTCAATCCTGGCAACATTCGGGCGTTCGATGATCAAGTGAAGGAGATTGCGCGGGCTGCGGCGGAGGCCGAATGCTCCATCAGGATTGGAGTCAATGCCGGGTCGCTTGACAAGCGTCTGCTCGGCAAATACGGCAAGGCCACTCCGGAAGCTCTGGTGGAGTCAGCCCTCTGGGAAGCCAGTCTCTTCGAGGAGCACGGCTTCCGCGATTTCAAGATCTCCGTCAAGCACCACGATCCGGTCGTCATGGTGCGCGCGTACGAGCTGTTGGCCGAGGCCTGCGACTATCCATTGCATCTTGGTGTTACGGAGGCTGGGCCGGCGTTCCAGGGGACCATTAAGTCTGCGGTCGCCTTCGGTGCACTGCTGTCTAAGGGCATTGGAGACACCATCCGGGTCTCCTTGTCGGCGCCTCCGGTAGAAGAGGTCAAGGTCGGGATCAAGATCTTGGAATCTCTGAATCTGCGTCCGCGGCATCTTGAGATCGTTTCCTGTCCTTCTTGTGGTCGCGCCCAAGTGGATGTCTACAAGCTGGCCGACGAGGTCACTGCTGGATTGGAAGGGCTGGAGGTGCCGCTCCGAGTTGCGGTAATGGGTTGCGTGGTCAACGGGCCCGGTGAGGCACGTGAGGCCGACCTTGGCGTCGCCTCGGGCAATGGCAAAGGCCAGATCTTTGTCCGCGGCGAGGTGATCAAGACGGTTAGGGAGGCCGACATCGTCGAGACGCTCATCGAGGAGGCGATGCGGCTCGCGGAAGAAATGGGTGAATCCATGCCCGCCGGACATGGCGCGCCTGAGGTCAGCGTGCACTGAGCATGCGCAAGGTCGCCAGCACGCTAACGTCGCGCAGGGCCCGCGAGGGTTCGGTGCGGGTGCTGAATCGTAGCGACCTAGCGGCAGCAATTCGGTTGCTCTCCGCTAACCCGATCGAGAACGTCTTCGTCGCCTCTCGGGTACGCGCGGCAGGGCTTGAACAGGCAAGCCTCGGTTGTCCGGTCTGGGGATATGAGCGAGGTGGTTTGCTGCGGGCACTGTGCCATGCCGGGTCCAACCTGGTGCCGGTCAACGCCGACGACCAAGCCCTCAATGCGTGGACTGAGTTCGCCGGTCCGGACCGGATGTGTGCATCGATCATTGGCCCGTCGCATGTGGCACTTGAGCTATGGAACAAACTTTCTGAGCGCTGGGGCGGCGCTTGGAGTGAAGTTCGGGACCTACGGCCGCACCAGCCTGTGATGGCGATCAGCTCGCCGCCGGCTGTGCCAGTTGACCGGCGGGTGCGGCGAGTCACCCTCGATCAATGGGATGCCTACACAGACGCAGCTGTCAAGATGTACACCGAAGAGATCGGCGTGTCACCGGTGCAGGGCAATTCAGCCGGCTATCGCTTCTACGTCCGGCAACTGATTGCCTCCGGTCGCGCGTTCGGCATCTTTGACGGTAATCGGGTGTTGTTCAAGGCCGATCTCGGCTCGGTGTCAGGATCGGTCTGCCAAGTGCAAGGAGTCTGGCTGGAACCGGAGTTGCGTGGACGTGGGTTGGCGGCTCCGGCCATGGCTGCCGTTGTCCAGCTGGCGCGCACCGTCGTGCCCACCGTTTCGCTCTACGTCAACGACTACAACTTGCCCGCGCGCGCGACGTACGCCAGGGTGGGGTTTACCGAGGTAGGAGAGTTCGCCACGGTTCACTTTTGAGGATCTGATTGATGCGGCTGGCAGCAGTCTGTTTCGTCCTGTTGATCATGCTGTCCGGATGCGCCACTGACCACGTTTCGGCCGGTCCCAAGCTAATGGTCCACCCAGGGCCGCCACCACGGGAGAGCGTCATAGTGGTGATGAACGGTGATCTGCTGTGGCACAACACCCTGTGGTACGGCGCGCGGGAGGACGCCCGGCGACGCGGAAAGGGCGGCTATGACTTCGCACCCCTGCTGGCGGGCATAAAGCCGGCGATCTCAACGGCTGACTTGGCGATCTGCCACGAGGAAGTACCGCTCGCTCCGGCCGGCGGGCCGTACCGGAACTATCCGCTGTTCGCTGCACCGCCGCACGTTGTCCGCGGTATCGCTGCGACTGGCTATGACGTCTGTACCACCGCCTCCAACCACAGCCTCGACCAGGGCTTCAACGGCCTGAAACGTACGCTCGATGATCTTGATCGAGCCAAGATCGGCCACGCTGGCACGGCTCGTACCAGGGCCGAGTCAGAGCGCCCGACGATCTTCACTACTCGGCAGGGAATCAAGATCGGCATTATCGCGGCCACGGCCAGCCTGAACGGCCTTCCCATGCCGGAAGACAAACCGTGGGCGGTGCACAGGGCGAGTGCCAGCGGGCTGCTACGCCAGGCGCGGCGCGCCCGGGCTGCAGGAGCAGAGATCGTGATCGCGGCAGTACACATCGGAACCGAGTACTCCACGGCGGAGAATGCGCAGCAGGTCGCGCTCGCCCGGACACTTACCGCGTCACCCGATGTTGATCTTGTCTATATGCACCATCCGCATGTCGTGCAACCGTGGACCACGATGAACAAAAAGTGGGTGCTCTATGGAGTGGGGAACACCGTGGCGCAGCACGCCAGCAATGTGCCTCGTGGTGCCGAAGGCGCGACCGGGCGGTTCACCTTCACGCGTCTCGGCAACGGAGGATTCACGGTGACCAAAGCTGAGTTCATCCCGACTTTGGTCACCAACTATGCGCCTGGAAAGCCGGCGAGGTTGTATCAGGTTTCAGTAGCACTGAAGACTGCGGAGGGATCATTCCGCAGCCGGTTGCTGGATGCCCAACGGCGTACCACCGCTGTTGTGATGAAGAAGCATCCGAAGGGACTGACGCGGGGATAGCTCTGAAAAAGATGTCGCGTCCCACGCTTGTGATCGTGACTGGACCTGCCGGGTCAGGCAAGACAACGTTGGCCCACCGGCTGGCCGCAATGATCGGTTGTCCCGCCCTCTGCCGGGACGAGATCAAGGAAGGCATGGTTGCTGCTACACCAGACTTCGTTCCTGGGCCGTCGGATCCGTTGACAGTCAGAAGCTACGGTCTGTTTTTCGCCACGATCCGGTTGTTCTTGGAGCATGGTGTCACCCACGTTGCTGAGGCAGCGTTTCAGCATGCGAACTGGGTGCGCGGACTCGAACCCCTGCGGCCGCTTGCACAGCTGCGGATTGTGCGCTGTCACGTTGAGCCGGCAATCGCGCGTGCCAGGGCCGAGCAACGGCGAGGCGAGCAACACAGCCGTGCCGCGCACGACGACATTGAGCACTTCAGTGTGGATCGGCAGTTCGAGCCGATCCACATCGACGTACCAACCCTCGATATCGACACCACCGACGGTTACCGGCCAGACCTTGATGCCATCGCAGCATTCGCCCGGACTCTGTAGCCGCACCTCATTCCGGTGGAGATACTAAAGTGCTCGGGTGATCACCCGAATGTCGGAGTTGTTCGTCCGCACGTTGCGCGAGGACCCGGCCGATGCCGAGGTGCCCAGCCATCGTTGGCTAGTACGTGCCGGCTACATCCGCCGCGCCGGGCCAGGGCTCTATAGCTGGCTGCCGCTGGGGTACCGCGTACTGCGCAACGTCGAGCGCATCGTACGCGAGGAGATGAACGCAATCGGTGCTCAAGAGGTGCACTTTCCGGCACTGCTGCCAAAGGAACCGTACGAGGCCACCGGACGCTGGACCGAATATGGAGAGGCCATCTTCCGGCTGCGGGACAGGAAGGGTGCGGAATACCTGCTGGGTCCCACGCATGAGGAGATGTTCACTCTTCTGGTCAAGGACATGTACTCCTCTTACAAGGACCTGCCGCTCTCCCTGTACCAAATCCAGACGAAGTATCGCGATGAGCCACGGCCGCGTGCCGGGTTGCTGCGCGGCCGCGAGTTCGTGATGAAGGACTCCTACTCCTTCGACATAGATGATGAAGGTTTGGCCAAGTCGTATGCGGCCCATCGCGACGCGTACGTCAAGATCTTTAATCGACTTGGCTTCGAGTACGTCATCGTGCGCGCCATGTCAGGGGCGATGGGGGGGTCGGCGAGCGAGGAATTCTTGGCGGTTGCCGAGAATGGCGAGGACACCTTCGTACGCTCACCCGGCGGTTACGCGGCCAATGTGGAGGCGGTGCGGATCACACCTCCCGAGCCGCTGCCTTACGACGATGCGCCCGCCGCGCATGTTGAAGACACCCCTGAGACTCCCACAATCGCGACCCTGGTCGAGCTGGCGAACGCACGCTTTCCTCGGGCTGACCGGCCATGGCAGGCGAGTGACACCTTGAAGAACGTAGTGCTGATGATCACCGAAATCGACGGCACCCGCCATCCGCTGGTGATCGGAGTCCCTGGGGATCGCGAAGTTGACATGAAACGACTTGCGGCGCAGCTGGCTCCGGCCGAAGTGGAGCCGTTCGGCGATGAGGATTTCCCGGCCCACCCGGAACTCGTTAGGGGTTATCTGGGACCAGCCCGGTTCGCTGAAAAGCCAGAACCACTGCTTGGCGAGGAATCCCCAACCAAGATCAGGTATCTGGTCGATCCGCGAATCGTGGCAGGCACTCGCTGGGTTACTGGAGCCAACGAGCCGGGGCGGCATGTTTTCGATCTTGTTTGTGGGCGAGACTTCACACCGGACGGTGTCATCGAGGCGGCTGAGATCCGAGAAGGCGATACTGCTCCGGACGGCTCCGGACCACTCACGCTGGCCCGTGGCATCGAGATGGGACACATCTTCCAGCTAGGCCGCAAGTACGCCGAGGCGCTCGGACTCAAGGTGCTTGATCAAAACGGAAAGCTCGTTACTGTCACCATGGGCTCCTACGGCGTGGGCATCTCGCGAGCAGTCGCGGCGGTGGCAGAGGGCACCTGCGATGAGAAGGGCCTGTGCTGGCCGCGGGAACTGGCGCCGTTTGATGTGCACGTCGTGGCAGCTGGCAAGGAAGACGTGGTTGGTATGGCTGCGGCCGACCTCGCCGTACACCTTGACGAAGCGGGCGTTTCCGTGCTGCTGGATGACCGGTCGGTAAGTCCAGGTGTCAAGTTCGCCGACTCTGAGATCATGGGCATGCCGACCATCGTGGTAGTGGGCCGCGGCCTGGCCAACGGTGTGGTTGAGGTACGTGACCGAAAGTCGGGGGAGCAGGTCGAGGTCGTCGTTGAGGATGCGCTGACCGAGATTCTCGCGGCCGTGCACGGCGCCTGAGATCTTGGATGCGTTGGATGATCTTTCCGTCCTGTCGCTGATCGCGCTGCTAGTCGCCGCCTTTGTCGCCGGGTGGGTCGACGCGGTGGTTGGTGGCGGTGGCTTGATCCAATTGCCGGCCTTGTTGATCGGCTTGCCTAGCAACACTCCGCCAGCAGTGATCTTGGGCACGAACAAGATCTCTTCATTCTGCGGGACGGCCACCAGCTCGGTGACGTACGCGCTGAGGATTCCGCTCGATTGGCGGACCGTTGCGCCGCTGGTCGTCGCCTCAGCTATCGGATCGGCAGCGGGCGCCTTTCTGGCAAGGCTGCTGCCTAAGGATGCGTTCACTCCGATCGTATTGGCGGCGTTAATCGGGGTAGGCATTTACGTTTGGCGGCGTCCGCAGCTTGGTGCGATCTCGGTGCGGAAGCACGTAGGACGGGGACATTACGGACGAACTGCGCTGATTGGGTTGGGCGTCGGCGCGTACGACGGCTTCCTAGGGCCGGGCACGGGTTCCTTCTTTGTGATCTTGCTGGTTGCCGTACTGGGCTACGGATTTCTGGAGGCAAGTGCCAACGCCAAGATCGCCAATCTGGTCACTAACCTGGCCGCAATTGTTGTCTTCGGACTGTCGGGTTCGGTGCTGTGGGCATTGGGTCTGATGATGGGTGCGGCCAATCTGATGGGCGGTTATCTCGGAGCCCGGACTGCTATTAGCCGTGGGAATTCGTTCATCCGTAAGGTTTTCTTGATCGTGCTAAGCGGATTGATCATCAAGCTGGCATACGACGTCGTCGTCCAGTTCAGGCAGTGATCGTGCGCGCCGCTGTCCTGGACGAACGAGCGATCAGCCAGCCTCCATAACAGTCCCGCTTTACAGTGCTGGTGGCTGCGGGGGAATGAGGAAGGCAGCGGCTCTCAACGCGCGATCCGCGCCCGCGATGTTCGCGCCGCCGATCTGCAGGCGAAGCCGACGAGAACGAGTCGAGAAGAGATCTAGATCCCGGGGCACAGAGGTTTGTTGGATTCGCCAAGACGGCGGCTACCCGGCGAACATCGCAGCGAGTGGAGCTCGCCAATAGACGCAGCGAGCGAAGCGAGCGGAGCAATCGAACCCGATCAACTGCTCCAGCCAGGCCAGGCGGTCAGCGGCGCGCCCCAGGAGTGGGCAGTCTTCACGGCCGCGCTCAGCGCGGTGAGCGCCTGCTCTCGGTCTGCCTGGCTGTTGGCGGCAGCCAGCCAAAGCCCGCAGAAAGGTTGCAGCGCGCTCTGCATCTGCATGATCAGCTTTCCGGCCGTCGCTGGGTTGCGCGGAATGACCGACGGCACATACGCCGGCTCAGCAGCCGGAACCTCCGCGGAACGCTTCCTTAGCCAGGCGATGAGCCGATCCCTGAAGATGCGGTGGTTAAGCAACTCCCGCTCCGCCTTGGGTCGCTGCTTGCTCAGTACCTTCATCTTGCCGATCGCCAGCTGGTAGCCGTACACCATCGCGTGCAGTTGACGGACCAGTTCCTGGACAGCGGCAACCTCGGAAAGGACTTCAGTCTGTTTCCGATTGGCGACCGGGCGAGTCGATGGTGGGTTAGCGGAACCGAGCGCCGCAGCGAAGCTTGCGGCCGAAAGTGACAAGGAGCCCCAGAGCAGTGCGTCTAATCCCTTCGCCTGCAGTGCGGCCTTTCGATAGCGGCCGGCGGCCGCATTCTCCCGGCGCGCCAGTATTGCCAGCGAACTGCTCAATGAGTGTCTGTCAACCTTGACCGGCGATTGGCTTGGTAGCGGATTGGCTATTGCCCGAGCGTGCGCCGTGTGTGCGTTTTTCAGGAAGGTCAAAAGGTTGCGGTGGTCTCGGGAGAGCTGGCTATGCTGCGGCCCGACCAAGATGGCCGCGGCCAGGGCGGCCAACGCCTGCTCCGGCGCCGCCGCCACGGCCGACGAATTCGGCTCCACGGCGGTTGCGCTGGCACTCGGCATCGGTGCGGCAGGACTGGATTCGGATGCCACGGACGGTGTTTCTGCAGGAGCATCGGTACCCAGGTCGTTGCTGCATCCGGCAAGCCAGGGCACTGCCAGCATCGGGGCCGCGAGACCCAGACCAATGATCATGCGGCGCGACAACTGGGCTGGCTGGACTGCCGGAGCTGCTACGTCGCACTCAGCCACCCGCCGACGGTACCTCACCCGGGCGGTATGCTGCCGGACACGCGCAACAGGATGTTTTCCATGTTGGGGTCGTCACAACCGAAGGACCTAATCGGATCGAAGGACAGCGCAATGAAAGAGAGCCAGATCGCTGGTGTGCTGACCCCGGTCCTCGCCCAGTTCGGCCTGGAGCTGGAAGCGGTGGAGATCATTCCGGCTGGCAAACGCCGGTTGCTGCGAGTGGTGGTCGATGGCGACGGACCGCAGGGCACTGGCCCTCTGCTGGATGACATTGCCGAGGCAAGCAAGGCGGCATCGGCAGCTTTGGATCGAGCCGATGTGGCCGGCAACGCCGCGTACACCTTCGAAGTGACCTCACGCGGAATCAGCCGGCCGCTCGAACTGCCCCGACATTGGCGCCGGAACACCGGACGCCTGGTCGCGGTGCGATTGGCTGAGGGGGACACAATTACCGGCCGGATCGTTTCCAACACTGAAGAGGGTGTACGGCTCAACATCGACGGGGAAGACCGCGAGATCCGGTTCGCTGATGTCGAGCGCGCACTGGTCCAAGTGGAGCTCAATCGGCCGAGTGTTGCCCGCAGCGAGGACGAGGAGGGGTGAGATGGACATCGACATCTCCGTGCTGCGGCTGATGGAGCGTGAGAAGGACCTCCCGTTCGAGGTCCTGGCCAGTGCGATTGAAGACGCCCTGCTCACGGCGTACGAGAAGACCGAGGGTGCAGTACACGGCGCTCGTGTCGAGCTCAACCGCAAGACCGGACACGTCACCGTGCTGGCACCGGAGTACGACGAGAACGGTCAACAGGTCGGGGAGTACGACAACACACCGCACGGGTTTGGCCGAGTGGCCGCCTCGACGGCCCGTCAGGTGATCATGCAGCGACTTCGAGACGCCGAGGACGAGCAGAAATACGGGCACTTCTCCGGGGTCGAGGGCGACATTGTTTCCGGAGTTGTGCAGCAGGGCAGTGACAGCCGTACCGTGCTGGTCGACCTTGGCAAGATCGAGGCGATCATGCCGTTGAGCGAGCAGGTGCCTGGTGAGCACTACACGCACGGAACTCGGATCCGGGTCTATGTGGTTTCGGTTCGCAAGGAACTTCGCGGACCGCAAGTGATCGTTTCGCGCACCCATCCGGGATTGGTGGAGAAGCTGTTCAAGCTTGAGGTGCCCGAGATTGCGGATGGGACTGTCGAAATCAAAGCGGTGGCGCGCGAGGCAGGTCACCGAAGCAAGATCGCGGTCATGAGCAACAACCCAGATGTCAGTGCGAAGGGCGCCTGCATCGGACCTATGGGGCAGCGGGTGCGGGCTGTGATGCATGAGCTTAACGAAGAGAAGATCGACATCATCGATTACTCTCCCGACCCGGCGACCTTTGTTGCCCAGGCTCTGTCGCCTGCCAAGGTGACCTCGGTGACTGTGGTTGATGAGAACTTGCGGGCCGCACGTGTTGTGGTGCCGGACTATCAGCTCTCGCTTGCAATCGGTCGGGAAGGTCAGAATGCGCGGCTGGCTGCGCGGCTGACGGGCTGGCGTATCGATATCCGCTCTGATACGGCGCCGGCCTGACATAACTTCCCTTACTCCTGGCTGGGGGTCACGTTTGCCATCTCGAGATGGCTGGCGAGTGTCGCAACTTCGGAATGAGCCCCTGCGAGCCGGCTTGGGACGGCTGGCGTTAGCGGGCGGGAAAATGAAGCCGCCACTCTGGCTTGAAGGTGCGCCGAACTCCGACGGCGCCACACTCGAGCAGCGCATCTCGTACGCGTTCCAGCGTCCGCAATGGCTGTTGGTAGACGCCTTCCGAGGTGACGATCAAGAGCCGCCAGCGCATCTGGTCGAGCTCCTCACGGCGGAAGATGTCGGTTAGCCATTGCTGGGTGTCTTCGGCGTGCTGGCGGCCGTCGTACTCAATGATCAGCCGAAGATGCTGATACCCGAGGTCGTAACGTCTGCGCCAGCTGCCGTCACGCCCACGAATGATCAGATTGACGCAAGGCTCGGGAAGACCAGCAAGCACGAGAAGGAGCCGTAGCCGCGTTTCCTGCGGTGAGTCCACACCCTCGCGCGCCAGGGAGGCCGCTCTGCGCGCCATCCTGCATCCTTGACCACTCCACTGTGCGGCAGCCTCGATGAGTTGCTCCGGTGAGGTATGGCCAGCCTTGATCATGCCGTCAGCCACCACGACGAGGTCGACGAGCCCGATTCTGACCGCGGCCAGATCCAAGAAGGTCTGGGCGGGAGTGGAAATGGGCACGCCCTTGCGAAGCACCGTCTGCGCCGGGTGCCTGCGATAGTGTGAGCGCACTCCTTGGCGAACTTGGCGTCGATGGGCCGACGGCAGCGTGACATGCGTCGCCGTATCGGCCGGCACTGCCGCGCCCCACAACTCGGCCGCGGTGTGGTGGCTGATATACGACCCGCTCGGCACGAGTCTGATGACAGCCTTCGCTCTTAGCAACGGCGTAATGGGCACGTCACGGGAGACGTAGGCATCCCAAAAGATCTTGTGGAACCGTTTGCTAAGCAGCATTTCCGGAGTAAGTCCAGCCGCTCGAGCTTCTGCGCGACTGAATGGCCGGCGAGGATCGAATCCATCGTGGGTCTGTGCGGGTAAGAACATGAGCACGATCCTGAGTGCTCCAGCAGATGCCGCCACAGTTATCAACAGAATTTGTGAGACTTCGTCCGGTTGCCGCTGGATCACGCGAGTCGTCTCAGGACGTCTAACAGGTGTCATTTGTGCGATTTGGACACTCGCGAGACGTCTCCAGACGGCAAACGCCGCTTAAGAGGGTCCAGGCGCGACTCGAGATGGCGCTCCGCTCGGAATATGCCGTACGCCGGACAGCGCTAGCCTGTTGCGGTGCCTGCCCCCGTACGCACCTGCATCGGGTGTCGGATGAGGGACGAGAAGGCTCGACTCCTCCGGATCGTTGCTAACGACGGAGTAGTAGCGATTGACCTCCACCAAGCTCAGCCAGGCCGCGGTGCCTACCTTCACCCGCGTCTCGAATGTCTTGAGCGAGCGCTCAAGCGACGTAGCCTGGGGAGGGCTCTACGGTCAGAGATTGATGGGAAACAGGCCGCAGTCACAATCCGGCAGTTCCTCAGCACGCTCACTTAGACACGTACGCGCGGCTGGGCATAGAGTCTCCAATGCATCCGCTCCACCTGGAGCGGCTGAGATGAGCAAGCACTCGCGTACGCGAGAGCCGAACCAGAAAGTGGGCACCAGCTCATGACCGCTCGATGAGAACCGCTCAGTGAGCATGATCGACAACTAACTGGTCCGGACATCTAGACCCGGACCGCCAACAAGGAGAGCAGTGGCAAAGGTCCGTGTCTACGAGCTTGCGAAGGAGCTCGGAGTCGAAAGCAAGACTGTCCTCAGCATGCTGAAGGACATGGGGGAGTTCGTACGATCGGCTTCCTCTACCGTTGAGGCGCCGGTCGA
>DATFBI010000285.1:0-5383 GCA_035253925.1 Propionibacteriaceae bacterium
GTTTGTTGATCTTTAGTACCGTCCAGCAGCTTCTTGGCAAGCAAGATCATCCCGGCACAGGACCCATACGCCGGCAGTCCGCCTTCCAATGCGGTGATCAAAGGCTCGCGTAGCCCGAAGATTCGTGAGAGCTTGTCGATAGTGGTCGACTCTCCACCGGGCAGCACGATCCCGTCCAGACCCTGCAGGTC
The DNA here is from genome assembly GCA_035253925.1 of Propionibacteriaceae bacterium. Taxonomy (GTDB): domain Bacteria; phylum Actinomycetota; class Actinomycetes; order Propionibacteriales; family Propionibacteriaceae; genus Microlunatus. The sequence continues at coordinate 192 of DATFBI010000285.1, forward strand.
GGTCGGGCGGCGTACCGGTCGGACATCGGCGCCGCAGGCCGTTAATGCGCGCAGGTGCTCCCGTACGTCACCTTGCAGGGCGAGGACGCCGACAATTGGCGCGCGGCTCACCAGCCGCGTTGGGCGAGGCGATGCGGCTGCGGGATGTCATCGACGTTGATACCCACCATGGCCTCGCCAAGCCCGCGCGAAACCTTGGCAACCACGTCTGGGTCGTCGTAGAAGGTGGTCGCCTTCACGATGGCCGCCGCCCGCTCGGCTGGGTTGCCGGACTTGAAGATCCCGGAGCCAACAAAGACCCCTTCGGCACCGAGTTGCATCATCATCGCGGCGTCGGCTGGGGTTGCGATGCCGCCGGCTGTAAACAGCACCACGGGTAGCTTGCCGAGCTGTGCCACCTCAGCGACGAGCTCGTATGGTGCCTGCAAGTCTTTCGCAGCCACGTAGAGCTCATCGGACGCCATCGAAGTGAGCCTGGCAATCTCGGCGCGGATCTGGCGCATGTGAGTCACGGCGTTGGAGACATCACCAGTGCCCGCCTCGCCCTTGGATCGGATCATTGCCGCGCCCTCAGCGATCCGACGCAGTGCTTCACCAAGATTGGTTGCGCCACAGACGAACGGCACAGTAAAGCGCCACTTGTCAATGTGGTTGGCGTAGTCGGCTGGCGTCAGTACCTCGGATTCATCGATGTAGTCAACCCCCAGCGACTGCAGCACCTGGGCCTCCATGAAATGCCCGATCCGAGCCTTCGCCATGACTGGAATGGAAACCGCAGCGATGATGCCGTCGATCATGTCGGGGTCACTCATCCGTGCCACGCCGCCCTGCGCTCGGATGTCGGCCGGAACCCGTTCCAGTGCCATGACAGCGACCGCTCCGGCGTCCTCAGCGATCTTGGCCTGCTCTGGTGTGACGACATCCATGATTACCCCGCCCTTCAGCATCTCGGCCATGCCGCGCTTGACGCGCGCAGTGCCGGTCAAGCCTGTTGGCGGAGTCTGGCTGGTCATCTCGGACACGGTTGAATTCCTCTTGTTTGCAGTGTTTCCCGATGAAGCTGTTGCGGCGAACGTGCGGGCAACGACGCTTTCACCTCTCAGTCTAGGTGCGCCAGGAATGGCCTTGAGGTGATTTCCATGGTGGCTATGGCGGCCCTGTCTCGGGTGCTCTTTTCAGCCGCTTTGGTGGAAGACGTACGCCGAACCCCCTCCTCAGGCGTTCCTCCTCGCCGCTTTGGGGGAAACGTACGCCGAACCCTCACCTTGGGCAATGTATGCGAATCACTCCCACTCAATGGTGGCCGGCGGTTTGCTGGTGATGTCTACGACGACCCGGTTGACCTGATCGACCTCATTGGTGATGCGGGTACTGATTCTTTCCAACACCTCGTACGGGAGCCGGCCCCAGTCTGCAGTCATGGCATCCTCGCTAGTCACCGGGCGGAGCACGATGGGGTGTCCGTACGTCCGGCCATCACCTTGCACGCCGACCGAACGGATATCGGCCAGCAATACGACCGGGAACTGCCAGATGTCGCGATCAAGTCCGGCTGCTGTCAGCTCAGCCCGTGCGATCGCATCCGCCTCTCGCAAAACGGCGAGCCGCTCGCGGGTGACCTCGCCAATGATCCTGATAGCGAGGCCTGGTCCAGGGAAGGGATGCCGCCAGACGATTCCGGGCGGCAAGCCAAGCTGCGCACCCACTGCCCGTACTTCATCCTTGAAAAGTGTGCGGAGCGGCTCGATCAGTTGGAACTGCAGATCCTCAGGTAGCCCGCCGACATTGTGGTGGCTCTTAATGTTGGCCGCACCCTCACCGCCGCCGGACTCGACTACGTCCGGATACAGCGTGCCCTGCACCAGGAACTCGACCTCTCCAGCCTCGCCGACTACCTCGCGGGCCGCTGTCTCGAAGGTCCGAATGAACTGGCGACCAATGATCTTGCGCTTCTCCTCAGGATCGGCTACCCCTGAGAGCGCGGCGAGGAACTGCTCTGAAGCTTCGACAACCTTGAGATCGACTCCGGTCGCCGCGACGTAGTCGCGCTCGACCTGCTCAGCCTCGCCTTTGCGGAGTAGACCGTGATCGACGAAGACACAAGTGAGTTGGCTGCCGACTGCACGCTGTACCAGGGCAGCGGCTACCGCGGAGTCGACACCGCCAGAAAGCCCGCAAATGACATGTTTGCCGCCCACCTGCTGCTGAATGGCCAACACTGATTCATCGACGATGTTGGCTGCAGTCCAATCCGGTGTGCAACCGGCAATCTCGAACAAGAAATTCTCCAGCACCTGCTGGCCGCGTTCGGTGTGCAGCACCTCGGGATGCCACTGCACCCCAGCCAGCCCACGGTAGGGGTCCTCGAACGCGGCGACTGCCGCGCGCGCCGAGGTCGCCACCACCTCGAAGCCATCCGGAGCTGTAACCACCTCGTCCCCGTGGGACATCCAAGCGCTCATGGTTGCGGGCAATCCGGCAAGCAGAGTGCTGGAATCGGCTACCTTGACGGCGGTGCGGCCGTACTCCCGCATTCCGGTACGAGCAACGGATCCGCCAAGCACCTGAGCCATAGCCATGAAGCCGTAGCAGATGCCGAAGACCGGTGTGCCGGCGTCAACTAGTGCCGCGTCGAGCTGTGGAGCTCCGGGCTCGTAGACCGATGACGGCCCACCGGAGAGGATGATCGCCTTCGGCCGGCGCGAGATGATCTCTGCAGCCGAAGCGGTGTGCGGCACGATCTCGGAGTACACATTCGCCTCGCGTACCCGACGTGCAATCAGCTGGGCGTATTGGGCACCGAAGTCAACGACCAACACCAAATCGTGCTCTCGCTGGCCCATCTCGCATCCTCTCCCCCGTTTGATTGGCACTCTGACAAGCTGTTCGCGCGTTCCGACTGCTTCGTCGCTTGCGTTGCACGGTGCATGCACATCGTTGCTGAGATCGCAAGCTCCTGCAGTCGGCGGAGCGAACGGCTCGTCATAGTGCCGAGTTCGCCAGTTCCGGAGACGATGAGTCTATGACCATTCGGCTAGGCCCGACCGACCTTCTTCATGACCTTGAATACGCCGGTCATGAGCGAAGTGAACGACTTGGCATCGAGGCCGTGACTCGGGGCGAGCGGGATGCTCTGAGTGGCCACTGACTGAACCTCGACGAATCTGCGGATGCCGTCCCGCCCTTGGCGGCGGCCGAGCCCTGAGTTCCTCATGCCTCCCATGGGCGCATCGATGCTGCCCAAGCTTGCGGCAAACCCATCGTTGACGTTCACGCTGCCACATTTGATCTTGCTGGCAACCCGACGCCCCCGAGCAAGGTTGCTGGTCCAGATGCTCGCGTTGAGGCCGTAGTCCGACTCGTTGGCCCGCATCACGGCCTCAGTCTCGTTGTCAACCCGGTACACGCTGACGACCGGGCCGTACGTCTCCTCGGCGTAGCACTCCATCTGCGGCGTTACGCCGGTGAGAATGGTGGGCTCGTAGCACAGCTCCCCAATGTCCTCGCGCCGTCGGCCGCCCGTTAGCACTGTTGCGCCCTTCGATCTGGCATCCTCAACATGACCGCTGACTCGTGCCAGTTGATCATGATTAAACAAGCTGCCCATGTCGTAAGAGAAGTCTGGAGTGTTGCCGAGTCGGATCGCCTGGGTTCGTGCGATGAAGGCCTGGACGAATCGTTCGAAGATTGGGTCTGCGACGTAGATGCGTTCGGTTGCGACGCACATCTGGCCGGCACCGGAGAATGACGCCCGCACTGCGCCTTCTGCCGCAGCCTCCACGTCGGCGTCATCCAAGATCACCATCGGATTCTTACCGCCTAATTCCAGCGTGCAGCCGATCAGCCGACTGGCGCACTGGACGGCCACAGTACGTCCGGTCGAGGTGGAACCGGTGAAACAGACATAGTCGCTGACGTCGATCAGGTCCCGTCCCGCGGCAGTGCCAGGTCCGTGCACTACCTGCCATAAGTCGGGAGGCAAACCCGCAGTACGCAGCAGCTCCACTGCTGCCAACGCCGGCAGCGGAGTCCGATGATCAGGTTTGAGCATGATCGCGTTGCCGGCGACCAAAGCAGCCAGTCCGTCAGAGATTGCCAAGGTCAGTGGCCAGTTCCACGGCGCGATGACGCCGACAAGACCCTTCGGTACGTAATGCCGCTCGATCTTCGTTACAAGAGGAAGGAGACCCTGTCCCCGTTCCGAGCGCAGATAGCGACGGGCGGTGCGTCCGTAATAGCGGGCGGTGAGCGCCACGTGAAGCACGTCAGAGGTGGCGCTCATCCGGTCCTTGCCGTCGGCCTGCAATAGGTCAACGAAGTACTCTCGGTGATCCAACAGATGATCATGAAAATCGAGCAACAACTCGGCCCGCTCCTCGATCGGGCGAGCGGCCCATTCCTTCTGGGCGCGATGAGCGATCTGGGCCCCCACCTCCACATCGGCCGGAGTCGAGGTCGGCAGCTCACCGAGCACCTGACCAGTAGCGGGCGACGTCAGCTCCATGCCGGGCCCTGTTGCAGTGAGCAGCCCCCGCAGTCGCATCAGATCAGGAGAGGAAACAACTGCTGCCTCGGTCATGGGGCCCAGAGTAATGGCGTTGGCTGTCGGCAGCCGAGCAAGCCAGGGAGACAGCGCCTCCGAAGCGCGCGCTGCGCGAGCGAACACCAACCCGTTCGCGAACGTCGGTTAGCGCGCGTGGCACTGTTTGGACGAGCGAAGGAGCAGGCGATGTCGCAAGCGGACTGGCTTGTGTTGGGAGCATTCATCGCCTGCAACAGAGCGAGGAAGACAGTGCCTTCAAAGCGCGCGCTGCGCGAGCGAACACAGCTGGTGATGGCAGCATTCCGACTATGGACTCTGACGTCATCGTGGTTGGCACTGGGCTATCAGGTCTCGTCGCCGCACACGAGCTGGCCGCGGCCGACCGATCGGTGATCATGGTGGACGCCGAGCCGCTTGACTCCATTGGGGGCCAGGCTCACTGGTCGCTCGGTGGCCTCTTCATGGTCAACTCACCCGAGCAGCGGCGGCTGCGGATCCATGATTCCGAGCGGCTGGCGCTCACCGACTGGTTGGGTAGCGCCGCCTTCGATCGATTGGAGGATTACTGGCCGCGTCGCTGGGCGGAGGCATACGTACATTTCGCGACTGGTGAGCAGCGCAGCTGGCTACACGAGCTGGGTGTGCGGTG
>DATFBI010000286.1:0-13790 GCA_035253925.1 Propionibacteriaceae bacterium
CTTGTGGACATCACAGGTTTGCCTGAACACCTAGCTGACCGAGCTGAGCGCACTAGGCTTCTTGTCGTGCAACCCCCTTCCGACGCACCGCAACCTCAGCCAGACACCAAGGACTGGACGTGGGTGCTGGGTCGGCGATGCGATCAGTGTGGGCTTTCGGCCGGCGACATCGAGCCCACAGAGTTCGCTCAGCGCACGTTCGTGGCAGCTGAGGAGTGGGTCCAGATTCTGCGCTCCAGTCCAGCAGTTACCGCGCGCCCGGTGCCGGACGTCTGGTCACCACTCGAGTACGGCGCTCATGTACGCGACGTCTTCCGGCTTTTCGATGGCCGTCTTGAACAGATGCTCAAAGAGGACACACCCACTTTCGCCAACTGGAACCAGGACGAGACAGCCATCGAGGAGCGGTACAGCGAACAGGACCCGGAGGTCGTTGCCGAGGAACTGGAAGCAGCGGCGCAGCGCTTTGTGGCCCGGATCCAGTCACTCACGCCGGAGCAGTACCGCCGACGCGGCATTAGGTCTGACGGCGCCGAGTTCACCGTCGCCACGTTTCTCCAGTACTTCTTGCACGATGTGATCCACCATCTCTGGGACGTCACCGGCCAGCAGGACGCCGCCGCTTCGCTCGCCTTGGAATAGCGGCACTCGCGCTGTCAGCGGGACTCGCTGAGGCGCTCTAAATCAGCTCGGCAGCGCTGTTCAAGATCATCTAGCTCGGCCAGGGCCTCATCAAGATCCCGACGCTTAGCAAGCAGAGCCTCACGGCGTTTGCCGATATCGGCAATCAGGAACGCTAGCTGACCGCGCTCGCCCGGAGTCTCGTCGTACATGTTGATGACATGTGCGATCTCATCAAGTGTGAAGCCGAGCCGCTTGCCACGCAGGATGAGCTGCAGTCGTACCCGGTCCCGAGCATGAAAGATCCGAGTCGTGCCCTGCCGTTCCGGCGCGAGGAGTCCCCGGTCCTCGTAGAACCGGATGGTTCGCAGTGTCGTGTCGAACTCCTCGGCGAGTTCTCCAATGCTCCAAGTTCGGTCACTCATCACGCGCTCCTCCTTGGACCGCAGTCTAGGCATGACGTTTACGTAAGCGTCAACTATGCTGACAAAGTCAGTGACGACGGAAAGAGCCTTATGACGAGTCCGTTCTCGCTTAGCGAGGAGCACAACGATTTCCGGGCCGCGGTTGCTGACTTCGCTGCTCGCGATCTGGCACCCCACGTCGAGCGCTGGAACGCCGCGCACGAAGCGCCGCTGGAAGCGATCAAACTCATGAGCGAGCTGGGCCTTTTCGGATTGAATGGGCCCGAGGAGTACGGCGGCGCAGGTGACTTCACCAGTCTGTGCATTGCCATCGAGGAAATCGGCAAGGTCGATCAGTCGCTGGGCATCACCCTCGAGGCATCCGTAGGGCTCGGCAGTAGCCCTATCGCTCATTTCGGTACCGCAGAACAGAAGGCGCGCTGGTTGCCGGACCTGCTCGCCGGACGCGCTCTGGCGGCTTTCGGCCTGACCGAACCAGATGCAGGATCCGACGCCGGCGCGACCCGTACCCGTGCGGTGTTACGCGATCATGAATGGGTGATCAACGGCAGCAAGCAGTTCATTACCAACTCGGGCACCGACATCACTTCCATCTGCACGGTTACGGCACGAACCGGCACCGGCGATGATGGCAGGCCGGAGATCTCAGCCATCGTCGTGCCCACCGGGGTACCCGGTTTCGAAGTAGGTCCCAGCTATGTCAAGCTCGGCTGGCATGCCTCCGATACTCATCCGTTGACGTTTTCCGACGTTCATGTGCCCGAAGATCATTTGCTGGGAGAGCGCGGACAAGGGTATCGGCAGTTCCTTTCGATCTTGGATAATGGACGGGTCGGCATTGCCGCACTGGCCTTGGGTTGTATTCGGGCCTGCCTGGAACTCTCAACACAGTACGCCTTGCAGCGCACCGCATTCGGTGTGCCGATTGGCCGCAAGCAAGGCATCGCCTTCCAAATTGCTGATCTTGATGTGATGTCCTCGGCGGCTCATCAACTGGTGTACGCGGCAGCAGCGTTGCGTGATCATGGCGCCAGTCCTCGAGAGTTCCATCGAGCCGCTGCTATCGCAAAGCTCTATGCCACAGAGTCCGCCGTTACGGCGACCCGAGTCGCCACTCAGGTGTTCGGTGGCTACGGGTTCATGGAGGAGTATCCAGTGGCGCGCTTCTATCGGGATGCCAAGGTCCTGGAGATAGGCGAGGGCACCTCGGAGGTGCAGCGACTCCTGATCGCCCGCCGGCTGGGACTGCCGGTGGAGTAGTCGATCATGGACCGACTCAAGGCTGCGCGGGACCGTGCCCTTTCTCCGACGGAACGGGCGGCTGCCAGGCTGGCAAGCGCCAACAAACTTTTCGTGCGAGAGCGCATCGACTTGCTGTTCGATGACTGCACCTTCATAGAAGACGGTCAACTTGCCAATGCAATGGCTGACGATCTTCCGGCTGACGGCGTAGTCACCGGGCGGGGCCTGGTCCAAGGACGGCCTGCGCTGGTGGTGGCCAATGACCCGAGCGTCAAAGCTGGCTCCTGGGGCGCCCGGACTGTGGAGAAGATCATCCGGATGACCGAGGTGGCGCTCCGCGACGAGTTGCCGATCTTTTGGTTCATCGACTCCGCTGGTGCTCGGATCACTGACCAGGTTGACCTGTTTCCCGGCCGCAGAGGTGCTGGGCGGATCTTCCATAATCAGGTTGCATTGTCTGGGAAGGTTCCCCAGATCTGTTGTCTCTTTGGACCTAGTGCAGCTGGTGGGGCATACATCCCGTCCTTCTGCGACGTGGTGATCATGGTTGACGGCAATGCCTCGATGTACCTCGGTTCACCACGGATGGCCGAGATGGTGGTGGGGGAGAAAGTCACACTCGAGGAAATGGGTGGCGCCCGGATGCACGCCACCATCTCAGGTTGCGGTGATCAGCTGGCCAGTGACGACACCGAGGCGATTGAGCAGGCGAAGCAGTATTTGTCTTATGTGCCGCAGAACTGGCGAAGCTCTTTGCCGAGCTACGACTCAGTTGAGCCAGCGCGATACTTCACAGATGATCTGGTACCGCCACAGGAGTCAGTGGGTTACGACATCCAGACGGTCATAGAGTCGATCGTCGACGCCGGCTCCTTTTTCGAGGTGAAGCCGCTGTTCGCTGCAGAGCTGGTGACTGGTTTCGGACTCCTTGATGGCGAAGTGATCGGCATTGTGGCGAACCAGCCCGCGGTCAAGGGTGGCGTACTGTTCGTCGATTCCGCCGACAAGGGTGCTCGCTTCATCTGGCAATGCGACGCCTTCAACATCCCACTGCTCTACCTGGCCGACGTTCCCGGATTCATGATCGGCAGTGCCGTCGAGCGGCAGGGCATCATTCGGCACGGCGCAAAGATGATCACCGCAGTTGCGGAGGCCACTGTGCCAACCGTTTCCTTGATCCTCCGGAAGGCCTATGGCGCGGGGCTGTATGCAATGGCCGGGCCTGGGTTCGCGCCCGACGCCTGCCTGGCGTTGCCAACGGCCAAGATCGCTGTGATGGGGCCTGAGGCGGCGGTCAATGCTGTCTACGCCAACAAGATCGCCGAGATCACCGATGAGGCAGAACGGGCGGCGTACGTGGAACGGCTCCGCAAGGAGTACGAGATCGACATCGATATCTTGCGGCTGGCCAGCGAGCTGGTCATAGATGCGATCGTCGAGCCTCGCGAAGTACGCCGCGAGCTGATCGCCCGCTTCGCAGCTGCTGCCACCAAGGACCGACACTTCTCCACGCGGCGGCACGGCGTGCCCCCGGTCTAGTGCGGGTCCGAATCGAACGGGCGCGAGCGTCGGGAATCAAATCGGCAGCTTGCGGAACAGCGGGCGGGGGACGTGCCGCAGGCCTGACATCACTACCCGCATAGTCCCTGGCACCCAGATAAGTTCACGTTTGGCCTTGATCGCGTCGACAACCGCCTCCGCCACCTGGTCCGGCGCCACGGCAAGAGGAGGCTCTTCGAGACCCGAGGTCATTTTTGACTTAACGAAACCTGGCCGGACGACGAGGACTCGTACGCCGTACTCCCGCAGCGCCTCACCCAGTCCAAGGAAAAAACCGTCGAAACCGGCCTTGGTTGACCCGTACATGAAGTTGGAGCGTCGCACTCGTTCGCCCGCGACACTAGACAGCGCCACGATCCAGCCATGTGCCTGAGCCCGCATGCGTTGGCCCAGTAGCACGCCGAAATGTACCGGCGCCGCGTAGTTGACCTCGGCCAGCTCCAAGGCAAGATCAGGATCTTGCCAGGCCCGTTCCGACTCACCAAGCAGCCCGAAAGCGATCACCGCGATATCAATGTCGCCGCCGGCAAAAGCCAACTCGATGGTCGTAGCGTGTGATTCATGATCACGAGCATCAAGATCAACTTCGGTAACCTCGCAGCCGGCGTCCTTGAGCTCGGTTGCCGCTGCGGTACGCCGCTCGCTAGGCCGGGCGGCCAGCACAACCCGCAGTCCAGTCCGTGCGTACTTATGCGCGATCGCCAGGGCGATATCCGAGGTACCGCCAAGCAGCAGCAGCGATTGAGGTTCACCCACAGCATTGATCATGCCGCACCGCCCACCATTGGTTTGCTCAGTTCCAGCCGCCGAGCAAGATCAGAATTGAAAATTCCCTCTGGATCGACCTCGCGGCGGATCGCCAGGAACTCGTCGAGTCGTCGATACATCTTTCGAAACGTCGCCGCGCTGAGTCGTGAATCCTTGGCGAGGTAGACCCGACCGCCAGCGCCGACCACCTCAGTGTCCAGAGCATCACACAGCTTGTCCAGCCCTTGCTCGATCGGCAGGTCGACGGTCAGAGTCCAACCAGGCATGGGAAACGACAGCGGTGAGGGGTTGCCTTGGCCAAATCGCTTGAGCACATTGAGACAGGACAAGTGGCCCGAGTTGACGATCATCGCCAGGCAACGCCGGAAGGTTTCCGATTCCTCGAACGGCACCACGAATTGATATTGCAGAAAGCCATTCGGTCCATAGATCCGGTTCCACTCCGCCAGCAGATCAAGCGGGTGGAAGAACTGGGTAATGTTCTGCAGCTCGCCCTTACGATTCTTCGGTGCCTTGAAGTACCACGCAGTGCTGAAGGCTTTTGCCGTCGCCTTGTTGATCATCCGGTTAGGAAAGACCTCTGGGAGAGTTCCCAGTGATGGCGCCACGAACTTCAAAGGATCCCGTTTCAGCTTGGTCGGTAGCTCGGCTCGTGAGGCCTTGTTCCCGCGGGTTAGCACCCCTCGCCCCATGTGGCGTCCCTTAGTCACGGCATCGAACCACGCGACCGAGTACGTGTAATCGTCATCGCGCTCCGACATCTGCTGCATCAGGTCATCGATGTCGGTTGCTCGGTTCGTGTCGACGGAGAAGTATGCGGTTTCAGTGCGCTGCAGGGCCATAGTGGCGCGTAACACGGCGCCAGTCAGGCCCATCCCGCCGATAGTTGCCCAGAACAACCTCTCAGTGTCGCCGTAAGGGGACAGCGTGCGGACCTTGCCATTGGCCATGAGCAGGTCCAAAGAGCGCACATGGTTGCCAAAGCTGCCTTCGGTGTGATGGTTCTTCCCGTGCACGTCGGCAGCAATGGCGCCGCCGACCGTCACTTGGCGCGTACCAGGCAGCACCGGAACCCACAGCCCAAACGGCAGCAGAGCACGCATCAAATGATCAAGACTGACACCGGCCTGCACCATCACGGTCGGCGGTTCGCCCGCCGCGTTCAACGAGAGGATGCGGTTCATTTTCGTCAGATCGAGTGCCGTACCGCCGGCGTTTTGCGCTGCGTCGCCATAGCTACGACCGAGGCCCCGAGGCACCACACCCCGCCGGCTGTCGGATTTGCGCAACGCGGATACGGCGTCGGCGACCGAGTCGATCTGCGCCAGATGGGCCATCGTCCCCGAGGCCCGTCCCCATCCATGCAGCTCAACAAGTGGCTGCGGAATCATGGGCTGGTCCTCCGGCTGGGAAGGCTTGATCGCCGGTACCGCCTCGTCACTCATGTCAAACCCGTTCTTTCAATTAAAGAAAACCGCGATGGAGATCACCGCCAGCCACACCATGCCCAGGCCCTGTAGCACGCGGTCATTGAGGACAACCTCCTCTGGTTCGCCCGCGGTGCCGGCATCCACCTCAAGTGCGTACTGCAGCAGGGCCAAGGTAAAAGGGGCGATCGAGATAGCGGTCCACGGAACGCCGTACGCGCCGGCGCCGCGGTTCTCGAATGCCCAAAGACTGTACGAGATGAGCACCATCACCGCGGCCAACATCCATGCGAAGCGCAGGTATGACTCGGAGTACCGAGTCAGCGAACGCCGCGTGCCTGCATCGCTGCCCAGCGATTTCATCTCCGAATAGCGCTTCCCGGACACCATGAAGAACGAACCAAACGCGGCTACCAAGAGGAACCACTGGCTCAGTGGAATGCCGGTCGCCACACCGCCGGCGATAGCCCGCAAGAGATAAGCGCTGGCGACCACAGCCAGGTCGACGACGGGTAGGTGTTTCAGGTAGGCGGAATAGAGCAGTTGGAGAGCGACATAGACCACTAGCGTGATTCCCAATGGCACTGAGACGAAGAAGCCAAGGGCTAAGCCGCACGCACCAACCACTGTTGCCAGCACCAGCGCCGTGGCCGGCTTCAGCTCCCCAGCGGCGATCGGCCGAAAGCGCTTCGTGGGATGCTGCCGGTCTTCCTCCACATCGCGCACATCGTTGACGAGATAGACCGTGGCGCTCACCAAGCAGAAGGCAACGAAGCCCAGGGCAGCAGTCTTAATCACGACCGGCTCGAAGAGACGGCCAGCCGCCAGTGGCGCGGCCAGTACCAGAAGGTTCTTAACCCACTGACGGGGTCGCATAGCACGTACCGTGGCCGGGACTCGGCTGCGGCGAACAGCTACCTCAGTGGATTGAGACATCAGGACGCTACATTATCGAGCCGCTCCGAATCCCCGGCCATCGCGACGAAGGAGGCGAATTCGGTCCGGTCCGTCAGAGGAGATCGACGACTGCGCAGACTACTTTTGGGCACACTACTTTGGAGCGCGTGCGGAGCAAGCTCACCATCGCGATGGCCCTTCTTGGGTGTCTGCTGATTGGTTGCAGCCCTGCGTCCTCGGGCGATTCCAGCCTCGCTCCGCCGAGCGCGTCCCCTGCTGCGCCAGCATCCGTGCCTGCCGACGGTGCCACGCTGGCTACGCTCGGCTACCTCAATGGGCCGATCCAGCGATTCTCATTGCCGCGTACGGCGGTTATTACAACAAGGGTCGACCAGCCCAACAACGTAGTGGTTGTGCTGTCTTCCCCATCGCCGGCCGAGCTCACGGCCTACTTGCGACGCGCGCTGCCTGCGGCCGGGTTTGTCATTACTGCGGACAATCCGGCAGCCCAAACCATCACCTTTGCCGGAAACGGCTGGAGCGGCAGTCTGACCGCGGACGATCGCGTGGCGGCAGTGCTCTTGCGACCGCAGTGACCGGCTGGTTTCAATGGCGGGCCGGGTGGCCGGTAGCCTCCTCAGGGCAGGCCTGGGCGACAGGCTAGCTCGCTGCGAGCCTCGGGAATCACGCGCCGCTGTGCTGAGGAGGAGGGGAGCGGAGGCGTTTCTCTGCTAGCGAAGCGCGCCATGCGAGCAGCTTCCAACAAAGGGGCGTACGAATTTGATGTTGCTGCAGAGAGAAGCGCTACTGCAGCGCACCCGGCTACTCGGGCCCGCTTTCGTTGCTGCAGTCGCGTACGTGGATCCGGGCAATGTCGCGACCAACACCCAGGCAGGCGCCGCCTTCGGCTATTTGTTGCTGTGGGTCCTCGTTGGGGCGACATTGATGGCCGGCCTGGTGCAGTACCTGTCGGCGAAGGTGGGCTGGTTGACCGGGGAGACATTGCCCGGCCTCGTGGCTCGCCGCAACTCCCGGTGGCCGCGAATCTGCTACTGGATCCAGGCCGAGCTGGTTGCTATGGCCACGGACCTGGCCGAGATCGTCGGTGGTGCAGTCGCGCTCAACCTGCTGTTCGGCCTGCCATTGGTGACCGGAGCGCTCATTACGACCGCCGTCTCAACCGGCCTTTTGTTCCTGCAGAACAGTCGCAGCCAAAGCACGTTCGAGCGCGTTATCACCGGGATGCTCGCCATCGTTACCATCGGCTTCCTCGCCGGCCTGGTGGCCTCACCGCCGAACCTTGGGCAAGCCGTGGCTGGCCTGGTGCCAAGGCTGAGTGGAGCCGAAAGCGCCGTTCTCGCGGTCGGCATGCTAGGCGCAACCGTTATGCCGCATGCCATCTACCTGCACTCCGCCTTGATCCGCGATCGACACGGTCGGGCGGACCCAGATGATGCCGCTCCCATGCTTCGCACCATCCGGCTGGACGTTGGACTCGCGATGTTGGTCGCGGGCACTGTCAACGTCGGCATGCTACTGCTGGCCGCCAGCACTCTGTTCGGCTTGAATGTGGACGGGTTGCAGGCCGCTCATAGCGCCATCGGAGCTGAATTAGGTCCGTTGATCGCCGGGCTGTTCGCTTTGGCCTTGCTTGCCTCTGGCTTGGCCTCCACGTCGGTCGGCGGCTATGCCGGTGCCGTGATCATGGATGGGCTGCTGCGACGCCGCATACCGATCCTCTGGCGTCGGGTGCTGACGGCAGTGCCAGCGCTGATCTTGCTCGGACTTGGTCTGGAGCCGACACGATTGCTGATCTTGTCTCAGGTGATCTTGTCCTTCGGGATTCCGTTCGCGCTAGTCCCGCTAGTTCGCATTGCCTCTGATCGAGAGCTGATGTGGCCGGTGCCTACCAGGCGAATCACAATTGGCGTCGCGTGGTTGGTTATTGGCATTGTCACAACTTTGAACTTGATCTTGATCCTGTTGACCCTGGCGGGACTGTAGCTAGATCAGATGCCTAACCGCCGCGAATGATCACCCGGCGAGCCTGGAGAGTCGAGTCCTCCTTGAGAGCGACGACTAAGACTCGATCAGAGGTGTCGATGTCGGAGATCTTTGCTTTCTCGCCGTCCTCGCGCACCTTGGTGTCACCACTTAGCGCGTAGGTCTCGACGAAGTCGTCGTTGCTCTTCACTCTCACTGACGTCTGGCCGACGTTCTGTACCTGGCCGCGCTGAAAGGCGATTACCCGATGCTTCTCGCCGGCCAGCGTCACTTCACCGTGCAAGGCTCGAGCCACAAATCGCAGCTGGTGACGGACGAACGGTTTGCGGGCATTGTTCCTATCCCGCCCGTCAGTGGGCTCAGCAGTGGGCGTTCCGGCGGGGTTGCTCGTCGCTGGGGCCGATGGGCTCATCGTCGGCTCTTCCGACGGTGTGTTCGCGTACGCCAGCCCGGCGCCAATTCCTCCAACCAGCGCAGCCGTACTGACTCCAGCAACAACGATCTTCGTCAGATCCTTCATGCGGTGTTCCTCCTGGTGATCGCCAGCGGACCTATCGGTTGATGGGCCCTCGGTTGATGGGCCCTCGGTCGATGGGCTGGTACCAGCTTTTGTCACCAGAGGCGCGAATCTTGGCTGACGACGATGGTCCTTCAGGAACCCTTCAGGAATCAGAGCGAAGCGAGCTAAGCAATCAAATTCGCCAGAGGCTCGGCCACCAGATGCCAAGCTCACTCAGCATGCTGCGGAGCAGCGGCAAGCTAAGGCCAACAACATTGTGGTGATCACCCTCGATACCGGTGATGAACGGGCCGCCGAGGCCATCAATGGTGAACCCGCCAGCGACCTGAAGGGGTTCAGTGCTGGCCACATAGGCTTCGATGTCCTCATCGGCGAGCTCGGCGAAATGGACCAAGGTTGACGCGGCTGCGGTGCGGGTGCTGATCGCTCGGCCTTCGTGAAGAATTACGCAATGACCGGTGTGCAGTAGCCCAAAACGTCCGCTCATTTGTTGCCAGCGGCGAACCGCCTCGACTGGCGTTTCGGGCTTGCCGTAGCCCATGCCATCAAGCTCCAGCATCGAGTCGCAGCCGATCACCACGGTCGTATTCGGCCCATGATCAATCCGAGCGCTGACGGCTTCTGCCTTGAGCTGGGCCAGTCGCGCAGTGAGCTCCCGTACGCCATCGGCTCGCTCTACATCTTCAGCTACCCCGGAGACGATCACTTCTGGATCAAGTCCTGCCCTGCGGAGCGTTCTAAGCCGAGCATCAGATGCCGAGGCCAGAATCAGCCGGACATGATCACCCATTCCGCGGTCAGATCCGGGCAAGAGCAGCACGGAGCGGATCGAGACCAAGCGGCCCAAGGTTCAACGCGTCGGCATGAAACTTGCTCAAGTCGAAGGCGGTCCCCTGGCGTCGGCGGGCATCCTCTCGCGCCTCGAGCCAGATCCGCTCACCGACCTTGTACGAGGGCGCCTGTCCCGGCCAGCCAAGGTATCGATCGAGCTCAAAACGCAGCGTCGGCTCATCGGTCGAGCAGTTCTGCATCATGAACTCGAACCCAGCGTCTGGAGTCCAACGCTCGCCGGGTCGGAAGTGCCAAGGATTGATCTTCGGAATCTGCAGCTGCAAGTGCATGCCGATATCGATGATCACCCGGATCGCCCGGAAGGCCTGGGCATCGAGCATGCCCATCCGGTCGCCCGGCTCCAGATAACCCAATTCGTCCATCAATTGCTCCGCGTACAGCGCCCAGCCCTCACCGTGACCGGAACAGAAGAAAAGCTTGCGTTGCCACCGATTCAGCAGCTCAGAGCGGTACGCGTTCTGGGCGATCTGCAGATGGTGACCTGGTACGCCCTCGTGATAGACGGTGGTGACTTCCTTCCAGGTTGAGAAGGTGTTGATCCCTTCCGGCACGGCCCACCACATCCGGCCTGGGCGCGAGAAGTCCTCTGCCGGATCGGTGTAATAGATCGAGCCGTCATGGGTCGGGGCGATGCAGCACTCAATTTTCTTGACTGGGTCCGGTATATCGAAATGCTTCCCCGCAAGGTTGTTAACGGCCTGATCGGCCAGGTCCTGCATCCATGAGCGGAAGGCCTCCGCACCCGAGATCCGACGGGCGGGGTCTTGGTCCAGGGCCTCGTACGCTGCTTTGATGTCCGGCTCACCCACCAGATCCTGCGCAATAGCTCGCTGCGCTTCCTGAATGCGATGTAGTTCCTCGAATCCCCACTGATAGGTCTCGTCGAAGTCGATCACCGCTCCCAAGAAGTATCGGGAGTCCAGGGCGTACCGTTCCTCACCGACTGCGTCCAGGCTTGGGGCCAGCGGCGCTAGCCAGGTCCCTAACCAATCGGCAAACTCCGAGAACGCCCTCCGTGCCTGGTGGGCTGCAGCGTCGACATCGGCTCGCAATGTGTCATGCGACGGTGCCTGCGCAACCAACCCGGCGAAGAAGTCATCCTCGCCGGTCTCGCCCGTCCAAGATCGGATCTGATCAATGGTCGCGTCGATCTGGCGTACGGCGGAGATGTTTCCCTCGCGGGCCTCGGCGGTCAACGTCTCTCGAACCTGACTAAGTGGGCGCTGAACCGTACGTAGCCGGGCGGCTATGTTGCGCCAGGCATCTTCGGAGTCGGTCGGCATGAGGTCGAAGATGGACCGGATCTCTTGTGCCTGGCCGCCTATGACACTTACTCGGGCTGCCGTGATGTGGGCATCGTAGAGCTCAACCTCCAGGCCGAGCCGTTCCAGCATCGCTTCCTTCGCAGTATTTTCCCGTTCATCGCACGGGGCAGCCGAATGCAGAGCGGCAATGGTTTGCCTGATATGGGTGATCCGATCGGCAAGGCCATTGGGGGAGTAGTCGCTCCAGGAGTCGTCATGATCACGGATCCCCAGGAAGGTAGCTGTCTCGGGATAGCGGGCGACGCACTCGTCGACGTAACGATCTGCGATGAAGTCGACCTCGCGCAGGCGTCGCTCGCCCGGTTTGTGTGTATCAGGGTCGGTCGCTCGGCGCGCGGACATGGGCCACAGCGTAGATGGATCGTGAGCCACAGAAATCAACGGGGCCGCACGATGTGCTCAAGTCTGCGATCGATCTTGTGCGGCTCGTTCGATCGGCTGATATAAAGCTCCAGGTCCACAAGAGACGTCCGCTGGGGCAGTCGCGGATTGTCAAGGCATTCAAGCTGGCGGTTTCAGAAAGCGACGGCGAATTCCCCGGCGAGCAGCATGGAATCAGCTATTGGACTTTAAGTCCTTTCCCAAAAGAAAGTGTATTCGAGGGCCGGAGTCGGCGAGCGTGTGCCACTGACCTGGCGACGAAGTACAGTAACTAGGCGCCAGTCATCTAATGACCACTTGTACATATGCTCGTCGACTTTTCGACCTTCATGTTCACCGGACAGGTCTACCACTAAGTGACTGTGGGAATAGCGCAAGATTTAACCCCTTTTGAAACGAAGTGAACCCGCCGATTCCCCGAAACCTAAAGCGGGAATGGAAAGATCGTAACATGCCCGCGCTTATGGAAGAGCGCGAGGACTATTGATGAAAGCAGAGGTGCCCATAATGCTAAAGATAAATGAAGCAAAGTTAGCAACTACTCACTTCTTACCAAGCCCAAGCGGGTCGTTCGACGCGTCTCGGCAATGATGGAAGGCAACACCGGGGCGCGTGTAGTACGCCAGCATGCCTAGGAGCAGGAGATGCTGACCGGTGCAAATTTGTCAGAGGAAGATGACACTCGATTGGGGCGCGACATGGGCGGAGAACGGCAACTGCTGTCGGGAATGGTTGGCGGTGGCCTAGGAGCCGATATTGGCAAGACCCATCGATTCGCTATGCGGCTAGACGATCGCTATGTGCTAGTCGCCGGAGTCTTCGGGCAGAACCCAGAGGCATCAGCACAGCTCGGCAAGCAACTGGGCGTTCCAAACGACCGCCTCTACGCCAACTATTCCGAGATGGCCGAGCGCGAGGCTGCGCGTCCGGATGGCATCGATCTTGCCGTCGTGGCGACGCCGAACGACAGCCACTTCGCGATTGCCAGTTCCTTCCTACGTGCCGGGATATCGGTGGTATGTGAAAAGCCGTTAACCGGAGATTCTGATAGCGCAGCTGAACTGGTGAGACTTGCGGCAGAAAATGATCTACTCCTTGCGGTTCCGCATTGCTATTCCGGGTACGCCATGGTGCGACACGCCGCGCGACTTGTGCGCGATGGGCAGCTTGGCACCATTCGATTTGTGGCCGCCGAACATGCCTCAGGTTGGAACGCCACTCCTTTGGAGCTGGGCGGGCACAAGCAGGCAGTGTGGCGGACCGACCCCAAGATCGCGGGCCGCGCCAGCGTTGTCGGCGACCTCAGAACGCATGCCTATCACCTTCTTCGCTACATCACAGGGCTGGACGCGGAGCGCGTTTCTGCTCGCATGGACACGCTGGTTCCGGGACGCCGAGTCTTCGACAGTGCCAGCATCACGGCTCGTCTCACCGGGGACATCCCGGCCACGATCTGGGCCAGTATGGCGGCGACCGGGCACAACCACGGCCTGCGGATTCGAGTATTCGGGGACCAGGGGAGCCTGGAGTGGCAGCACGAGGACCCCCATCACCTCAAGCTGCAAGACGGTCCACTTTCGATCTTGCGCGCTGGATCTCAGGCCTTGATCCCGTTGAGGTGTATGCCACTGGCAGTGCGCTGGCCGAACCTCGGCTCGCCGCATACGGGGACGTTGATACGTCGGTCGCCATACTGCGCCTACCCAATGGAGCTCTCGTTCGGATCGACAGCACACGGCGTACCGGCTATGGCTACGACGAACGCATA
>DATFBI010000287.1:0-2744 GCA_035253925.1 Propionibacteriaceae bacterium
CGCTACCTCGACGCGACTTAGGTAGCACAAGGACGTGCTTCGATGTGCCCGGTACAGAGAAAGGATGATCATGACTCTCCAGGCCAGTGACAGGCTGATGTCGCTTACGGATGTCTCGGAGATGTTGGGCATCCCGGTTCACACCTTGTACCGCTGGCGGTCCAAGGGTGACGGCCCAGTCGGCTATCGGGTTGGTCGCCATATGCGGTACCGCCGGGAGGCCGTCGAGGCTTGGCTGGAGCAGCAGGCCGATGATCGCTAGCATGCCCGGCGCAGATCGTTCCGGGTGCGGTTCCTGGGCAGTTAGCTGAGTCAGCAGCTCAGGGCGGGCAAGATCTTCAACCACCTCAGCCACCCAGTCGCGCGCATTTCTGCCTGTCCATATGTGCAGGCAACGAGGTTTCACATGTCCAAGTTGGTTGGCAGCAGATTGAACCGACAAGCCCGCCTCGTCCATCAAGGTGACAACCGTCTTCCGGAAGTCGTGGCGGTAAACGCCCTCGAAACCAAGACGCGATCACCGATGAAGGCTCGCTTGGAGCGCGGGCCTTCTAAGCGGCTGCGCTTTGAGAAAGCGACATCATGGCGATGCTTGAGACCCGCCAAATCCGATCTGAAAAATGGGGGTAAACCGGGGGGGTAAGCCGATCCCCGAACGGTAAAACCCCTAGTCAAGCTCCCCCGGTTGGACTCGAACCAACAACCCTTCGGTTAACAGCCGAATGCTCTGCCAATTGAGCTACGAGGGACTGACAACCACGCGGCTACGTACCTTAGCAGCCAGCTCAACTTAGCTCGTATTCCGCTCTAACCTGCTCCATCGCTTGATCAACAGCGTCCGGCACGCCCTCGGTCTGCCAACTGAGTCCGCGCGTCAAGGTGCCATGCCAAGACATGGCACCGCCTCGACCAAGATCACGCCGCGCTGTGACGGTGACGCCACGCTCACCGGACAGCGGGACGAACTTCTCCACAGCGATCGTTGCCAGGATGCGTTCCCGGAAGAGTTCGGGCATCCGGCCGGGCTCAGTTAGCTCCACGGAGCCGCGGGGAGGCGCTTCGCCGGAAGCCGCGTAGCACACCCAGCTCAGCCTGCTCAGCTCGGCATTCCAGCTGCCGTGCTCGATCTCATGCCAGCCAACATGCTCCCAGCCGTTCTCGTTGCCGTAGGAGAAGGCGGCGGGGGTGGCAATGCAAAACCCGGTACGGCTGGCAGCCCACGCCAAAATTCTTTTGAGGCTGTGTGGTTCGGCCGGCAGCGATGCCTGCCACGAGGCGTAGACCGCGCTAGGCAATCCACGGCTCCGCGACCACCACGCCGAACGGCCTCCCGCATTGTTACCCACCCGGCCATTGTGCTCGGCGCCGGCGTGGCAAGGATGGATGTTTGTTCAGAGCTGAGCCGACGCTTGCTGCGGACAGAAGCCGCGAAGCTTTTCCAGTGCCCGCGCCTCAATACGGCGGACCCGGGTCACCGAGATGTCGAGCACCCGAGCGGTGTGGGCGTACGTCTTGACCTCTCCGTCGTCAAAGCCGAGCCGAAGTTCCAGTACCCGGCGATCGAGATTGTCCAGACGGAACAGCAGTTCCCTTACCTGCAGGCGCTCGGCAAGGTCTGAATCCGGCTCATCGCGAGAGTGCAGCCGCTCTAATGTGGCGCCGTCGACAAGCTCCAGCGACCGGGGACGCTGGTAGGCAAGCAGACCAGCTGTCCAGTCCTCGCTGCGGCCAAGAGCGTCAGCGAGCTCGCTCACTCTCGGCGCCCGACCCAGGCTTTGGGTGAGCGCCGCCTCCGTCCCATGTGCAGCGCGTAGCTGCTCTGCTCGACTGGTTGGCAGATTCATTGCTCCCAAAAGCCTGGCGCTGGCTGCGCTGACGAATGCGCGGATCCAAAACAACGCGTAGGTGGAGAACTGATTGCCTCGCGCGTAGTCGAATCGCGCGACGGCTGTGATCAGACCGACACATCCCTCTTGAAACAACTCAGCTTCCGAAAGTTGGCTGCGAGCCGCGTGCTGACGACTGACCATCCCGACCAACCCTAGGTTGGCTCTAATGAATCGTTGCCGAGCCAGCTCGCCTTGGTCTTCCAGCGCTCCCAATTCCTGATCGGTTGCGTCGGCAAATCCTGCGCCGGATGTCCGGGCATCATATGCCAGAAGGCCAGCCTCAATCGCCCGTTGCAGTTCCACAACCTCCGCGCTCGTCAATAAGCGTTCGTGTGATACGTCGTCAGAGGGCTCCGTCATGTCCGACACTGTGCGGCAGGTTCGCCCATTGGCGACACCTGTAGGTGTTGCCCAGATTGATCAGGTGTTGTCCTTTTGTCGGCGGCCAACCTTCTGAACCCGCGCCGCTGTCCCCTCGGGAACGAGTATGGCTCCCGGTTGCGAAAGTGGTCGAAGCCGGCAGGAAAATCGCGTCAACACATGTCGTCCATGACCACTTGGGGAGTGCTTGATGAGGGATATGGAGATCCGCACGTTTGCGGAGGCGGACCGGGCCGAGCTGCGCGAGCTCTTCGGCCGCGCAGGGCAGGGCGCGCCTTCTGAGTCACTGTGGGGACACCAAGAGTCAGAAGCGGCCGTCTATCTCACGCCGTATATGGATCTGGAACCGGATTCTCTTTCGTTGCCGTCATCGACGGAGCGCTGGCCGGCTACCTGTGCGGTTGCCTAGATAGTCGTGCGTTTCCAAGTGAGAGCAGGCGCATCGAGGAGGCCATCAAGAAGTACCGGCTGATG
>DATFBI010000288.1:0-8336 GCA_035253925.1 Propionibacteriaceae bacterium
GCTCTGATCAGACAAAAGCCCCGGAGCCGAAAAGCTCTCGGGGCTTTGTCATCCCTATGCAGGCGGCACTGTCAACGGGACCGAATCTATGTCCTGCATATCTGCTTGAGTGCAGTTGGCGCTTAGTCGTCTGGTAGTTCGTCCCAGTCGTGGCCGGTGCCGCCGATGAGCTCGGCGAGAGGGTGTGGGTCGGTGCCCGCGGCCTGCTGGAGCAGCCGGTAGAACAGCAGGCCGCGGGCTCGCGAGTTCCGCCGGTTGAACCGGAAGGTGAATTCGTCGAGGTAGTAGGGCAGATGTTGCCGGCTGATCCGGTGGTGCAGGGTGCCGGCTGTCCATCGTTTGAGCAGCGAGGAGACCAGGTGCGGTCCGGGCATGACCGCATCAAGATCACTAGCGAGATAGCCCGGAGTGGGGTGATGAATGAAGCCGTGGTCGGCGAGTCGGGTGAGCACAAGGGCGCCATCGGTGTGGATCTCGGTGCCGGGGGCGATGACCTTGCGGGCGAACTCCACCTGATTCACGCCGTTGGGCGTCTCGGCCAGATCGAGCCGCACTCGGCCCAGACGGCCACTGGTCAGCCGCTCGACGACGATGGTGATCGGCGCCTTGTCCGATGCCCCGCCCGGCTTGCCGTGACTGCGGCCGCCTAGGAAGCTCTGGTCGAGTTCCACCACGCCGCTGAGCAGCTCTCGTTCGGGTCGCACCATGGCGCGGCGCAGCTTGTGCAGCCACGCCCATGCGGTCTCATAGGAACCGAACCCCAAGGCGTCCTGCAAACCCTGGGCCGACACCCCGTTCTTCTGTGAGGTGACGAACCAGATCGCCGCGAACCAGGTCGACAGCGGGGTATGTGAGCGATGGAAGATCGTGCCGGCGGTGGCCGAGGTCTTCAACCCACAATCGGCGCACATCCACAACCCGGCGGCCGTCGGCCAATAGCCACCGCTGCCGCAACTTGGACAGGAGAATCCCTGCGGCCAGCGCAGTCCAGCCAGATACTCCCGACACGTCCACTCGTTGGCGAACCAGGACCGGAATTCCTGATATGTCCGCGGATAGTCACGCCCACCGACCGGACGCCGGTCGCCAACCACGACCACCACGCTACTGCACTCAAGCAGATATGCAGGACACATATTCGCTATCATTGGTTGTGAGGCAACCTGCTCAGGGAATGAATGCAGGACGCCCCGGGGGCGTGCCCGGGGCGTCCGCCACAGGTATCGTCACGTAGTAAGGGTTCAAACACTAACGACGGCATCTGCCTTGGGTATTAGGGTGCCTGAGTGCTGAACGTCGCACTTGCCGTCCTGTCTGGACTGATCTGGGGAGTCGGTGACTTCGCCGGCGGCAAGGCGACCCAGAAAGCGGCCGTGCTACCCGTGGTGTGGGTCTCTAAGCTGGTCAGCCTGCCGCTGTTAGCAATCTATGTGCTGGCGACCTACGTGCCTGTCACCCCGCTCGGTCTTGCCTGGGGTGCCATGGCGGGCGTGGCGGGCCTAGTCGGCTTGGTGCTGTTCTACCGTGCGCTCTCTGCCGGCGCCATGACGGTTGTTGCACCAGTCACGGGCGTTACTTCGGCTGCGATCCCAGTCGTGGTAGGTCTGCTCAGCGGCGAGCGGCCGTCCGGCTCGCGACTCCTCGGGATTGGTTGCGCACTGCTCGCGATCGCGATGGTGAGCATGTCACCTTCTCCGCCTGGCCAGCGGCGGGTCGTCAGTTCCAGACTGGTGGTCGAGGCGCTCGGTGCCGGTGGAGGCTTCGCGCTGTTCTTCATTCTGCTCGACATTGCCGGGGAAGCGGCCGGCGGCTCAGCGGGCCTTTGGCCAATCGTCGGTTCCCAACTGAGCGCGCTGGTGATCTGCGGCCTGCTTCTTCTGATGACCCGAGCTGACCCCTGGCCGCGCCGGGCCAGCTTGGGCTTCACTATGGTTGCCGGGCCCTGCGACATGACAGCCAACGCGCTCTACCTGGTCGCCAGCCGGACCGGCGACCTTAGCGTCGTCGCCCCGCTAGCCGCGCTGTATCCGGTGACCACGGTGATCTTGGCTTTGATCATCGACAAGGAGCGCCCGCACGGTGTTCAGATAGCCGGGTTAGCCTTTGCCGCCGCTGCGCTGGTGCTGGTCAGTGGGCAGTGAGTAAGTCTTCTCGGCAGCGAGGCCTAGGACGCCCCTGTAGCCTCTCAGCGGGAGGCAACGTGCATGCTGGCTGCGAATACCCCGGTCGGGTGGCGATGCTCAGCATGCATACTTCTCCATTGGCGACACCGGGCGTGGGAGATGCCGGAGGCCTCAACGTTTACGTGGCCGAGCTCGCGCGACGGTTAGGCGAGCGGGGCTTGAAAGTCGATGTCTTTACTCGCCGCGACAGCCCCAAGCTGCCCGACATCGTCGATGTCCATGAGCACACCAGAGTGATTCATCTCAATGCCGGACCGGCCGAGCATGTCGCCAAGGAACGGCTGCACTCCCTGACCGATGAGTTCTGCGCTCAGCTGGAGGTCCGCCTTGATGATCATGATTTGATTCATTCCCACTACTGGCTTTCCGGTGAAGTTGGTCTAGAGCTGAAGCGCCGGCATGACATTCCGCTGGTGCACACCATGCACACCATGGCGCGGGTCAAAAACTCCAATCGGGGAGCGGGCCAGACGGTTGAACCAGACGTACGCGAGCGGGGCGAGGCTGCCATTGTTCACGGAGCCGATGTGCTTACCGCGAGTACCAAGGACGAAGCGGCGGAACTTCGAAGCCATTACGGCGCACGTCCCGAACAGATCATGATCGTCCCGCCTGGCGTCGACTTGCACAGCTTCCATCCCTGCAATCAACCCAAGTCGCGGGCGCAGTTCGGGGTCGCCCAGGACATTCAGGTCATCTTGTTCGTAGGCCGCATCCAGCGGTTGAAGGCGCCTGACGTCTTGATCAAGGCTGTTGCTGAGCTAGTGCGACGTGACCCGGAACGCCGTGATCAGCTGCAGTTGATCATCATTGGTGGACCTAGTGGCCAAGACGCAGAGTGGTCAAAGACGCTCGGGCCGCTGACAATCGATCATGGCATCGATGACATGGTCGATTTCCGGCCGCACTCTCCACGTCCGGAGTTGTTCCGCTGGTATTGCGTGTCGGACGTGGTAGCAGTGCCGTCGTACAACGAGTCCTTCGGTCTGGTAGCGCTCGAGGCGCAAGCCTGCGGTCGCCCGGTTGTGGCAACCGACGTCGGAGGGCTCCGGCACACGGTCCGGGACGGTTACAGCGGCCTCCTCGTTAAAGGGCATGACGAACGCAAGTGGGCTGATGCTCTGGCTGCGATCCTCGATGATCATGACGAGAGGATCAGAATGGCTGCCAACGCCGCAGCGCATGCGGCAACCTTCAGCTGGGACAACGCCGCCGCCGCTACCTTGCAGGCGTACCGCATGGCCCTTAGAGCCTCTTTGCCACCAGTGCCACTGCCTTAACGTCGACTTGGCAGCATCACCCGCTAGCCCTCCAAAAGACCCGCTCGACGACCTTCCTGGCTCGGCGGGTGACCCGACGGTAATCGGCAAGCAGGTGCGAGGACTCACCTGCGCCGTAACCCAGCAGCTCCGCCAGGCTGGCTAACTCCCGATTGTCGCCAGGCAGCGAGTCCGAGCCTCGGCCGCGCATCAACATGATCTGGTTTCGAATCCTGCTCGCCATCGTCCAGGCGGCCTCAAGATGCCCGGCGTCCATCGCCTCGATCACGCCGGCGTCCCGTGCCGCTCGCAGCGCCGCGATCGTCTGAGTTGAGCGCAGTGCGGGAAGCCGGTACGCGTGCTGCAACTGAAGAAGCTGAACGGTCCACTCGACATCGGCAATGCCACCCGGACCCAGTTTCGTGTGCTTGGCAGGATCCGCACCCCGTGGCAGCCGTTCCGCTTCAACGCGAGCCTTGAGCTTGCGAATCTCGGTCAGCTGCGATGCACTCAATCCAGCTTCCGGCCAGCGGTGGGCATCGATCTCGAGCATCAAAGCCTTGCCCAGCTCCTCATCGCCTGCGAGCGCGTCGGCACGAACCAACGCCTGCAGTTCCCACGTCGAAGACCAGCGGCTGTAGTAGTTGCGGTATGCGGTGAGCGAGCGGATCAGAGCGCCACCCTTGCCCTCAGGCCGTAGATCGGCGTCAATACTCAGTGCTGGATCAGCGCTCGGCCGAGTCAGCAGTGTCCGCACTTCGTTGATCACCATGGTTGCCACCTTGATGGGATCGCCCTCGGAGTCGCTAGCGTCCTCCATCACGAACATGGCATCCGCGTCCGAGGCGTACGACATCTCGCGGCCACCCCAACGCCCCATCGCGATTACCGCGATCTTGGGCACCTCGCCGTTGGCGGCTTCGCGTGCCACGGCCAGCGTGGTGTCTATGGTTGCCGAGGCTAAGTCGCTCAGAGCCCGTCCGACGCTTAACACGTCATTCTGCCCAAGAAGGTCGCCAGCCGCGACTCGGAACAGCTCTTTGCGCCGGGTCGCCCGGATCGCCTCAACGGCCGCCACGGTATCGCTCTGCCTACTTGCTGCCGCCCGCATTTCCGACTGCAGCTCAGCCAGCGACCGAGGTCTTAGCTCTTGATCATCGGCGAGCATCTGGACGGTTTGCGGAGCCCTCTTGAGCAGCTCGACTGCGTACCTACTGGACGCCAGGATGCGGGCCAGCCGCTCGGCCATCGCACCTTCGTCGCGAAGCGCCCTCAGGTACCACGGCGTTGTGCCCAGAGCCTCAGAAACCTGGCGGAACGCCAGCAGGCCATGATCGGGATTGGGCTCCTCGGCGAACCAGCCCAACATTGCCGGCAGCAGCTGGCGCTGGATCTCGGCTTGTCTGGTCACGCCCTGGCTGAGCGCGGCTATGTGGCGAAGCGCGGCTCGCGGATCGGCGTAGCCCAGTGCCTTCAGCCGGTCCAGCGCAGCGTCGGTGGTCAGCCTGAGTTCTTGGGACGGGATCTTGGCTACCGTGTCTAGCAGCGGTGAGTAGAACAGTCGTTCGTGCAGTCGTCGCACTCGCTGCGAGGTGTGGCGCCAGGTGCTGAGCAATTCCTGGACCGGATCCTTATAACCGAGTGAGCGGCCCAGCCGGCGCAGATCATGATCCTGGTTCGGCAGTAGATGAGTCCGCCGCAGGTTGTAGAGCTGGATGCGATGCTCCAGTGTGCGGAGGAATCGATAGGCCACCGCGAATCCTCTGCCATCCTCACGTCCCACATAGCCGTTGTCGATCAAGGACTTCAGCGCCGGCAGTGTGGCCCGCGACCGCAGCCGCTCGTCTACCCGGCCGTGTACCAGTTGCAGTAGCTGGACCGAGAACTCGACGTCACGCAAGCCACCCTCGCCCAGCTTCAGCTCACGGCCCTGGTCACGGGCCGGGATATGGGCCACCACGCGCTTCCGCATCGCCTGGGTATCGGCGACGAAGTTCTCCCGCTCCGCGGCGCGCCATACCATCGGCGCGACAAGATCAACGAAGGCTTGCCCGAGTTCAAGATCACCAGCAGCCGGCCGAGCCTTCAGCATCGCCTGGAACTCCCAGGTCTTGGCCCATTTCTCGTAGTAAATGCGATGGCTGGAGAGTGTGCGCACCAGCTGGCCGGCTTTGCCTTCGGGCCGAAGGGCCGCATCCACCTCCCAGATCGTGCCGGCGGAGGTGTGCGCCGAGCAGATCCGTGTCATCTCCGCCGCCATCCGGGTAGCGATCTGCACTGCTTCGTCGTTGCTGACTAGGGGCGTGCCATCGGCCCGCAGCACTGGCTCAGCGACGAAAAGGACGTCGACATCGCTGACATAGTTGAGCTCTTGGGCGCCACACTTGCCGAGTCCCACCACTGCCAGCCGGGTCTTCAAAGCGTTCTCACCGAGTTTTAGCCGGCTGATCGAAAGCGCTGCCTCGAGAGTCGCGTCCGCTAGATCAGAAAGCTCGTCAGCAATATCAACGACTACCTCAATTGGTTCCGGCGCGCATGCATCGCGAGCGGCGATGCGCAGCAGCGCCCCGCGATAGGCAATGCGCAACTTGTCGCCGGTAGGGTCGGTCGCTATCGGCACCGGCGAGGTGGGATCAGCACCCGTCGCCTCCAGGAGCTCCTGCCGCAGGGAGGCCGCCGGGACCTTGACTAGCTCGTCCTGGAGCAGGTTGATGTGTTCTGGATGAGCAAGAAGGTGATGGGTCAGCCTATTGCTAGCACCTAGGACCATGATCAACTGACGGGCCAGGACCGGCGCCGCGATCAGGCGAGAGAGCAGGCCCGGCACCCGGTCGCAGAGCCGGTCCAAACTCGCCAGCGCATGATCTGGATCAGCAGACTGCGCCAGCAGATCTAGCAGCGGGGCGTGCTCCTCGTCCCAGTCTTTGATGAAACGTTCCGCCGCCTGGGCGTCGACGAATCCCCGTCGCGCCAGCGTGCCTTGTGTGGTCTGGATCCGGATCATTTCCCATGATGCTAGTTTGATTGCTCCGCTCGCTGTGCTCGCTCCGCGCGGATCGCGCGTTAAAAGCCGCTGCCTTCCTCACTCGCTCACAGCCAGCAAGTGCCGCTAAGCCGAGCTATTGCGGGAGGCTGGCTACTCGCTCGTTCGTCCAGGACAGCGGCGCGCGCCATCCGAGTTGATTGCTCCGCCGGCCGTGCTCTGTACAGCGCAGATCGCTGGTAGCGTGCGGAGGTTGAGAACGATGGCACGAGGTGGTCAATAATGGCGCCCCGACTTGGGCCGCAGGAGGCCTTGCTGGAGCAGTCTCGAACAGTCCTGGCCTGGCTGCAACGCTTGCCAACAGAGATCTTCGAGCACCCAACCGTGCTGCCGGATTGGAGCGTACGGCAACTCGCTGGTCACCTGGTCCTCGTCCACACCGGCCTGTTGCGATTAGTTGATCAACCGAGCACGGAGCCGGCGTTGCCGATCTATGAATTCGTCAGACGCTACCGGCGCGATGCCGAGATGATCATGACGTCGACTCTCGAGGCATCCGCGGGGCTGACTGGTGAAGAAGTGCTTGGGCGGCTCGAGTCGGCCATTGATGATCTTGCAGTCCGGCTAGACGCGGGAGTTCAGATATCTCAGGTGATCACGACAGCGCGTGGCCCAACAACGATTGCGGACTTCATTGCGACGCGCATCGTTGAGTTGATCGTCCACACCGACGACCTCAATCGATCGCTTCCTGAAATCCCTCCTGCGGCACTGCGGCGCAGCGCGCTAGGGCGATGTACCCGCACCCTGGCCGGCATCCTGGCGGGCCGACACCCGGGCCGCTCCATCGAAGTGCGGTTGCCGCCGTACGCCGCCGTACAGTGCGCAATCGGCGATCCTGGGCCGACGCATACCCGTGGCACGCCGCCGAACGTGGTGGAGACAAACCCGGTGACCTTCCTGCGGCTCGCAACTGGCCGCACTACTTGGGCGGAGGCCATCGCACAAGGCGCGGTGCACGCCTCAGGCCTACGTGCCAACCTCTCCCCGGTGTTGCCCCTCCTCTCATGTGCGCCGACTTGTCAGAATCTAAACACCAGATGTGGTGCTTGAAGTTCTGACAAGTCGGAGCGAGATGGAGCAACAAAATCCTCGACCAGGGCCGCGGCTGGCGGACACGCTTGATGCGGCCGGCCGGCGAGGCTTCATCGGACGTTCAGCGGAGTTGGCAGCGTTCGAGGCGTTGCTCGAGCGTCCGGAGCACGTCATTGTGCTCTGGTTATCGGGACTCGGAGGGGTCGGCAAGACGGCTTTGCTGCAGGCCTGTAGTAGTCGCGCGAGGCAAGCGGGATGGCTAACGGCACGCATCGACGGCCGTGCCGTGGCGCCCGTGCCGCAAGCGTTTTCTAGCAGTGTCGAGTCCGCCATCGGCGCAAACGCCTCTCTGTCGCAGCTTGAGGGTGCCGGCGGCAGCGGCCTTGCGATCTTCATCGACACCTATGAACGGTTGGAGCTGCTTGACGGCTGGCTACGCGAGCAGTACCTGCCGCGGCTGCCGGCCCAAACGCTCATCATGATCGCAAGCAGACACCTGCCGAGCGTGGAATGGCGTACCGATCCCGGATGGTCGGCCGTGCTCCAGGTGCTGCCGCTTCGCAACTTCCGGCCCGAGGAAAGCCGCGCTTACCTAACCAGTCGCGGGGTCCCGGAACTGGAGCAGGCCGAAGTGCTCGGCTTCACTCACGGCAACCCGCTCGCGTTGTCGCTGCTCACCGACCTTTACCGGCTGCAGCCCGAACGTTTACGGTCAACCATCCCGACATCATCCAAGAACTCGTGCGGCGACTTCTCGACGATGTCCCCACGCCGCTGCATCGGCGCGCGCTTGAGGTTTGTGCGCATCTGCGCGTC
>DATFBI010000289.1:0-7676 GCA_035253925.1 Propionibacteriaceae bacterium
AGTCGGTGATCTAGAGCGTCACGCCGAGGAGGGCCTCGCAGGCGCGAGCCACCAGTACCGGGGCTTCGGCGTCGTCGCTGTCAATCGCCATTGAGCCACCGGCCCAGGCATCCACTGCTGCCAGTGCGGAAGGCGCGTCAAGATCTTGCGCTAGAGCGGCACGTAGCTGGACCAGTACCTCGTCGGCGTTCAGGCCGGCCGGCAGCCGAACCGCCTCTCGCCACCGGTTCAAGCGGCGCTGGGCGGAAATAAGCAGGTCATCACTCCACTCCCAATCGTCGCGATAGTGGTGCGCGAGCAATGCCAGCCGGATGGCCATTGGCTCAACACCTGAGGCTCGCAGTGTTGAGACGAAGACTAGGTTGCCCTTGGACTTCGACATCTTTTCGCCATTGAGGCCAACCATTCCGCTGTGCAGGTACGCCTGAGCGAACGGCTGGTCAGTCGCCACTCGGCCCTGTGCGGCACACATCTCATGGTGAGGGAAGATCAGGTCGCTGCCCCCCGCCTGTACGTCGAAGTCGGCGCCAAGTCGATCAAGGGCAATAGCGGTGCACTCGATGTGCCAACCAGGCCGACCGGCACCCAGCACTGACGGCCAACTCGGTTCCCCATCACGGGCATGGCGCCAGACCAGGCAATCCAGCGGAGCCTTCTTGCCGCGCCGATCCGGATCACCACCGCGTTCTGCGAAGAGCGCAATCGCATCCTGCTCGGAGAGGTGGGAAAGCGAGCCGAAACCTGAGTCACTCGCCTGTGCGAAGTACAGGTCTTCGAACTCCCTGTCATCCACCGGATAGACGGCCTGACGGCTCTGTAGTTGCTCGATCAAGCCCACTATCAACGGCATCGACTCCACGGCGCCGACGTAGTGGCGCGGCGGCAGGACATTAAGCGCCGCCATGTCCTCGGCGAACAGCTGCGTCTGCTGCTCGGCCAAAGCAGCCCATTCGATGCCGAGGTCGGCTGCGCGTTCTAGGAGCGGGTCGTCGATATCTGTGACGTTCTGGACGCAATTCACCTCAAGGCCGCGATCCCGCCAGACGCGGGTCAGCAGATCGAATGCTATGTAGGTGTTGGCGTGGCCGATATGAGTTGCGTCGTACGGAGTAATGCCGCAGACGTACATGCGCGCGGTTCCGCTGCTCGGGCCAATGGGGACCAGTTGTTGGGCGGCCGTGTCGAACGCTTGCAGCAGATGGGGCGCCGGTGATGGCGGAAGCCGAGGCACCGAACGGGAGCTCCAAGCCTGCATGCCGTCACACTATCCGGGTGCGGTCCGGCGCTGGCCCTAGAACGGTGGCCATGGAATCGAGGGCCACTCCCCGCGGGGCCGCGGCATCCGCCGTCGGCTGAGCAGCAGGTCGGCGCGGCGTACCAGGGCCGTTATCTCCCGATCACTAAGCAGTGAGTCCAGCTGCTCTGGCGCCTCGTCGCGAGCCTTGCGGACCGCTGCCAGCTCCCGCCCGTTCAGCTCACAGCCCGCCCAACCCCATAACAGGGTCCGCAGCTTGTGATCAGTGTGGAAGCTCACTCCATGATCAACTCCGAACACCCGGCCAGCGCTACCGAGGATGTGGCCGCCCTTGCGGTCGGCATTGTTGATCAAAACATCGAAAACGGCCAACAGCCTCAGGTCTGCGACATCGGCATGGATCACCGATACCGGGCGATCATCTCCATCGAACCCTTCCACCGAGGCGAA
Organism: Propionibacteriaceae bacterium; assembly: GCA_035253925.1. GTDB lineage: Bacteria > Actinomycetota > Actinomycetes > Propionibacteriales > Propionibacteriaceae > Microlunatus. Next base: position 1,706 of record DATFBI010000289.1, read on the forward strand.
CCAGCCCTGCTTAGGTATGGCGGAGCTCGGAACAAGATCAACAAGCTGGTTAGTGGCAGCCTCGTCGGCATCCACCCAGACCTGAAGCGAGCCGAGCCCGAACGGTCCGTCAGCGAGCACGGTGACAGGCACGCAGTCGAAGCCGCCAATGCGGGAGACCTGGTACGCCGCGACTTCTCGAAGTCCGAGGGTGCGGTGCGGGAAGTCCCAAAGTGGCCGTTCCCCCTGTAGCGGCTTGTAAACACACGCGATAGGCGTGCCGTCGGTCTGCAGCTCAGCCAGGAAGCTGGCGTTGGAGGCATGCAGCAGCCGACCGGTGATCCGCAGCTCCGCCGGCCTCAGCTCGGCTGTAAGGGCCGGATGGGGTGGGGCAGGATGAGGCGGCCGAGCATCGGCATCCTCGGTCAGCCGGGCAAGATCATCGGTGGACACCGCAAAATCAGTCGAATAGTGGCCGGCGGTAGCCGTTGGCCCTCGGGCAGACGTGCCCCTGCGGGTCGATTGGCTGCAGGCAGAACGGACAGGATGGTCGGCCCGCAGCGACGAGGGCTTGAGCTCGGGCAACAAAGTCCCGGGCATACGAGGCGGTGATCTTGACTACGAAGACTTCGTCAGCCTCGATCTCGTCGGGCTCTTCGGCGGTCGGACTTGATACTCCCTCTGCCTGTTCTTCCTCTTCGACATCGACATTGGAGAACAACTCAATGACGATTCGGTCGATGCTGGGATCCCAGGCAATCGTCATAGTGCCGACCCGGAACTCCTCGTTGATCGGCGCGTCCAAGGGACCAGTGTCCCGCGCTGTCGAGGATGCGGGCGGAACGTCTACCCGCCCTGCGCTCCGTCTTTGCACCTCGTCGAGTACCCGGTCTAGGTGTTCAGCCAGGACGGAAACTTGCTGCTTCTCGCACACCACGCTGGTAATGCGATTGCCCTCCCGTGCCTGCAGGAAGAACGTGCGTTCGCCAGGCTGACCAACTGTGCCTGCCACGAACCGATCGGGCGCGTCATAGCGGTGCACCAGAATCGCCATGGGTTACAGGGTAAGTCAGTTGCTCAATTGCTCTGTAGCACCCAGACCGCCTCCTACCGCCGCGTCATCGGGCGGTTTGGAGCGGCGACTGCGCGCTCTTTTTGGTGGAGACAAGAAGGCGGCGAGATCGACTGTTGTGGAATTGGCGGTGATTAAGTACGGGCGTGCTGCGGTGTAGCGGACGATCGAGATAGAAGCCGGATCGACGACAATTCGCTGGAAGCTGTCCAGGTGCATGCCAAGTGCGTCAGCCAAGATGGCCTTAATGATGTCGCCGTGGGACACTGCGGCCCAGACGGCATGAGGGCCGTGTTCAGCTGCAATGCGGACGTCCCAGCCGCGTACCGCGCTAATTGCTCGGGCCGACATCTCCGACATTGATTCCCCGCCCGGAAACCGGACGGCCGAAGGCTGATGTTGCACGGCGTTCCACAGTTTGTCTTTGCTGAGTTCTCGCAGCGGCCTACCGGTCCATTCGCCGTACGCGCATTCCACAAAGCCCTGTTCGACAGCCAGCGCGCAACCGTCGGACTGGGCCGCGAGCACCGCCTGCGCCGTCTGCCTGCACCGGCGGAGCGGCGAAGTGACGACGGTCCGCAGTGGTACGCCTGAGAGTCGGATGCCGAGCTCGGCAACCTGCTGGACCCCAGTGTCGTCGAGCTCAACTCCCGATGTCCGGCCCACCAGAACTCCCGCGGTGTTCGCCGAGGTTCGGCCGTGGCGGATCAGCAGGACCGTCGTCATGGCGCCGAGGCTACATTGTGGCTGCTCGCGCATCGCGCGTTGAGAATCCGACGTCGTCGTCACTCTTCGCGGACGAAAAGCACGTCCACTCATCGCTCCTCTGATCGTCGGGTGCGCAATTTCCGACGCTCGCAGCGCGGATCGGCGACGCTACAGCGGCAGCGAGCGGTACCGGCCGCGTACGTAACACAGCAGATCGTCGGCGGCATCGGATGGGATCTCAACCCGTTCCACCACGGCACGGAGCAGCAAACCCCAACCAGCGTGATCAGGATCCGGCTTCACTCGCGCGCCGATCCAGCCAAGCGAGCCTTCGAGCACCGGCCCCCAGTCGGTGTCCTGCCAGGCGGCGAGGCCGAAAGGGCCGCCAGGAGCTGGCGCTATCCCCGCGAAGGCGTCTGCCAAGGCGCGCTGACCCCATCCCAGTAGGTTGATCGTCACCGTTGCGACGTCGCCGAGCAGGTCGGCCAGCGGAGACTCCTCATCGATCAGCCCGATCACTTCAGCTGGATCGCCATCGGCCACCAGGAATGAGGAAAGCGTCCATCCGGCGCGGGTGTCGTTGGCGGCCGCCGCCCAGATGCTGACCGGTGAGGCCATCCGGCCGCGAAATCGCCGCAGCGGATTTCGGTCCTGCTCGCTCACCGCAAACGGGTGGCTGTGATGGATCGTCACCTCATCAGTTCTACACGCGCGGTGCACATTGCAGGGATGTGGCGTGGATCACGGCATCGGCACCAGGGTAGCCACGCAGTTGTCATTTCGAGCCCCTACGGTGGACCGGGTGCCCCGCGCAAGCGTGGCATGTGATTCGCAAGGGCGGCAGGAGCAGTATTCGATGGGCTGGCTGGAAGCACTAGTGCTTGGCATAGTGCAGGGCCTGACAGAGTTCCTGCCAATTTCCTCCAGCGCTCATCAGGCGATCGTCGGACAGTTCTTCGGCGGTCAGGATCCCGGCTCGGCCTTCACTGCGATCACCCAGCTGGGCACCGAGAGCGCGGTAATCATCTACTTCCGCAAGGACATTTGGCTGATCATCAAGAACTGGACGCTCGCCATGATCGGCAAGCTGCCACGCAACGACCCGGAGGCCCGGCTCGGCTGGCTGGTGATCATTGGCTCAATCCCCATCGTGGTACTGGGACTGGTGTTTCAAGATGCGATTGATCACGGGCTGCGGAATCTTTGGACGACGGCTGCGATGCTCGCCGGATTCGGCATCATCATCGGCGTTGTTGATCGGTTGGCGGCGAATGCTCGGCCGCTGGAGTCGATGACATGGCGGCACGGCCTGTCTCTCGGGTTGGTGCAGTCGCTAGCGCTCATTCCTGGGGTTTCCCGGTCTGGCGCAACGATCGCGGGTGGGCTGGCGCTGGGTTACCAGCGTGTGGCAGCCGCCAAGTATTCCTTTCTTCTCGCTATACCAGCCGTAGTCGGCTCAGGTTTCTTCAAGCTGGCAGACATCTCCTCTGATCCGGTGCCACCCGCCTGGGGTCCGATCGCGCTGGCCACCGCAGTTTCTTTTGCCATTGGCTACGCGGTGATCGCTTGGTTGCTGCGCTATGTCAGCACGCACAACTTCATGCCGTTCGTGATCTACCGCATCGCGCTGGCGGTATTGGTTGTCATCTTGTTGCTCACTGGCGTACTGAGCCCATTGCCGCCCAGCAGTGTCGGCGAGCCCGGCTGATTTCTCCCAGGTGACCAATTAGGTGCCGACTCCGGAGCGCTCCAACGCTTCTGCGGCAACTGCGAGTGCATTGAGCTTCTCTTCGATGGAGTCGCCATAGGGCACCAACGAACACGTCGTCACGCCGGAGGCGGCCAGCAGCTGAAACCTATCGGCGATTCGATCCCGATCCCCGAGCAACGACGTCTGATCGATGAAGTCGAAGGGTACAGCTGCCATGGCGTCTCGATGCCGCCGACTCAAGAAGAGCTCTTGCACCATAGCCGCGGTCTCACCAAAACCCATTCGGACCGCAAGCGCGTTGTAGAAGTTCTGCTCCCGGCTGCCCATGCCCCCCAGATACAGTGCCGCGTACGCCCGGACCTCATCGGCGCAGTTGCGCGGATCCGCGCCTACCACCAGCGGCACGCTTGGCACCACATCAAAGCTATCGAGTGTCTTGCCGACGCGATTCCGGCCGGACCGCACTCGGTTCAACTGCTCCGGCGCGAAGTCGGGAGCGTAGAAGATGGCAAGCCAGCCGTCTGCCAGTTCCCCGGCAAGTTCGAGATTCTTCGGCCCCACTGCCGCTAGATAGATCGGAATGTGTGCACTGATCGGCGCGATGGTGAGCTTGAGCGACTTGCCGGCGCCATCAGCCAGGGGCACCTGGTAGTGCTCGCCGCGGAAAGTCAGGGTGGAACGGGACAAGGCGGTATTGATCACCGCGAGGTACTCCCGAGTCCGGCTCAGCGGCTTGTCGAACCGTACGCCATGCCAACCTTCGGATACCTGCGGCCCTGAGACGCCCAGGCCAAGCCGGAACCGGCCGCCACTCAGCACGTCGAGACTGGCGGCGGTCATCGCCGTCATCGCGGGGGTTCGAGCTGGGATCTGCATGACCGCGGACCCAAGATCAATGGTGGAGGTTTGACCAGCAAGCCAGGCGAGAAGGGTGGGACTGTCAGACCCGTACGCCTCGGCCGCCCAGACCACGGCAAAACCAAGCGTCTCAGCATGTTGTGTCAGTCGCAGCTGTCCATGCGGGTCATCCGATCCGATCAGATAGCCGAGATTGAGCCCAAGACGCATGGCAGACACGCTAGTGCCGGGTGTGCCAGCCTTGCTCAGCACGGCGGCGCGCGATCCGATAGGCCGTTAGGGTCTCCCCATGGAAACTCGGCAGGTCGGGTGCAGCGGGCTGCGGGTGTCGCGGCTCGGGCTTGGCACTATGACCTGGGGCCGCGACACGTCGGCGGAGAACGCCCATGCGCTGCTCGAGATGTTCTGCGAGGCCGGCGGCACGTTGATCGACACGGCAGCCGCGTACGCAGCGGGTGACGCCGAGCGGATTGTCGGCCGAGTGGTACGGGACCTCGGAAACCGGGACGAGGTCGTGATAGCGACGAAAGCCGGATTCGTGATCAGGAACGGCAAACGTATTGTCGACACTTCCCGGCGCGCCCTGCTTCGTGATCTTGACGGTTCACTGCGACGGCTGCAGAGCGACTACATCGATCTCTGGCAGATTCACGCCTGGGGCGAGGCACCCTTGGAGGAGTCGCTGCAAGCCATTGATCATGCCGTTTCGACCGGAAGGGTGCGCTACGCCGGGGTCTCAAACTTTGTCGGCTGGCAAACCGCACAGGCGGCCACCTGGCAGCGAGCTTTTCCCGGCCGTACCCCACTGATCAGTGCTCAGGTGGAGTACTCCTTGCTGGCTCGTCGGGCGGAGGTGGAGGTGCTTCCAGCTGTTCGGGCCTTCGGCATGGGGTTCTTCCCGTGGTCGCCGCTGGGCCGTGGGGTGCTGACCGGGCAGTATCGAAATGGCACGCCTCGCGGGTCTCGGGCAGCAACCGATCATTTCGCGTGGTTCGTTGAGCCGTATCTCGAACCGCGCAGCCGTGGCGTTGTGGAGGCCGTGGTGAGAGCCGCCGAGGGACTCGATCTCACTCCACTGCAGGTCGCATTGCTTTGGGTGCGCGAGGCGCCGGGAGTCACCGCTCCCCTGCTCGGCGCTAGGACGGCTGGTCAGCTGGCCCCGGCGCTCGCTGTGGAAAACCAGACTCTGCCCGCGGAGATCGCCGCGGCGCTCGATGATGTCTCTGGCGGACCAAACGCTGCCCGGACGTGATGCCGCGACAGCCAGGAGGGCCGTTATGAGCGACTGCTGCGTACCCGAATGATCTTGCGACGGATCCATGCGTCGCGGGTGCCATCGCGGTAGCGACGCAGCCGAGCGAGTTCCCAGCCGCCGTACTCGGCATGGTCAGCCAGCAATTGGCGAACGGCGTTTCGTGAAAGGTGGCGGCCTAATCGGACTCGCTCCACCTGGTACTCGACACGTCCCACGGCCATAGGCGGCCAGCATAGTGGGCCCTGCGGGTGCCTTGCTCGGGCGTTCAGGCTTGGCCCTTTGGCGGGACGACCCGACGCTCACGCCCTGTCCAGAAACCGGTCCAGTACCCGCGCGCCGAACTCCAGCGAATCGGTTGGTACCCGCTCGTCGACGCCATGGAACATGC
>DATFBI010000290.1:0-11300 GCA_035253925.1 Propionibacteriaceae bacterium
AACAAGGGCGCGCCAAGCCGCGCCATCCCCCGGATGTTCCTCGTCCAGCAGTTTGGCGGTGATATCAAGATCACGGTGCAGCATGATCCACGAGCCATCGCCACGGGGATGCCCGAGTACTGCCGGAGCGTGCCGCCAACGTAGGCCGTACTCCTCCAGATGTAGGCCCTTGATTACCCGGGAGGCGCACCCCAGCGGGTAGAAGGCGCTGAAAGTGTCGGAGATGAAATCTGGATGAAGTTCCCGATCGCTGCGTACCGCCCCGCCAACCTCGGGTTGCGCTTCCAGCAGCAAGGTTTCCCAGCCGGCATCAGCGAGTCGGTTGGCCGCCACCAAGCCGTTGGGCCCAGCACCGATGACCACCGCGTCTACCTCACGAGGCAACATCACCCACTCACCTTCCTTACGACTCGCCTCGCCTTCGCCCGTCAGTACTGTTCCTCCGGCAGGAGGTGGACTCCTCCCTCTGGCAGAAAGTGGTCAAAATCCGACAACGCTGAATCGAGCAAGGGCTGTCGGCTCTGACCACTTTCCGAGAGAGTTGCCCCTCTGACCTCAGAGTCGCCCTGAGCTCAGAGTTGCCAAGAGCTCACAGGACCGGCCGACCGCCAGTCACAGCAACTCGAGCGCCCGATATGTAGCTGCCGTCATCTGAGGCGAGCAGCACATAGACCGGGGCAAGTTCTTTAGGCTGACCTGCCCGGCCGAGAGGCGTGTTCTCGCCAAACTGTTCCACCTTTTCTTCTGGCATCGTGGAGGGAATCAGCGGGGTCCAGATCGGACCAGGCGCGACGCTGTTGACTCGAATGCCCTTCTGGCCAAGCATCTGTGCCAAGCTGGCGCAGAAGTTGGCGATGGCGGCTTTGGTGGCGGCGTACGGAGCGAGCTGTGGCGACGGCATGTCGGAGTTCACCGATGAACTGCCAATGATGGACGAGCCGGGCTTCATGTGCGGAATCGCGGCCTTAACCAGACGGAACATGGCGCCGATGTTGGTATCGAAGGTGTAGTCCCACTCGTCGTCGGAGATCTCCTCCAGCGTCTCGTGTGTCATCTGGTAGGCGGCGTTGCTGACCAGGATGTCCACCCCGCCAAGCTCATCGACCGCGGTTTGAATGATGTCCCGACAGTGCTGTGGATCGGCGATGTCACCCTTTGCCAGCACGGCGCGTCGCCCTGCCTTCTCGACCCAACCCGCCGTGTCCTTGGCGTCGGAATCCTCACTAAGATAGGAAATCAGTACGTCGGCACCCTCTCGCGCGTATGCGATCGCGACTGCTCGTCCTATCCCTGAGTCGCCCCCAGTGACCACCGCGACCTTGTCTGTAAGCTTTCCGCTCCCCTGGTAGCTCTCTTCGCCGCAGTCCGGTACCGGAGTCATCTTGGACTGAACGCCCGGCACATCTTGCTGCTGCGGGGGCTGGCTCATATTTCCTCCTTGATATTTGTCGTGCTTGGTCAGTTACCCCGAAGCCGCCGAGTGAACCTTTGCAGCCTTACGGCCAGCCTGACCAGCTTCTCGTGATTCCGTCACCCAGCAGCATGGGAAAGCAGAGGAAACGCCTTACCCCCACTCAGATTCGAAGCTCATCTGGCGGACTGTACATGGATGCTGCTCACTGCATCAGCTGCAGTCCACGCGGCAACAATCTTTGCTGCCTATCACTCCGCCTTACCGCTGTCGCCGCGCGAGACAGCCGCGTCATCGACATCCGGCGTGCCGACATCGCCGCCCTCATTGACCGATCCACGCCATGCTCCAGTCTCTGAGCGTTCTGACTCAATGAACTCCTTGAACCGCTCGAGATCGCCCTCTGCCTGGTTTTCCACGATGTTGAGCTTGTCGCCTACGTTCTCGAGTAGACCCTCAGGCTCATACTCCAGCGTGAGATTGACTCGGGTCTGCCCACCGCCGATGTCTTCGAATGTGACAGCACCGGCATTCGTGGCTCCTTCGGTGGCCGCCCATGCAACCTTTTGGTCGGGAACCTGTTCCAGGATCTTGGCTTGCCATTGGCGGCGTACGCCGGCGATCTCGGCGATCCACTCCAGACGGTCATCACTAAGCTGCTTTACGCTCTCCACACCGGCCATGAACTGCGGAAAGTCCTCAAACTGTGTCCATTGGTTGTATGCAGTGCTTACCGGAACAGTTACCAGTACAGATTTCTCAATCTTTGTCGTCATGACATCCTCCGTGACTACGTGACTCTGATTAGCGGAGTCATCCTTGTCTACCTACGCCGTTGCGGTTGATCCTGGTTTCCTACCCGGATCAGAGCACGCCAAAACTGACTGGCATCTTGGTTGGCCCGGCGGGCATGACGCTCGGGAGCTGCGTTAGCTACGCGGCAACCCGCTCCAGCTGATGATCGGATTGCCTAGGAGTCAGCTCCCACTCCACTTCTCGACCGTCTAGGCAGACCTCGCAGAATAGGCCGTAGCCGGCAAGATGCAACAGATGCAGGTACTCCTCTACGGTCAGAACTATGGTCCCGTCTGGCCCAGCAATGGCCGCCGGCGGGATGTCGACCCCGCAGCCATTACAACTTGGAGAATCGTCCCCATAAGCAGGCATGGATCCTGGATCCCTCGTTGTTCTTGGAATGGATCCCCCCCGATTGCCTCGCACTTTGGCTCCTTTCCCTAGACCTTTCAGCGACTAACGGACGGCGCTGCTACTGCATGCATATCCGATGGATCAACTTCAGAAACATTTTGGCACTGATTGGCTCTGGCCATCGAACAGGCATTCGCGACCACTTGGATAGTGCCTGCGAAAGAAAAGCAGCAAGGCCTGGTGCAGTTTATGCACCAGGCCTTCTTATGTTCCTATTCCCCAGCCGTTTCATTTGCTTCAGCGGGGAATTGCACTATGGAACGCTACGCAGTGCTAGCTTTCTGCGGCGCGGGCCTCTTCCTGAGAGTGCGCGGTCGCTGTTCGCGAGGCTTCAGGTCTCTGACCTCGGACTCCTTATCACCGTCGGTATCCTCTTCAACTTCTTCCTCGGCCTCGGCGTCTTCGGCCGGTTCCTTCTGCACGTCCTCCTGTACGTCGGACTCCTGGCCCTCTTCCTCCTCCGCCGATGGCTCGAGGACTAGCTGAGCGGTGCGAGCGAGTAGCTCTTGGCCCCGCTTGGTGGTAGCCAGGAGCAGCACCGCGGCAGTCCCTACTACCAGGCCGGCGCCGCCGATGTAGGTTTCGGGTGGTGCCGATTTGACCCTTTTCATTCCCTTCTTGACGCCTCGCTTGACGCGCTTCTTGACTCGCACGCTTGACTCCTTAACCCTAGGTTTGGTTGTTCTACCCTTAGCCATCTTCCGCCGGTCAAGCCGCTGGCTGAGGCTCAGTCAGCGGCCAGCAACGCCTGCGGTGCAGCCGCTGCTGGCCGGCGTCTGCGTAGGAGCTACGCCACTAGGCGCGCAACTTCCTACCAGTCTTGGACCTTGCAGTCACCGTAGAAGCGATGACCACCAACACCGCAGCGACGGCAATCGCAATGAGCCAGCGAACCCAATCGATTCCAGGGCTGCCGTCGCCACCCAACGCTGTATAGATGTACCAGCCGATGATGACACCGGCTATGCCACACAGGATGGTGAGCCACAGCGGGATGTTGTCCCGACTACTCGGAGCAACAAATTTGCCGAGCAGGCCAATGATGATGCCCGCGACAATCACTCCGATGATCTCCATGTATCCTCCTAGCTCAACTGGTCGCCCTATGCGACAGCTGCGTCATGATTTATACCCAGTTAGCTGCTACAACAATCTGCCGAGCGGACCGAGATCCAGATTCAGATCTTCTGGCGTGAGCCCGAAGTAATCGCGAAGCTCATCCATACGTTTTTCGAGCAGCATGAGCGTTTCCCCGACGCGTTCGGTCTCTTCGGGGGTCATGGCGCCCGCATCAAGCCGACGTACGGCTTGTCTTTCCATCAGCTGACGAAGCAGCTCAACCAGGGTCAGTACCAGCTGCACGAGACCACGCTCAACTGTTTCTGGATCTGCATGGACCCTGCCGCTGAGGGAATTGAGACTGTCCTCCGCGATTCGATCGAGCGGAGATGGGTTTTCGTCAAAGAAGGTCATGCGCCCACGGCTTCCTGGTCGACTACGAAACTGAAGGGCGGCCACGGACCATTCACCACTACTTGTCTGTTATCGCCTGCTTGCTGCCAGCCGAGTACTGCCTCTTTCAGCTCCGGTATGTCGTCGTTGGCTACCAGGCAGGCAATTCGGATCCCTTGCTGTGAAGGCAGCACTTTGATCTCGCGAGCCCACTCGCGGACCAGCTCGCTGATTTCGGCAACAGAAGCGTCTCGTCGCTGCAGCGCTGCCGCCCGACTCAGCAGATAGCTGGTACCGGTTGTAATGGAGGAGGCATCGATGCGTTCCGGCTCTGGCTCCGGCCATTGCGCGCGGATGACCACCTCAGACAAGCCCTGTAGTTCGGTGAGCCTGTTGTGCCACGCTGTTTCGTTGGCTTGAAGCTGCGCTAAAACTGCTGATCGCGTGGCCAGCATCGTGGGAAAACGTATTGGCAGCATGGGAGCAATGGCTTTCAGGCTGCAAATGATCTCCGCGAACGCAAGCGAGTTTTCTTTGGTGGCACGGAAGTCACCGGTGCACTCCTCAACGATTATGGCAGCAAGCGCTGAGCGGATCATCTCCAATCGGTGGCCGGTCAGACCTTGTCGGTCCGGAGCGGTTGCGTCGCCGGGTACGACGGCGTACAGCAGCATCACGCTGAACGCCTCCCGAGAGCGACGTGTTGCTCCACCTCGTGGGCGGGCGCGAGCACCAGCTGAAGGCCGAGATAGACAAGATCAACACCGGCAATTCCTATGACCACTTCCCCGGTGATCACCACACCGCCGCCTATCACGCGATCAAGGAGATCAACCAAGGCAACGTCCTCGTTCGACCACCTCTCCAGGTCATCGCTCATCCGATGACCTGCCGGGTGTCTGCGTCAACATCGCCGGTGAAGTTGTACGCCGGCCATGGGCCAGTCAGCTCGACCAACAGCCCTGCTCCCAAGGGGCTGTCGGCAACCTCAGCCACCAGCTTCTTGAATTGCCGCTCATCGCCACGGCTAACGAGATAGGCGCCGTTCAGCAGCATTTGTTCCCGGCGGCCGGAGAGCGCAGCATCTTGAGGCTGGTTTCGGACCTGCTCGGCACTGAATTGGCCAAGGGCTTCATGTATCTGCCTTACCTGCTCGGCGAGTTGTTCGCGCGCCGCGCTACGCGCGCTCAGGTTCCGGGACCTCGCTAGCAGATAGTCGCGGCCAGAGACTGGTTCGGCGCTCGCCGGCCGATCTTCTTCCTTGGCGCTTCTGTACACCTTGACCGACCACTCCAGTTTTCCTTGGATACGGCGTAAGGCTTGCTCTAGACGATCACTGGTCGTTCGTAGCGTGTCTGCCAGGGATTCAAGGCTCATGTAGAGCGACGGCAGGCGAAGTGGCACGACATCACCCCTGGCAGCCGCGTACTGCAACACCTCGTTGTGCCGTCGTGCGACCTCACCCAGCCATCTCACATTGGCGGCGTTCCGCTCCCAGTCGGCAACGCCAAACCCGTCCACAGGAAGCAGACCAACGATCGCTCCCAAGTTCTCGACGCTATGGACCCACACCGGCGTATCGGCGATGCCCGGAGGAGATTGGCTGAGAGGTTCATTTGCCGCGACGATCCCGTACGCGTGGACGATCGTCTCGTCCATTAGGACCGCCCTCTTGCTTCCTTTTCTCTCGTGGTGTCTCTCTGGGTTTCTCTGGGAGTTCGAGTGGACTCAATCTGGGGCGTCTCGTTGACCCGGTCCTCCAGTGCCTGCAACCGGCGGTTCAGCTCAGTCAACTCATCCTTGTCGCTGGGTTCCTCCAAGCGGGTGATGTACTCATCGCTTTCCCACCAGTTGATGCCCATCTCGCGAGCCTTGTCCACCGATGCCACCATGAGGCGGAGCTTGATCGTCAGCAATTCGATGTCGAGAAGGCGGATCTGGATATCGCCGACGATAACGATCCCTTTGTCCAGAACCCGTTCCAAGACGTCTGCGAGACTGTCGCTGCGCGGATGGGTCTGGAGATAGTCAGGAGTCCCGCGACCTACTGGGTTTCGCTGTAGCCCACTCCCGTCGCTGCTCACCCTAGACTCCTTCGGTTTGCGTGCGCAGATAGCGCCGAAGCCGGCGGAACTCTACGATCTCCCCGTCTTGATCGATCTCAACCTCATAGCTGGCAAGCACGTCGCTGGTTTCTGGAACGCGTTCCACCTCGAGCACCTCAACCTCGACAACCCAGCCATCGTCATTGCGTCGAATCCCGGTAATCCCTTCCGCGGGACACCCGACAAGTTCGGCAAGCGTATTCATCGCCTGTTGAGCGAGCTGAACACCGCCCTGCTGGTCCTGTGTCATGTCAAATCACCCGAACCGTATCGTTGTTTAGACTCCAGGAGCCTCTCGACCAGCTCCTCTTCGAGGCGATCAGCTTCATCGTCATCGATGAGACCGGCTTCTCTCCGAGCCTGGACATCGTCAAGAGCCTCCTGCAACGCCGCTGGATCCAGCCACTGGCGTTCAGCTTCCTGCCTAACTTGCTCGGCAATCCAAGCAACGCCCCTGACCGGGGCGAGCGGCAAGGTGAGAATACCGGTGATCAAGCCCATACCGGCTCACCTGCCAGCTCGGTGTCAACGAATGCGTAGGGGGGTTGGGGTCCGATGTAGCGGAGCCGCAGCCGATCCGGCAGTGTTCTGCTGAGCTGTGCCACGCCTTCATCGGTCCTCACACGATCCGCTCGTTTGACCAACAGCGCCGCATCGAGGACCTGGTTCCTTCCGCTTACCTCTTGCAAGATAATTCGTTCGGCAAGTCCACTGAGCTCCTCATTCAGCATTGCAGCGTCAGCACTCGCGAGTTCGTCGAGCGCTACGGCTATTGCCTCACCCAACCTGATTTGCGATTGATAGGAGGCAGCCCCGCTGGCAGTCTCCTCGCGGAGACTACGAATCTCCGGACGCTGGCGGAGCAGCTCCTTTAGCGCTTCGTCCTCCTCGTGATAGGCCTTCACCGTCAATTGCACAAGGCCATCGAACGATTTCAGCAGCGACGTCAAACCAGTCTCGCCAGCCTCGAGGATGTTGTGGGCCACTTCTTCATCATTCCCGACAATAACGCCGAACCGTATAGGTAGCACGGTTGAGCCCTCAACAAGGGTTTCCAGCACGCGCGCATGCGCGAGCAGGTCATCCCGCCGAACCCGGGCATCGGCATCGATCTCGCTCACGACTGCGGCAAGATCACCATGGACAACGAGCCGTAGCAGAGCTTCGTGTCGACCGCGTAAACCATCTGGCAGTGAAGTCGCCGCCGCAACCACTCCATACACGTGGAGCGCCATGCTTACCGCTGACTCCCGCGGGATTCACGATTGCCAGTACTTACCCGAGACTGGTCTGGAGACCTCTTCTTTGCTGGTGCCGGCTGGCGCTCACGCCGTACCGACCGGTCCTCGTAGTCTTCTTCGTCCTCGTCTTCCTCTTCCTCGTCTCGGCTGAACAGGCCCCCAACCGTGTCCTTCACGGATTCGATCGCGCCTGAAGTCTTCCGCTTGGCGCCCGCCTCGGTAATGTCCTCCATCAGCTCCGGAATTCCTTGCGTCTCGGTCTCTGTCAGATCAAGCCGGTTCACGGCTTCGGCGAAACGCAAGTAAGTGTCGACGCTGGCAATGACAATCCGGGCATCGATTGTCAGGAGCTCAATGCCAACAAGGGAGACGCGGACGTAAATATCGATCACCAAACCCTTATCCAGGATGGTGTTAATGACGTCCGCGAGACTGCTCGGAGCTGGGCGCTCTAGGTACCGGTTTGGTGCGCGTTGCGTAACGGTCATCCAAATTACCTTTCGTCAGACTCTTGGCTAGGCACTGGCTGTTCGGCCTTCCTCAACAAATGTGTGCGTATGTATGCACGATTTCTTGCGAGTGATCTCGCTATCCCTCTCTTTCCGCAGCCGTGCATGTAGCCGATGCACCAATCGAGCTGCTGGAGTGCATCCTCGGATGCCTGTCGATAGCGCTCGATCGTCTCTTCCAGCTCACCAATCCGAGCCCTCTGCCGCGTGTCTTGCGCACTCCGCTGCGAGTCGTCTGGGCTTTGCCTCTGATGCGAGTTCTGTAGGTCAACCTCTGCCACGGGTCATCACGACCTGCTTCGGGAAGACGAGCTTGTGGTCTTCCGAGCGCTGCCACCGCGGCTGGGTGCTGCCGAACCGGAGGACGACTTCTTTGCGGTGGTGCGTGACCGGCTGGACGATGACTCACTGCGCGTCGACTTCTTCGCAGCGGGCCGAGGCCGGCTCGACGATGTTGCGCTAGCCGGTTGCTTAGCAGCACCTTTAGATGCGGTTCTGCTCGATGGCTTAGAGCCCGCCTCCGACTCACCGTCGGGTGCCGAGCTGGGGGGTGGTTTCTGCTCGGACTCTTGCTCACTCGAGTCAGAGGACGGCTCGGTTACGTCGCCGTCGTGAATCTCTCCGGACCAGCCCTCCACTTCGTCTTGGTGCAGCAGGACGTGGCTGGTCACGTAACGACGAAAGAACTTGAGTTCCAACCGCACCCGTCGGCCCTGGGCGCGCCAGAGGTTGCCGGTGCGCTCGAAGAGTCCCTGAGGGTAGTACTCGAGGTTGACGAGCATGCGCGTTAGGTCGGGCGTCAGCTCGTGGAAAGTGATGGCGCCGTCGACATGGCCCTTTTCACCCTTGGAGCGCCATACGACGCGTTCATTCGGCACCTGATCTATGATCTCCGCCGTCCAAGAGCGATGTGACCAGAAGATCTGTGCCTTCCACTCGACGGTGTCATCCTCCTGCTGCTCGACATTCTCGACCTTCTTCATGAAGCTCGGAAACTCTTCAAACTGAGTCCAAGCCCGGTACGCCACTGCGCGTGGCACAGGAAGGTCAAGCTCTTCGACGATGTTGATGAACTTGAACTGCTTGTCCTTTTTGCCCTTTTCATCCGAGTCGCCGCTAAACACGTCCCCAACCTTGTCCATAGCCGAGGACACCGCTGATGCCCCCGTGTCCTTAACGCTCTGCACTCCAGCCTTGAGCGCAGCCTTGGGCGCCGAGTCGCCCCCGGCCATGTTCTTGGCCGCTTTACCTGCGGTGCCATCGAGTCGGTCGGTCACCGCAGAGACACCACGCTCAGCCATGGCCGACAATAAGCCTTGCAGCTGTTCGCCGAGCCGATTCAACCCAAGCTGGCTGGCAAGGGACTCGGCAGCGCCGCTCTCACGTGTATCGGATTCGGCTCTGCTGCCGCGCGTACTGGTTGCCATATCAGCCTCTCCTTCGACCCGCTGGGGAGGCACTCCGCCGACGCCGAGGAGATCGGGTTACTGGTTCTTCGGGCTCCTCTTCAGGGGATTCCTCCTCCTCCACTTGGGCGCTCTGATCTTCTGGTTCTTCAGCCTCTTCTTCTTCTTCTTCGTACTCGTCCTCGGGCTGCTCGGGTTCTTCAGCCTCTTCTTCTTCTTCGTACTCGTCCTCGGGCTGCTCGGGCTCCTCAGCCTCTTCTTCTTCGGACTCGTCCTCGGGCTGCTCGGGTTCCGACTTACGTGCCTTCCCGCTTGGCGTGCCTTTTCGGAGGTTGTCGCTTCGCTCGGCAAGGTTTTGGCTGAGGCTGTCGATGCGCGAGGCAACGATTGAGGTCGCAGCTGTCTTTCCTACATCGACGAGCTTGCCCCCGACCTCTTTTGTCAGCCCGCCGACAATGGCTCCGCCGGGTATGCGGCTTTGAATCATCTCCGCGGCGGCGTTGCGGAACTTGGGGCTAGACATAGCAGATGCAACAAGCACCGCCATTCTCAATTTCTTGAACCGTCCCAGCACGTAGCCGGCTGCGACGGCTCCCGCCACGCGTGAAGTCGTGGACATATTTTTTGGTCCTCCTTGCATCGAACGCTGTTACGCATGCAGTTTTGCGTATGCCGTCCGCTTACCCAATGCCGGCCCTGGAAAACCACGCGCTTGGGTTGGGAAGGCGGCGGCCATGACCGGCCGGCGGACCGCGCGAGGGTTGTCTTCGCGACAATGCGCTACGTTTGCCGCCGTTGATCGCCTATCCCTCCTCAGATTCCATGATCATGATCGTCGAGGTAATAAGCCTTGGTCGGCCGGTTCTTGATCATGATCCTGGTCAACCTCCATTGCCCGTCGGGTCAACTTACTATTACGCGGACGCTCGGTCGGGGACTTCTGCACGCTCTCTGTGCCCGGCTCAGTCAACGGCCAGCGGCTCCGACCTCTTGGTGGCGTGTTAGCACCCCGCGCGAAGGGTATTAAGGGTGGTGAGTCGAGACATGAACTCGGTGGATTGGCCATCGAGCAGGACATGGCTGAGGAGGCACTGATGGGAATCGACGACAAGGCCGATAACAAGGCGGAAGAACTTAAGGGCAAGGCCAAGGCGACTGCTGGTGATGCCACAGACGATAGGGATTTGGAGGCCAAGGGCCGAGCTCAGGAGGCGAAGGGGGATCTGAAGCAGGCCGGCGAAAAGGTAAAGGACGCCTTCAAGAAGTAGTTGAACTAGCAGCCGGTGTTGGTCTGTCTCCCAGGCCCGACTGGCGTCCTCCGCTGGTCGGGCCGGCCGGCTTGCCTCCGCAGTCCATGATCACCCACCATTCGGGCATCGCCTCCTAATATGCCCGTGCCCTGCCGGCTAGCCTTGATCACTTCGTGACAGCCGAATCCACCGGTAACCCCAGCCGTTCAGCGCAAGGTCTGCCAGTTTCTTGTTCGGTGCGGCGTAAGGCCCATCGACGAAGAGGTCATACGGCTCACCGTTCATGCCTGGCAGCGGACCGATAGTTAGGGTCACAGCGGTGTCAGCCAAGTTGTGCAGCAGCAAGATCGATCCGGCGGCCGCGTCGAATCGGTGTGCCAGCACAGAGCGTGGCAGCGGGGCGTCGACCACCGAACAGGTTCCGGTGCCAATCTCCGGTGCGGTCCGCAGTGTGTGAATGAGGTTCTCGAACCAGCGCAGCAACGAATTCCGATCTTGCTGCTGGGCGCGTACGTTGACCTTCTTTGCGCCGAACTCGCCTGTCATAGTGACTGGTCGGAACAGCCCTTCCGGCGCCGCCGAACTGAAGCCGCCATTCGCAGTACTGTCCCAGTGCATCGGCGTTCGGACCGCCTCTCGACCATCAAGGCTGAGATCCTCCCCCATGCCAATCTCTTCGCCGTACCGCAAAGCCGGGCTTCCCGGCAGCGAGAACTG
>DATFBI010000291.1:0-10018 GCA_035253925.1 Propionibacteriaceae bacterium
CAAAGTGATCGATCCCGGTGTGTGCCCGACCAGGCCGATCACCTCCAACCACTCCGCACCCAGCTGAATCTGATCGCCGTCCCAGACCCCATTCAAGCCACGGACTTCGGTGCCGATCCTGATTGCTTCAAGATCAGGTTCCCCACAGATCAGCTGGGCTCCGGTGGCAGCGGCGACCGATGGCAGCGCCTGCCAGTGGTCAGCATGCCGGTGGGTCGTCACGATGGCGTCCAGCGGCTGCTCAGAGATGATCTTGAGCAGTCGATCATCGTCATTGGCTGCATCGATCAGTAAGCTGCCACCGCTACGGTGCTGCAGCAAATAAGCATTATTGTCCACGGGTCCGACACTGACCTTGGTCACAGTGACGCTGGTGGAGAGTCGCAACAGCAGCGGCGGACCGCCAGGTTCGACGTGGTTGATGCCGAGCATTAGAAAGGTGGAAGTCGTAGCTCGTCGCCACCGGTGATCGCGGAGGCATCTGTCCGACCGAGCAGCCAACCAAGTAGATTGACGCTGCTGCCGCTCACCGAAGCCGGATCACCGGCGCTGCCCACAGCAGTAGTGAAGCCGGAGTCCGATGTCAGCTGGAGCTTCGGGAAGTTCTCCCGATCCCGCAGCCGGAATGCGCACCACTCGAGCAGCCACTCTGCCGTCTGATTATCGATATCGGTGATCTCATAACCAATGTCAAGATCAACGTGATGAATCACCACCTCGAGAAGGCGTGCTAATGGCAGCAGCCGCGCCGGCACCCGCAGCCCACCGGTCATCTCAACCACAGCGTCCCAGGCATCTGCCACGTCAAGCTCCTCGAATGCCGAACTCAAACGACCAGCAGAGGTATCGAGATCGACCTGGAGGTCCAACCCAGAGCGCCCAGCACCAGCCTCAATCTCACGAGCACGGTGCTCAGGCGAGGGATACATGGCCTGGCGTTCGCCGGTATGTGCCCACTGAGCCAGCCGGCAGATTCCATCGGCCTGACGAGCAATGTGAGTGGCCACATGACCGCGGGTCCAGTCTGGGAGCCGGCTGGGAGCGCGCCACTGATCGTCGTTAACCAAGATCGTGTCGCCCAACAAACGCTGAGTGGCGGTCTTCACCAGCTGGCGCAGCGTCTCGAGCTGCGTTGTGGCGGGAGATGCGGCGGCAGTCATGCCCCATACCGTAGTGCTCGACCAAGCTCGGGGGGAGCCTCAATGCAGCCACATTTTGCAGGTGCATTTTCGGTGTCTACTGTCAGCGCGGGCACATACGATGTGCTCCGTGACTGACCGTCTCGTCGTCCGGGGTGCGCGGGAGCACAATCTGCAGAACATCTCTCTCGAGCTGCCGAGGGATGCTCTCATCGTCTTCACCGGATTGTCGGGATCAGGCAAGTCGAGCTTGGCCTTCGACACCATCTTTGCCGAGGGCCAGCGGCGCTACGTCGAGTCGCTCTCGGCGTACGCGCGCCAGTTCCTGGGTCAAATGGACAAGCCCGACGTGGACTTCATCGAGGGCCTCTCGCCCGCGGTCTCCATTGATCAGAAATCGACCAGCCGTAACCCGCGCTCAACGGTCGGCACTATCACCGAGGTTTACGACTACCTGCGGTTACTGTATGCCCGCGCCGGGCGGCCGCATTGCCCGATCTGTGGTGAGCCGATCAGCCGGCAGTCACCGCAGCAGATCGTCGACCGGCTTATGGCGATGGAGGAGGGCACCCGGTTCCAGGTGCTGGCACCGGTCATCCGTGGCCGGAAGGGGGAGTACGTCGAAGTATTCCGGGAGCTTGCCTCGGAGGGCTTCAGCCGCGCTCGCGTCGACGGAGACGTCGTCCAGCTCACCGCCCCGCCGATCCTCGACAAGAAGTACAAGCACTCCATCGATGTCATCGTTGACCGGCTTGCCGTCAAGCCATCTGTCAAGAACCGCTTGACGGACTCGGTGGAGACCGCGCTAAGACTGGCGCAGGGTGTCGTCGCGATCGACTTCGTTGATCTCGACCCGAATGACCCGCAGCGGGAGCGCACCTACTCCGAAAAGATGGCCTGTCCTAACAACCATGACATCGCCATCGACGAGCTCGAGCCTCGGCAGTTCTCCTTCAATGGGCCGTGGGGTGCCTGTCCGGCTTGCTCCGGTCTGGGAACCCGCATGGAGGTCGACCCGGAGCTGGTAGTTCCAGATGAGGACAAGAGTCTGTCGGAGGGGGCGATCGCACCGTGGTCCTCCCAGCACGTTGCTGAGTACTTCAGCCGGCTGATCGACTCCCTCGCCGATAGCGCCGGTTTCTCGACCACGGTTCCATGGCGCCGGCTACCGGCATCGGCAAAGAAGGTATTGCTCGAGGGGGTGCCGGGGCTGGTACATGTGCGCTACCGGAATCGATACGGTCGCGAGCGCAGCTACAACGCGAAATACGAGGGGGTCATCCCCTACGTCGAGCGGCGCCACGCCGAGGCAGAGAGTGACACCTCCCGCGAGCGGTTCGCCGGCTATATGCGTGAGGTGCCGTGCCGGGTTTGCAAGGGCGCTCGGTTGAAGCCCACCTCGCTCGCTGTGACGATCGGTGGCAAAAACATCGCAGAACTGTCCGCTATGTCGATCGATGCTGCGGCAGCATTCCTCGGCCGACTCGAACTCAGTGAGCGGGAGCGACAGATCGCCGAACGGGTGCTCAAAGAGATCAACGAGCGGCTCAGATTCCTGCTCGATGTCGGCCTGGACTATCTATCGCTCAGCCGTCCGACCGGCAGCCTCTCCGGCGGAGAGGCGCAGCGAATCCGGCTCGCGACCCAGATCGGCTCCGGACTGGTGGGTGTTCTCTATGTGCTGGACGAGCCCAGCATCGGCTTGCACCAGCGCGACAACCGGCGGCTTATCGAGACGCTGCTCAGACTCCGCGATCTTGGCAATACCTTGATCGTCGTTGAGCACGACGAGGAAACGATCAAGGCCGCGGATTGGGCGGTCGACATCGGACCGGGTGCCGGTGAGCACGGCGGCCGAGTGGTGCATTCGGGAACTGTCGCAGAGCTGCTGAACAATCGCGAGTCGTTGACTGGCGCCTATCTGGCGCGGCGCCGTTCCATCCCACTGCCGAGCACTCGGCGGCCGCGCATTCCGGGCCGGGAGATCACCGTACACAAAGCGGCCGAGCACAACCTGCGAAACATCACCGTGTCATTCCCGCTGGGCCAGCTCATCGCCGTCACCGGAGTCTCAGGGTCGGGCAAGTCGACCCTGGTCAACCACATCCTCTACAACGCCCTTGCTAGGCGGATCTACAACGCCCGTGAAGTGCCAGGTCGGCATCGCTCCATCAGTGGAGCTGATCAGATCGACAAGGTCATCCATGTTGATCAGTCACCGATTGGCCGTACGCCGCGCTCCAACCCGGCCACCTACACCGGAGTTTTTGATCACATCCGCCGGCTCTTCGCCGAGACGCCGGAGGCCAAAGTCAGGGGATATCAACCAGGCCGGTTCTCGTTCAACGTTAAGGGTGGTCGCTGCGAGAACTGCACCGGTGACGGCACCATCAAGATCGAGATGAACTTCTTGCCCGATGTGTACGTGGAGTGCGAGGTATGCCACGGAGCACGCTACAACCGGGAGACACTGGAAGTTCATTACAAGGGCAGGTCGATCTCGGAGGTGTTGCAGTCCTCGATTGAGGAAGCACTGGAGCTCTTCGCACCACTGCCGGCGATAGCGCGGCACCTCAGCACCTTGGTCGACGTCGGACTCGGCTACGTGCGACTGGGCCAGCCCGCGCCGACCCTCTCCGGAGGCGAAGCGCAGCGGGTCAAGTTGGCAAGCGAACTGCAGAAGCGTGCAACCGGGCGCACGCTCTACGTCCTCGACGAGCCGACAACGGGCTTGCACTTCGAAGACATCCGCAAGCTGCTGGGCGTCCTGGGGCGCTTGGTTGACGCGGGGAACACGGTCGTCGTCATTGAGCACAACCTCGATGTGATCAAGACCGCCGACTGGTTGATCGACATGGGTCCGGAAGGTGGATCGCGGGGCGGCTTGGTGATCGCTGAGGGCACGCCTGAGCAGATCGCCGCCAATCCCAAGTCCTATACCGGCGAATTCCTCCGACCGTTGCTTGACGGGCAGGCCGTCCCGATTAGGGCGACACAGCCAGCGCTTGTTGCCAGCTAACACGCCGCTGTTCCAGCTGCGAGGAATCGCGCGCCGCCGCACGGAGGAGGAGCGAGCGGAGGCGTAGTTTCCTTTGCAAGAGACGACGACGGCGGCGGATCCTAAGCGCGATGCGCGAGCAGCTCCAAAGAAATCGAACCAAAACCACCTCTATCTCGTCTGGGCTCGAAAAGCGTCTTCACGGTTGGAGGTTTTCTGTGACCGAGCTCGGCGATCAAGGGCTACGCCAGGAAACGTCCATCACAAGATCAGACCCTGGGGCAGCCCTCGCCGGGCCGGCGCTCGCAGTGCGGCGGCGGACGGTGCTTCGAGCCGCCGGATTACTCGCCTTTACCGGCGCCGGAGCCGCCACATTGGCTAGTTGCTCGGCGGAGGCCGAAAGCGGTGCGCCGCCAGCTACGCCAGACGCAGCGACGACATCTCCGCCAGCTTCGCCGTCGCCGACCGCCGACGCGACTTCCCCCAAACCGTCCGGCTCGACAGCACAGGCGCCCGACGGTCCAAGCGTCGCGACCTCCAGAGTGCCGGTCGGCGGCGGCGTCATCATGGAAGACGCCGACTACGTTGTAACACAACCGAACAAGGGCGAATACAAAGCGTTCAGCAAGATCTGCACTCACCAGGGATGCCCGGTGGCCTCGGTTAACAACGGGATCATTCACTGCGACTGTCACGGCAGCGAATACTCGATCGAGGATGGATCGGTTACCAACCCGCCCGCCACCAAGGGCCTTGCCGAGGCCAAGACCACGGTCTTCCAAAACAAGGTCTACATCACTGAGTGAAGGTCCGCCGTCCCTCATACGCTGGGCGCGTGGTACCTCCAGTTTCGTCTCGGCACGCCCGGGCGTACCGACCTGCGCCGGGATCGGTTCCCGACCAGCCTGGCGTGTACCGCTTCTCCGATGCGCAAGGCCGGGTGATCTATGTCGGTAAGGCCAAGAGTCTTCGGTCTCGGCTGAACTCCTACTTCTCCGACCCGGCCTCTCTGATGGGCCGTACCCGATCGATGGTCGACACCGCCACCAAGGTCGATTGGACGGTGGTGCAAAACGAGGTCGAAGCACTGCAGTTGGAGTACTCCTGGATCAAGGAGTTCGACCCACGCTTCAACATCAAATACCGCGATGACAAGTCCTATCCCTGGCTGGCAATCACTTTGTCCGAGGAGTTTCCTCGAGTCATGGTCGGCCGGGGCGCGAAACGTAAGGGCACTCGCTACTTCGGCCCGTATTCCCACGCTTGGGCGATCCGCGAGACGGTCGACTTGCTGCTCCGAGTCTTTCCGATGCGATCATGCCGGCCGGGAGTGTTCAAGAACCATAAGCAGCTTGGTCGGCCCTGCCTGCTCGGTTATATCGGAAAGTGCTCCGCACCCTGCGTTGGACGAGTAACTGCCGAGGAGCATCGCGCGATTGTCGAAGACTTCTGTCAATTCATGTCGGGCCAGGCCGGTCCCATGATCAAGAAACTGGAGCGCGAGATGCGCGCCGCCAGTGACGCGCTGGAGTTCGAGCGGGCGGCTCGGCTGCGAGATGACATCGGCGCGCTGCAACGAGCCATGGAGCGAAACGCCGTGGTCTTCCGAGACGGCACCGATGCCGATGTCATCGCTATCGCTGATGACCCGCTAGAGGTTGCGGTACAGATCTTTCACGTACGGGGCGGGCGCGTCCGTGGCGAGCGCGGCTGGGTTGCCGATCGGTTCGACGATGGCGGAACCGAGGAGCTGATCGAACAGTTCCTGCTCCAGCTGTACGCCGAGCCGGATCCCACTAGCAACGACCGGGATGCTGTGCCACGGGAGATCTTGATACCGGTGATGCCGTCCTCGGCCGAGTCGTTGACTCAGATGCTTGAGGAGCGCCGTGGCTCACACGTCTCCATTCGGGTGCCGCAACGTGGTGACAAGCGGGCACTCATGGAGACAGTGGCCCGTAACGCTCAAGAAATCTTGATCAAGCACAAGACGACCCGTGCTGGTGATCTTTCCACCCGGAACCGGGCGCTGGAAGAGATCCAGCAGGCGCTCGAGCTACCCAACGCACCGCTGCGGATCGAGTGTTACGACATCTCCAACCTGCAGGGCACCGAAGTTGTCGGTTCCATGGTGGTGTTCGAAGACGGTCTGCCCCGCAAGAGCGAGTATCGGCGATTCATCATCCGGCAAGTCGAAGGTCAAAACGACGTCGCGGCCATGCACGAGGTGATCACCCGTCGGTTCCGGCGTTTGATCGATGATCGTGCTGCCATGGCCAAGCAGGCGGGTGACGGGCTTGCCGCCGACGCAGAGGGCGACGAAGGACCGCTGCTAGTCGATCCGACGACCGGAGCGCCGCGCAAGTTCGCGTACGCACCGTCCCTGGTGGTGGTGGACGGCGGTCCGCCACAGGTAGCCGCGGCGGCGAACGCTCTCCATGAGCTCGGCATCGAGGACATAGCGCTATGCGGCCTTGCCAAACGCTTGGAGGAAGTTTGGCTGCCCGACATCGACGAGCCAGTGATCCTGCCGCGGACAAGTGAGGGCCTGTACCTGCTGCAGCGACTTCGGGACGAGGCTCACCGCTTCGCAATCACTCACCATCGGTCGCGGCGCAGCAAGTCGATGGTCGAGTCACTGCTTGACCAGGTGCCAGGTCTGGGTGAGGTACGGCGCCGGGCGTTGATCAAGTACTTTGGCTCGCTGAAAAAGCTGCGCGCCGCAAGCGTGGAAGAGATTGCTGCGGTACCTGGATTCGGCACCAAGACCGCAGTCGCGATCAAGGAGGCGTTGCAACAGGCACCACAGCCGGAGGCGATCGACATGGCGACCGGTGAAGTGCTTGATTATGCGCCCTGAGCCCTTCACGAGCTCGGCACGGCGCTCGTCGAAGGGGGCATCGTTGCTGCGCTTCGACAAGCTCAGCGCGCATAGCCCTTGAGCTCCGCCTTCCTGAGTAATCCGGGAATAATCGACCTCGTGACGAGCGAAACTCTCGGGGGGGCGCTGGGGGGTCGTCCCACCCGGGATCAGCCCAATCCCGATCAGCCCAATTCCGACCAGCACAGCCTCGATCAGCACAGCCTCGATCAGCACAGCGATCAGCAAAGCCCCGACGGACAGCTCGATGCTGAGAGCCGGACAAAGCCGCTCCGTCTGGTAGTGGTCAGCGGGATGTCGGGCGCCGGGCGCTCCACCGCGGCACACAGCCTGGAAGATCTTGGCTGGTACGTGGTGGACAACCTTCCTCCCAGCGTGCTGCCCGAGGTCTGCCGACAGGCCCGTGAAATCGACCTGACCCGGCTCGCGGTCGTACTAGATGTTCGCACCCGCGGTTTCTTCGAGCAGCTACCGACAATGTTCACCGAGCTGGCGGTGATCGGCACATTGCCCGAGATCTTGTTTTTGGAGGCCGCCGACGACGTCATCGTTCGGCGCCAAGAGTCCGTACGCCGCCCGCATCCTTTGCAGGGTGACGGTCGGCTGCTGGATGGCATCCACAGAGAACGTGAGACGCTCGCGACGCTACGGGCAGCGGCCGACCTAGTGATCGACACCTCCTCGCTGAACATTCACCAGCTGGGGTCCCGGGTGGCTCACGCGTACGGCGGCAGCTCTGATGATCAACTGCGGGTCACGCTGCTGTCGTTCGGTTTCAAATATGGCATTCCGGTGGACGCCGACATGGTTTTCGACGTGCGCTTTCTACCGAACCCGCACTGGATTCCAGAGCTCCGGCCGCAGACGGGTCTCAGCAAGCCGGTCAGGGACTACGTGCTCGGGCAGCCCGGTGCTGATGCGTTCCTTACCTCGATGCAGGACCTCATGCACGTCGTCTCAGTGGGCTATGTGACTGAAGGCAAACGGTTCGCCACGCTGGCCATTGGCTGCACCGGAGGCAAGCATCGCAGCTCGGCAATGGCCGAGGAGTTGGCGCGCCGGCTGCGGGCCACTGGCCTGCTCACCACAGTTCTTCATCGGGATCTGGGTCGAGAGTGACTTCCCGCGAGGTGGCCCGAATCCTCCCGGCTGGCTCATTGGGCCCCAGTCTTCCGGCAGTCGTCGCCTTCGGCGGAGGCCATGGTCTTGCAGCGTCTTTGACTGCCCTGCGCCGGGTGACGGATCACTTGACTGCAATCGTCACCGTCGCTGACGACGGAGGGTCGTCGGGCCGGCTCCGCGATGAGCTGGACTGTCTGCCACCGGGGGACCTCCGGAAGGCGTTGGCGGCGCTCTGCGGCGATGATGAGTCTGGGCGCACCTGGGCCGACGTGCTGCAGTACCGCTTCAACACTCAGGGGCCATTGCATGATCATGCAATTGGCAACCTGCTGATCGTCGGGCTGTGGGAGCGCCTGGGCGACCCGGTCGCCGGCCTAGACATGGTGGCCAAGCTGCTTGGGGCCAAGGGCCGGGTGCTGCCGATGGCTTCCGTGCCGTTGGAAATTGCGGCCGAGGTGATCGGGCTCGATGCCGAGAGGCCGGACGAGATCGCTGAGATACGCGGTCAGGCGCGGGTTGCCACTACCGCGGGTGAAGTGTGCTCGGTACGGCTCATCCCGCATGATCCGCCGGCCTGCCCGGAATCGATCGAGGTCGTATTAGAGGCCGACTGGATTGTCTTGGGACCCGGATCCTGGTTTACCTCCGTCATTCCACACCTCTTGGTGCCTAAGCTCGCCGAGGCGATTCACACCACGAAAGCTCGGCGTATCCTCGCCCTCAACCTTGAACCGGCCGACGAAACAGCGGGGTTCTCGGCCGCCAAGCACATTGAGTTACTCGCTGACCACGCTCCAGACCTGCGGCTCGACGTCGTACTCGCCGACAGTGGGTTTGCCTCCGACGACCCGCATCTGGCTTCTCGAGCCGAAGCGCTTGGGGCCCGTCTAGTGGTCGCTGACCTGGCCGCCCGCGACGGATCCCCGCGGCACGACCCTCTCCGGTTGGCCTCGGCGTACGCAGAGATCCTGGGCGTCTAGCCGCTGCGCCTACGCGTCGTAGCTTTCGAGAAGATCCGGGAGCATCGGCATGCTCAGCCAGCCATGAATGCCATGAAGGCGGCACCATCGACAACGACCTCACTTGACACAAGTCGGCCCTCCCGAATGACGAGATGCTCGGCGATCTTGACGTCCTTGCCGCCGTTAGCGCCCCTGTAAAGCTGAAAGGCATGTTCGCCGTCGTAGGCTTCGGCGAGCAAAGTCGTGATTGCACTCTCGGGCCAGCCGTTGGCACCGGCCCCGGCCAGAAACTGCTCACGGCCTTCGATATGCATCATGTCGCTGTCGAACACGAACTCTTCAGCCATCAGTTCACGCAGCGCCTCAGGGCCTTTGCGGTTGGTCCACGCATCGTGGTACGCGCGAGCGACGCTCGCAGTGTCATCGGTCTGCATCGGAGTTCCTTTCCTGGGAGAGGTAACGGGTCAACGACGCCAATGCGGCGTCCCATCCCTGCTGGTACTGGCGCGGATCCTCGCCGACGGGCAGGCGTTGATGAATGAGCTCGAGGTGAGTGCCTCCCGGCACGCTGGTCAATCGAAGTGTCACGAGCGAGTCCTGGTCCTGCCCGTCCCAGCGGTTGGTCATGATCAGTAGTCGCGGCGGATCGAGGTCGACGATTCGGCCGTGCAAGATGGCTGTCTGTCCCTCCGGATGCATCACCCAGCGGCACTCGCCGCCCACTCGAAGATCAATCTCGGCAACCGACGTTCGGACATTCATCGGTCCCCACCAGCGCACCACTTCAGCGGGAACGGTGAATGCGCGGAATACCCGGTCGATGTCGACATCGAAAAAACGCTCGAGCCGAACCGCATCACTACCATCACCCATCACTGCTCCTCCGACAGATATTCGGCGAGGGAGTCCAACGAGC
>DATFBI010000292.1:0-5464 GCA_035253925.1 Propionibacteriaceae bacterium
TAAGTACAAGGACACCTACCGGCCCGGGCCAACGATTCGCTTTGCCGTCTGGGAGTTGGAGTACGGAAAGCACTATCTCGCCAGCGAGGAAGAAGGCTGGCATAACGGCACCTACGGTTATCAGTTCTATCTTCCAGTGCGAGTGCTGCCGGAACAGATTTTTTGATTTGAAGCTCTGCCGGGCCACGCCCCATGAGTGGTCATGAACGCCAGGGCGCAGCGCAGATTCTTGTCGTATCCGACTACTTACCTATAACTACCGAGGCGCAGGTCTAATGACCGGCGTACGCGCTGCCGAGGACGCATCCATAAGAGCGATGCCGGAGAGTTGATCGGCATAACGAGCGGGCACCATGAAAATGGACTTGAATTGGGTGGGCCGCCCAACAACAAGGTCGGACTTGCAGGACGGCACCGCGCGACTCACCTCTAGTAGCGACGCCGTCGACCACAGCCGCTGCTCCGGCCCGAGTAACCGAGTGTCACAAAAGAAATCCTTGGTTGGATCATGTCGCACCGCTTCGAGCTCGGCGACGATCCAGACAGCACCCGGATAAGGAATGCCTGGCTGGCCTCCCTTGGCATCGGTCAGCTGGTCGACTCGCGTTAGCGACAGTACGCGTATCGAGGCTCCCGCCAGCTCACCGCTGGCACCCGGTGGGCGCAGGCTGAAACGCGGAATGAAGTGGATTCCGGCATAGGTCACCCACCAGATCAGGTAGATGCCCACAGCAGCGAACGCCGCAACCGGAAACAGAATGCGTCGGATCGGCAGGACTCTCATGGGATAGCCCTTGCGGTGTCCGTGGCCGGCTCCAAGACGCCTTCGGAAGCAGCGCGCCACTGTGCCGCGATGGCGGGTGTAACACCGAGCCCTATCCGGACCCGTTGCTGATAGCCGGAGATGATCTCGTTCGACCTCAGTTCGAGGGTGAGATCGTTGATCTGGCCGGGATCCACCTCAAAGACGCTCTCAACCGAAGTCTGAAAACCTGGTTGTGCGGTGAAACCGGCGCTCAGCTCGAAGCCCTCATAGCTTACCGCCCCGCTCAGCAGCCGAACCTTTTGCAGTTCCAAGGGTTTCGGGCCGGTGGCTGCTCCGGTCACAGTGACCGCAACAAACATCCCGGCAGTCTGATCCCGAATCTCGCCGTACTGCCTGATGGCGTCGCCAACCCGGATCCTGGTAACAGTGACCTCACCATTGTTGATCTTCACAGGTTCCCCGACGACGCCGTTGATGGCCTCAAACGGCTTCTCCTCCGGCTCGCTGAGCCGCAGGCCGGCTGCGGAGACTCCGACGAGTGCGACGGCGAGGAGAACCGGGGTGAGCTTGGACCGGAGTGGCGTCACGACCGTACCTCTGCATCGACCAATTCCGGTGGTGCGGCGCGTCTGGGAACAGCAGGGCCCGCTCGATCGGGCAGTGCGTTGGCCCGCATCGCAAACAACTCAAGGCAGCGGCGGAATGCCACGGCGAGAAGGCACAGCCGTACGGGTTCAACCAGCGCGTCCTGGATCAGATTTAGCACGGGTTCCCACCGCACCCAGAACGGGCCTTCGTGGCCACCGACGATCCAGTTGAGGAGCGCCTCGAGATAGTTCTTGGCAATGATCACCACGTTGTAGATGAAGATGTACGAGCCGAGGAAGATCGGCCCGGCTCGGAAGACCAACCGGAGAGAATGCAGTGCCGGCAGGTACTTGTCATTGATGTCGCCGAAGAAAGCCTCCTGGAAGCGGGCTGCGGCCAGTCGAATGCCCTTCGGTGGCGGTCCCAATCGGCGGAACTCCCGCTTCTCTCGATACCGGGCGAACGCGGTTGCACCAGGAATGCGCGCGGCGTAGGGCCGACCCTTACGCCAAAGCTCGGCAAGTGACAGCACCCTCGATCCGAAGACCAACGCGGCGACGGCTAACCACAACATCGGCTGCGCGATGACATCCAGTACCACCGGCCAAACCTCTTCGGTCAGGAAGGCTGTCACCAAGGTCAGGATCTCTGGCAAGTCGATCTTGAAGATGGCAAAGAAGCGGGCCAGCGTGTTCTTGACCTCAGCCAGCCACTGCATCAGCACCCGGTTCTCCAGCCAGACCTGGAAGGTCTGAAAGACCCGGATACCGCCAACGATCAGCAAGAGCATGAAGAAGGACTCGATCAGCACTACCAGTAGGTCGAGGATGCGGAGCCCGGTACGTTCAGCCACGAAGTCCAGCACGCGGCGCACCACATAGATACCGAAGAGCAGCGCGATCAGCCATAGAAGATGCTGCGTGGCCAAGTCGTACAAGGCGCCCAGTACGGTGTGCTGATCGCTGAGGAAGCCGTAGCGGACCCATTGTTGGGTGACGAGCCGTTGCGCAGCCTCTTCGACCTGGCCGAATGCGGCGTACATACCAAGGAAAGGCAGCAGCGTGATGGCAAGCAGCCGGCTCAGGCTGGTGTCGCGGTCGTCGACCTCCCGCTCGTCTGCTGGCAGCATTTGCTTGATGCCGAGCTCCCGACCGGCCAGGCTCAAGATCACGATTGCGGCGGCGAGCACACAGACGAAATTGAAGGCAAACAGCACCAGGGCCAACCACGGGCTGATGTCGCCAGCGATCACTGCCACCCGCAAGGTGAGCTCAGAGCCGAGCCAGCCGAGTAGGTAGACCCCCATGATGGTAGGCAGCAGCCGCCACCACACGCGCCCGGTGTCGACAATCAGAATTCTGAGGTCGGTCCAAAGCACCCGAGCATCTTAAGAGGATCCAGGTGCGCTTGTTTGCGCGCTGAACGACAGCTCCGCCGAGCTGCGAGCGTCGGCATTGCGCGAGCAGCTCCAAACTAACCGTAGGTATCCCGCGGTCCGCGACCATCGCGAACCGTGAGGCGGCCCTTTTTCCACGACGGAGCATCCGGGGCCAGCACCTTGATTCGAGTGATCGTGCCGTCGCCCAGCTGCTCGTTGAGCATGGCGACCAATTGCGGCGCCAGGTACCGGAGCTGGGTAGCCCACGCGGTGGAGTCGGCGCGAACAGTCAACACAGTGTCCGCGTACGCCTCCGGCTGCGAGTGTGCGGCATTGGTCGCACCCACCAGCAACGCCCAACGGGCCAACAGGGTATGGACGTTGATTTCGGTAGTCCATCCCTTGCTCTCCACGAGTCGTTCGACAGCATCGGCAAGGGGCTTGGGATCACGATCATCGGCTCGTGCCCCCGACAGCTGCGGACCGATGGGTTTAGGTGAGGTGGAACGCCGACGGCGTCGCGACTGCGCGCCCAGCGAGCGAGCCACCGTTTGGGCAAGCTCCAGGCCAGTCGGATCGTGGGGCTGATCATTCGGTTCGTTCTGGCCAACCTGCTCCTCAGACATCAGGTGTCACCCCCCCATCGGCCACTCGGAAGCGCCGCCCCGCCAATAGCTCTGGAACATCGGCGCCCACGGCAGCGGTGACCAGCACCTGCTCGGCAACGCGTACCCCGGCGGCCAGGCGCTCCCGGCGGACCGAGTCCAGCTCAGCAAAGACGTCATCCAGTACGAGCACCGGCTCTACCCCATCGGCGCGGAGCAGATGAAAGCTGCCAAGCCGGAGGGCAAGCGCAAATGACCACGACTCCCCGTGGCTGGCATAGCCCTTGGCGGGCAGCATGCCCAAGGCAAGCGTGATGTCATCACGATGCGGCCCTACCAACGACATGCCCCGTTGGATCTCCTCCGACCGACGCTCCCCCATTGTCGTGATCAACAGCTCGGTCAACACCCTGCGCTCTGATCCACCTACGGTGAGGTCCACCGAGCACTTGTAGTCGAGGATGGCATTGTTGCTAGCCGGGGCATTGTTGTTAGGCGGGGCAATTTCTGCGTATGCCTTGCTGACGTGCGGCGCGAGATCAGCCAAAGTGGTCAAGCGTGCCTCTAGCAGCTCAGCCCCGGCCTGCGCCAGGTGTGTATCCCAGACGCCGAGCGTGGCCTCGACGTCAGGCGGCGGTGGGCCGGCCCGGGTTCGACCACTGATGGACTTGAGCAGCGTGTTGCGCTGCCGCAATACCCGCTCATAGTCGGCGCGAACTCCAGCTAGCCGCGGCGAGCGGGTAACGACGAGGTCATCGAGAAAGCGGCGCCGTTCGCTGGGATCGCCCTTGACGATCGCAATGTCGGCCGGGGAGAACACCACCGTCCGCAACACTCCGATGATCTCGCGGGCCTGGCGTAGCGGAGAGCGGTTGAGTCGGGCCCGATTGGCTTTTCCAGGGTTGATCTCTAGCTCCAGCGTGAGGCGCCGCGGATCATCCAGCCCTGCACAAACGCCGGCCCGTACGATCGCACGAGCAGCACCCGACCGCACCAATGGCACCTCAGAAGCGACCCGATGCGAGCTCATTGTCGACAGATACTCAATGGCCTCGACGAGGTTGGTCTTACCCTGCCCGTTGGCCCCGACGAAGGTGGTCACGCCCGCTTCGAGAGGCAGGTCGACCGACCCGTACGACCGAAAATCGGTCAGTTGCAGGTGGTCGACGTACATCTCTGGAAGCCTAATCTGTCAGTTCATCGCCAGAACGGTTTGTACGTCGGTGGTCGTGCCTCCTGGACAACTGCCTCACGTGTTGACCATGCTCGTCGTCATGACGACGAAAAGCGACTTCACCGACGAGGAATGGACCCGGGTACGGCGCGCTCCACTGGTAGCTGGGATGGCAGTTTCCTTGGCCGATCCTGGTGGCCCGATTGAACTGGCTAAGGAGACGACGGCGTCGTTGAAGTCGGCAACGAATCCGCCCTCCCGTGAGCAGCTGCTCGCTGAGATCGCCTTGGACATCGAGTCCATGGCACAGCAGAGACAAAACCCGCTGACTGAGTTCAAGCCGACTCAAGAGTCGGATCCGCGTCAACAGATCTTGGAGGAGCTGCGGACAGTAAGTGAAATTGTGAGCTCCAAGGCGGCCGCCGACGAGACTGCCGCCTTTAAGCAGTGGCTACTGGCGAGCGCGCAGGCCGCTGCTGACGCCGCAAAGGAAGGCGGCTTTATGGGCTTCGGTGCCGAACAGGTCAGTCAAGGCGAGAAGGACATGCTGAGCCAGGTACGCACTGCGATTGGTGCTTGATTGCCGGGCATAGCTGCGAGCGTCGGTAATCGCGCGCCCGCCGTGCTGAGCTAGGCTGGCGCGCCGCTGTCCTGGACGAACGAGCGAGCAGCCAGCCTCTGTATACAGCTGAGCTTCAGCAGGCGCCGCTGGCTGCGAGAAAGTGAGGAAGGCAGCGGCTAACGAGCGCCAGCCTCAGCGAGCGGAGCGAGCAATGCAAATGGAGCGAGGGAACACGCTTCTCGTCCAGGAGCGACAACGAAGTAGGCGGACCCAAAGCGCGCGATGCGCGAGCAGCTCCAAACAGGCAGCTCAAGTGCTCGGGGCACCGAAACTGTCCGCCTTCGCTCCCCCCGCCTCGAGCTGGCTGCCAGCTGGAAGCTCTTGGTGGCCG
>DATFBI010000293.1:0-18205 GCA_035253925.1 Propionibacteriaceae bacterium
GCTGTAGCCGGCTACTTGCTGATGGATCGGATCAAAGGCATAGATCCTCTGTGCGCTGCTGATCGTGACATAGTGCCCAGGGCGCAAGTCCCGCAGCCGGGCCCGGATCGTCGGCGTAGCGTCAACCGCCGCCAGTTCGATGGTCGCAACCGAATAGCGCGGTTCGTTGACAGTCCCGATCGCAACCCGCCATGCCGCGATTTGCTGCAGCTCCTGGTCAGTTTCCTTGTTGACCGTGATGCTGGACGGATACAGCCCAACGCCGCCAGCGCTGGGCTGTAACGTCGACTTGGGTCCGGACTCCAGCTCGTATGTTCCCGAACTGCCGCCGTCACGTTTGACCGTGATCCGGTTGCGGATATCCCGGTCATCTCTGCGCCCGGTAAATGGCGGTGCCAACTGTGCATAGGTCAGTTCGAGGTGGGGTGTGGCATCCTCGCAGATCACGAACCGGTCGCGCCACATGATGCCATCGTGAGTGCGACCGTCGTACAAGGTACCGCCGGAGTTCAGGTCGACTGCTTCTTCCAGCAACGTGGTCATGTTGACGGCGCGTTGCGGACCCATGCGGTAGTGATGGAAAAGGCTGGCGGGAACGTCTTCGGATGTGAACGTGATGCCGTTATCGGCGTATACGCGTTCGAGCCGATCGCGTTCGTGGTCGCCGACGAATGCCAGGGACTCTGTCACGGACAGCTCAGCCAGATCGATGATCTGGTTCAGGATCTCCAAGTGCCCGTACACGACGTCGTCGCGCAGGCTGGTGTTGACCCATACCCGTTTCACTGTGGAGAGCTGGAAACCGGTCGCGGTACCGCTGTCGGTGGAACCGGGAATCGTGACGTCAAACGGGTACTCGACCAAGTCCCAGTCGACGTTGGCGCCGTTGTTTTGTAGCTCGAACGAGATGCGCCGAGGCACGTTGTCCAGCGCGTCGATCCCAGTGCCGGACACATACACTGTGTCGGTTTCGGCGTTCGCTGCTTGGATTTCCAGCGATCCACCGCTACTGGTGCGGTATACCAACTGCCACATCCGCGCGGAGGGGTGGTCGGTATAGAAGCGCAGCAGGATGGATCTGTCGGCGAGCGGCGAGGACGGGCAACGCAGGATGAAGATCGCCTGGATGATGCCCGTGTCCGTGTAGGGCGGCACCGGGCCGGCCCAGTCCGCGAGATTCCCGGTCGGTAACGGTGCCGAGCAGTCCAGATCGCTGTACTCGGCGAAACCTGGCGAGCCGTGCAGGATCTCCATCGGCGGATGCCCAGGCAGCCCGGACGCGACACTGCCAGAGTCGGCCTCGTCTTCCATCGGCCAGTAGGCGACCAGGCCCGCATGGGTCGGGATCGTGCGAGCCAGCACGGACACGGCCGGCAGTTGGCCCTGCGCGTACTGCCGCGATAGGCCGTTCGCGATGATCGGGATTTCGATCTCGCCATCTGATCCTTCAACCGGTTCCAACGGAAACTCGGAAATCCCGCCATAGAACAAGATCGCCCGCGTGGTCCAGCGACGGTACTCGACCACGATCGGTTTCGTGTTCGTATTGCCCGTCGCAACCCCAGTGCGGACACCGATCCCGCCACGCCTCGATCGCGCCAGCGTGCCAGTGACCGTCGAGACATCCACGGTCCAGGCAACCGGCTCGTCATCGGTGTCCTCTGACCACGCTTTGGCCTGGAGCCGGCGCGCCTCAACATTGGTCTTCACTCTGATCCATTGACCAGTGTTCGTGACATTCGAGCAGGTGAAGACGCCACCCAGCGCGAGATCACCAGGCATCAGGAAGAACCGGAGGCTGATCGTTTCATCGGTGTTGACCACTACCCGCAACATGACATGCTCGCCGCTACCCGATTGCCACTGGTGGATCAGATTCGCCGGCTCGATCCCGGCGCCAGTGACATCGCTGGTGGGCAACCGGAAACTGATCGCCTGCTCGCCATCTTCTTGCGCATAGCCCGCCAGGACCGTTTGCCGGTAGGCATTGGCGACCGGGATCGAATGCGTCCCGACACCGGGAGTTTGCTGCCAGTCCGACGCCAGCACAGACCCGCCTGAACCGGTGTTGGTGACCGGTAGTCCGCCGACGTCGGACCAGCTGTCGACGACTGTGCCAGGGAAGGTATGGGCGAAGATCAGATCCGCTATCCGCATGCGAGTGTTCAGGCCGAGCAGACCGTAATGCGGACTGTTCGGGTTATCCGGCCACATATCCGGGTGTTGAAACGTCAACTGGCAGGAGGACGGCTCGCCGAGGCCTTGGTTCATGCCCTGATTGGCATGTTCGATGTGGATGGATTCGTGCCCCGTTGCCGTGAACACGTGCTCGGTGACGTCCTGCCATCCGTCCGTGGCGATCTCAACGTAGGGCGTGACGTCGAATGTCATGGCTTGCCGCCAAAGAAGGTCGAGACGCTGCCGCCGGCTTTGCCGCCGACGTTCTTGCGGACGTAGTCGACCATGGCTTCACCGATTTTCCGCTTGTCCAGCATGACCTGGACAACGATCGGACCGGCCATGCCACCGCCGCGACCGCCGCCCGCCGCCGCGGCCATGGAGGCGGACTGGCCGGCAGGAACGATCGTTTCGCCGCCGATAGCGTCGATCAGGTCACCTTGCTGGGTACGCAGCAGCTCACGGCCGCGCTCGTTCACCATGGTCAGGCCGCCGCGTGGACCGCCTTCGGCAGCGTGGCCGACTACCGCGCCACCTGCGGCATTGGCACCACGCAATGCGCCAGTGAGAGAGTTCAACGACCCGGGACCGGGACCACGAACGACAGTGTCCATGTAATACGTGAAGAACTTTTGCGTTGGTAGATTGTTTACCGCGATCCGCACACCGGACAAGTCGGAGACGACTTTGCCCGCGTTGGTGTCGATCGTGATCGTTTTCCCGCCGGGCAACGTGAGCACGGCCTTACCGGTCCCATCGACAGCGCGGGTAACGCCGTACGCGGCCAGTTGCGCGTCACTCATCCGACCGATCATTTCCACGAACTTGGGTGAGGCATAGCCGCCAACCGTGTCCGCCAGTGCCTGGAAGCCACGGCTGGTGCCGTCCAACGATCGGCCGAGCTCGTATTGTTTCGCGATTTCCTCTGAGACCGTGTCAATGAAACCCAGACTCGACATGACCGCGTCGTGCTCTGCTTTGGCGAACTCGTCCCGGTGATTGATCTGGGTGGCCACAGCTTCACCGAAATCCGTGGTGAATTCATCCCATGCACGTCCGAGCTTCTCTGTTTCGGTGATCGCGCCAGTAGCCATTTTCTCGGTAGCGCCAGCGAAATCCTCTACCTTACCCTTGGCGATATCGACATTATTGATTACTAACTTCATTGTGTCTTCCCACTGTGTACCAAATAGGGCGACACCAATCTGATCCTGTTTACGCTGGTCTTTCATTGCGCGGAGCCGGTCCAGGACTTTATCTATGGCCTCTTGCGCTTTAGGGCCACCACCAGCAATATCGGCAAGGATCTTGTCTGCATTCAAGCGCAGATCCTTCAGGGCCTGTTTCGCGTCGTCTGCGCCAGCGAGCATACGGATACCGAACTCTTTCCACACGTCCGCCGCATAATCCGTATTCCTGGCACCGGCCGTCATCATATCGTCGATCATTTTCAGAGCGTGAGGTCCATCAAATCCCAGCTTGGCGAAATATCCCGAATATTCTTCCAGGGAATCGAGCGTATCACCCGCTCGCGATCCCAGGTTCTGATAACCGCCGGTGATTAGATCGAATGCCGCCTCGAAAGTCGGAGACAGATTATTGGCGACCATGCTGGATGCCGCACGGATTGGTTCTTGAACATCCAGTCTGAATGCACTGGAAACCTTCACAGCACCCTTGACAATCCGGTCTTGCTGCTCGACTGTCAGGTTTCCCCAGTCCTTGACATCGGAGGACAGGTTGGCGAATGCCCCGGTGATTTGGTCTTTACTGTCGCCGACGCCGTCCCAGAACATGTGCCCGATACGGTCACCGTATGCCTTGGCTGCCTCGGGGGACACGCCCATCATGTTCTGGATATCCGCCGCTGTACGCTGGCGTTCACCAGCACGCGCGAAGACGTCACCGATGAGACTGGATGCGGCATCGATCAGGCCACCCCCCAGGAGGCCGCCAGTGAAACCGCCTATGAACGCGTCAGCGCCAGCGCCACCAGCGTCTTTGAACTTGCTCCATCCACCGCTATCTTCGAAATCGGCCTTGACCGATACCTTGACGTCTTTCGGTTTAGTGTTTGAGACTTTATCGATGACCTCGGTGGCCTCATCTTTTGCCTTTACTGTGGTTTCCTTGTCTTCCACCTTTTTCTTATCGACGTCGTCGACGACCTTCGTTGCATCGTCTTTAACAGTGACCTTGATTACCTTGTTATCGGGAAGTTTCGCGACGGCAGTATTGATTTTTTGGACATCGGTCAACGCGCCAGTCAGGGCAGGCTTTGATTTGTTTTGTCCCGAAACAATGATCTTTACTTCGTTGGCCATTGCCCACCCCCTGCTTGTTAAGCCGGTTCCAACACCGGATCAATATCGGTAACCAGCTGCTCGTCCTCGCCTGGCTCCGTCAACGTCCGAGCCTCAAGCTGATCCAGGAACGTCGCCGTCTCGTCGACCGGTGCTTCATCTGACGCAATATCGGCCGCTGGCTCGGCCGGATTCGAGGCCGGTGGAGATGCGACAATGGCCACCCACTGGCGTAGCAACGGCTCCAGCGTGTCATCCACATCCAGCGACAACACACCATCCGGCGTGACCGGCACCAACGCACCCGACTCGCGACGGATGTTCCACCAGGCCACATGCGCCACGAACACCACCGCCAGGCGACCGATGTCCTTCTGCCTGATCGGCTTCCCTGCCCTGGTGCGCTGCTCGAACCGCTCAACAGCGATCCGAGCAGCAAGCGTGCTTGTCGTGCACGACACTCGCAGACCACTGGCCTCGAATTCGATAGCCGCCTGTATCGGCCGGTCGACAAACACCATGTCAGGCCCAGGTGGGCACGGTACCGTCGGCGAGCACCATGGGTGCTGTCCACGTGAACTCTCCGGACTGCGGGCGTTGCTGCTGGAAATCCGTCACCAACACCTCGTTGTTCAGCGTCTGCCCAGACACGACAATCGTGCAGGTCCGGTGCGTGTTCGAGCTCGATATCGAGGACAGCACCGCGAACGAACGGTCAGCGGCGTCGTTGAATCCGCCGGTCGGCTCACATGTGAAGTCGGAGAGCAGATATTCCCGCGCGTAGGCGGACATGCCCAGCGTGGTGATGTCCCACACGCCACGTGGCGTGGCGAAGTTCAACGCGAAAGTGTCGTCCTTCAACGCCTTCAACGCGCCGGCCGCATTGTCGACGCTGAACGTTGTCCAACCTAAACCTGATTCAATGGCCATGGCCTATATGCCCTTTCTCTGCTTATCGGTGGCGACCGCGTCTTGGTTGGTGGCGAAGTCATCCACCCAGTCCCGCGCTCCGTTCTCAGCGCCTCGGTGTTGCTTCAACCGGAACCCGGTTGTCTCATCCCGGAAAGCGAAAATCTCGGGCCGGTCCGTTCTGATCACATGCTGGCGGTGCTCCGGCCCGAACGGTTGCGGCTGGAACGGCGGGAACCGGAACACGGTGATCGTGCTGCCCTCGGCACGCCACTCGGTGAACTGATTGCCGTGCGACCGGCCACGAATCCACTGCGCCAGGTCCTGACCGGTCTGCGTGGATTCGTCGAGATGCGTCTCCCACCCGATCGTGAACGCTCTGCACTGCACCTCCGCGCAGGTCGCCGGACGGAAATGCGTCGCTCGCGGCGCGAGGATCACGTAATTCTTGAACCCGGGCGGCAGTGGCCGCTGATGCATCGGTGGCCGATAGGTGCTCATGCGACGAACGCTGCTTCGTTGCGGTGCGCCATCACAGCGAACGTGATGCTAGTGAATGTCCCGGTGGTTACTACCCGCAAGTAACGCTCAACTGTCTGGGTCAACCCGGTCTGGATACGCTGCGTGTACGGCGCAGCCGTGACCGCAGTGAACGCGCCGCCGGTCACATCTGTCCACGCATCGCCGGCACCGTTGTCGCTCGACTCCTGCAATTTGACCGTGCAGTTCGTGCCAGTGAACGCCGTCACCTGAAGAAACGCCTGGAGACCAAACGCGTAGGACCCGGTCGCCAGCGTATCCACTAGCTGATCGACGCCGGTCCCGTTGGTCGCTGTGGTGTCAGTTCGTTTGCCGGCGGTCAGCAGCTTGCCGCAATCCAGACCCAACCCGTTGGCCTGCGCCTGGTAGCCGAACATCAGATCGCCGTCATTAGGGCGCGATCCGTCATAGCCGATCTGCTTGTACCGCATGCACCATGCCGCCGCGCCGAGCTCCGGCGCCACCCCGAGCATCAGCTCCCGATCTGCGGCCGGCAGCGTCGACAACTGGTCATGCGCCGCGTTCGTTGCCGGGTTGAAGTAAACGGACAGCTCGCCCATACCGTCTTTTTTGCCGTAGATTCTGCGCATCGCCCGATGCCGCAACCCCGGCTTGTCGAACGTCTGCCGTGGTGACGAGATCGAGCTGATCGCCGCATGGTCGTCTGAGAGGTCGATGCCATCGATCAGCAAGAAGCAATCGAGACCAGTACGTACGCCGAGGGCCATGTGATCCCTACCCTTGCTGGTTAAAGGCGTTGACAATAATGCACGGCACATAGATCGACATCGCGCGTTGCAGTTTCCCGGACTGTTGGATGTAACCCGCTAGGCTGCGCAATGGCTGCCCATATGTGCCAAGCACATCGATCTGTGTAATCAAACTGTCAAGCGTGAATCCGCCGTGGAATGCATTGAACAACAAATTTACGACCCGGGTCATTTCCGGGTCGATCCCATCGGCTGGCTCGGCCAACATGTTGTCGTACAACCGGAACACGAACTCGATCCGCAACGAGGTCTTAGCCAAGCTAGACAGCTGCGGAATGGGGTCGATCGACTGAAACCACACCGCAGCCGACAGCCCCGACGACACTGCGGTCTTGGGTTCGTGCAACGGGATCCGCTCGAACGCGCCGAGCCGCCCGGCATACGAGGCGAGACCATCCATGATCGCGCCGACATCAAACCCGTCGCCCTCGGCCATTACGCACCATCCAGACGGCGAATGAGCTGCTCGACGTACGGTGCCAGCACGACGGGCATCCTGCGTTCCAATGCGGCCGTTGCCAGGCGAGCCGATTTGTAGCCCTTGAACTGGGTTGTCTGATTCCGGGAACTGGTGCCCTCCAGCCATGGGCCGTACACCATGCCCTGATCGTGCGCGACCACCCGTTCAGCGGACATGCGCTCAATCATCAGCTTGGTCTCATAGATCGGCGTCGGAGCCACCAGGCTTTGGTCAAGGGCCTGATGCCAGTACGCCAGGCCCTGCCCGGCGGCCACCCAGGTTGCCTCGGTGACGAAGTCGTCGACCATGGGTAGCGGGTTACCGGTCAAGAATGTGCCGTGGACCTCGACATTCACGCGAATCATGACGCGGTCCCGGTCCGCACCCGATAGAACCCGCGCTTGACGCGATCCTCCAGCTGCATCAGCCGGCGTCCGGCCGCTTCCCGTTCGTTCTCGCCGGATCCGACCGTGCGGGAGTAGCCACTGGCCTCATCCAGGAAGCCCACCACGGCGTAGGCGGCGTTCAGCTGATTGA
Organism: Propionibacteriaceae bacterium; assembly: GCA_035253925.1. Taxonomy (GTDB): domain Bacteria; phylum Actinomycetota; class Actinomycetes; order Propionibacteriales; family Propionibacteriaceae; genus Microlunatus. The sequence goes on from DATFBI010000293.1 coordinate 7,698, forward strand.
TCAGCGCTGGCGGCCGGTACACCAGCACGCTGTCACCCAGCGAATGGGACGCCGCAGTCGTGCCCAACACACCCCGTTCGACCGTCAACGACCGTGGCGAGTAGACCGTTGAGCCGGTGTGCGCGGCCAGCGCGGTGCCATCCCATTTCCTGGTCACCCGAAGTGTGTTACCGGTGATCTCGTCGACACGCATCTTCTCGCTGTCCAGCATGATCACCTCATCCTCGGTGAACGCGCTGCCGGTCGTCACCGCAACAGCCGTGCTGGACTGCTGATTGTCCATCGGCGTCAGCAGCGTCTGCCCAGTGGTCAACATCGACCGGCCCGTGACCCACATCCGCTCGGTGCCGCACAACAGCAGCGACCCGACGCCGATCTCCCAGCTCGCGGAGATACTCGCGGTGGTGACAGTGCTGTTGATACCAGCCGCTAGAGTCGCGGCTGCGACGTCATCGATCGCGCAGGACGCGAACGTGCTCGCCACACTGATCGCGCGCTGGCTGGTCGCGGCCGAGATCCATGCCGCGCTCGATCCTCGGTTGATTTCCAAATGATCGAACGGCGGGCCCGTGTCCGGTCGGGCGTACACATCGGCCAACGCGATTGTTTCGCCGCCTGCTGTGATCGCCGTCGGCTGCGTCGCCATCTCATTCTCGCCCAGCCACAACCGCCACGAACGCGGCGTGTCCAGCTCCGGGTACCAGTCCAGTGTCCTGGTCGCCACCTGCGGATAGAACTTCCGCAGCGTCAGCTTCTCCACCGACTGCGCGCCGGCAGCGATATGCCGGTCGATCTTCCGGTTGTTCCGGGCAGTCTCGACCGAATCCAGAGCAGCTTTGACCTGCTCTCGTGTGCAGTAAACAGGCCTCACCAGCTCCTCGCCTTTCTTTCTGGCCTAGGGCGCGTACACCCGGGGCAGTGTGGCCAATATGGAGTTGTGGGCCACCCGGTACACCGCTCTGCGCCGGGTGGTTGATCAGGACGGTACGTCCTTCTTGCTGGTCTTCCTGGTCGACGCGCGGGTTTCCTCGGCCGTGAGAACATCACCGAGCCGTTCAGCGACCTCGGCCTCGGCCGCCGGCGTGACCGCCGCAGTGGCCGCGTCGATGTGTTCATGCGCCACGGCGCTCGCCCTCGCCAGCTGCCGATCATTCATGGCCTTGAGCTCGATACTCTGCGCGATCTTCTCTGCCGCGATGATCTCCGGCAGAGTCTCGTACACGTTCGGGCCGTCCGGCTCGCCCTGCTCGTACGCATTCTGCGCACCACATTCGCGGTTCGTGCACGCCGGCATGTTCGGCGGGAACACGTTGCTGCAGTCGCGGCACACCCAGCTAGACATCGTGGCTGCCCTCTTCCGGCGTAGGCAGACTGTCCGCCGCCGCGAACAATGCAGCAGCGGCGGCGATCCACCCCGATTGCACCGTGTCGTTCGTATCCTTGAACGCCCGCAACGGCAAACCGGTCACCGCCGACACACCACCCACGTCCCGGTAATACGCCTCATACGCGATCTTGCCGCGTTGGAACTCCAGTGACTCTGGCTCCACCAGTCATCCCTTCGGTAGTGGCTGACCATCCCACTGCCAGCCGTCGAACGTGCAGAACAGTTCACCGTGAGGGCCAGTGGACAGCGGTTTGCGGCATCGGTGGCAGTCGACGGGAGGCCGAACGTCCGCGTCCGCACGTTCGGCCCTGTTCTGCCGGATGATGTCCAGCAGCGTTTCCCATCCGTCCGACATCTAGTCCGCCGGTTCGCCGAACTGACCGTAGGCGTCGATCAGCTGATCCTTGGTGACTTTCGGATCGGCCGGGTTGTCGATCGGCCGCTCCTCGTTGTCGCGGTCACGCTGCTGATTCACCAGATCAGCGAACGTGATCCATTCCGGTTTGTTCGCCGACGACGCCGGCCGGACCAGAGCAGGAACATCCAGCCAATCGCTATCGCCGGCCGCGTCACCCTGCTCGGCTGGTGGCTGGTCCCACTGGCCCACCAGCGCGCGGCCAGTGATCGGATCGGCCGGCACCAGCTGCTGAGCCGGCTTCTCCCGGCGCTCCGGCTCCTCGGCAAGACGGGCCTCCACGAAACCCTGACGCTCATACTCCTTGACCAGCCGCCGATCCTCGTCCGACGCGACCGCGTCGTTCACGCGCTGCTTACGCGCCTCATAGTCCTCCTGAGTGAGTTCCATCAGGCAGCCACCACCGACGCGCCATCATCCAGCGGGACGTACCACAGATCCCACTTCACCGAGCCGGTGTTGCTCGCCGCGCAGTCCAGCAAGATTGATCCCGGCTTCAGGATCAACGGCTGCGCCAGCACCTTGTTGGACGGCAGGAAATTCAATGCGTCCTGCAGCGCGGTCGCCGGCGTACCGGTGATCGAGTACATGGTGCCCACCGCGTCCGCCGTGATGTCCAGCACCGCGCACAGATCCTGTGTCGCGCCCGCCGCGGTCGGATCGAACGTCAACTTGGTGTTGTCCGCCTGCGTCTGGATGACCGTGGTCACCTCGCCCACGATCGCGGTGACCAGTACCCGGCCAGTCGAGATCGTGAACAGTGTGCTCGTTGTGGTCTGCGGCAGCGTCGCAGTTGCCCGCGACACCTTGATACCGCGAATGACCTTCGTATACGCCGAGGCCTCATTGACGACGGTCATGCGTTCACCGCCGACGGCCTGAGCAGGTTCCCTAGCCGGGCCGGGGCGCGCCCGAACCGCAGCCCGTGCGGCAGGTACAAACCCACGCCCAGGTGCGCGGCGGCAGTTGTGGTCGCCACGTCCACCGACATGTGCGTATAGCCAGCGGCCAGCATGCTGGCGTGGATCTCGATCGCGACGATGTTCTGCTTGTCGCCGTACGTCGCGCCGGTCAGCGTGACTTCCGAGGCCGCTGTCTGGTCCACGCGCGTCCAGGCCTCGTCGTTGTCCAACGCGGCCTCGGACTTGATGTAAAAATGGTCGATACCGGTCGAGCCGGCTACACCACTGGTGTCCAGGTCATTGCTGGTACCGCCGGTATAGGCGGTGTGCTGCTTGACGTCGAACGTCAGATCATCGGCCGCGCCAACAGCCAACGCGCACACGAACGTGACCGTGCGATGCATGGCCATGTTGATCCGCTTGCCGGTCGCGCCGTTCGCCGTGTCGAGATCAACCGGCGCGAACGCGATACCGATGTCGAACAGACGGCCGAGGCCTTCCCTTCCTGACATGCTCGCCCCTTTCCCGGGGTGTTCAGCCGCACGGAGCGGCTTAGCGGTTGGGGTGGACTAGTCCCGGCCGTACGCTCCGGGACTAGTCCACCCCCTCTTTTTGGTTGCGTCTAAGGGTTTTCTACGCGCGAGTCTCGATCTGGACCGTCGCCGACAACGTCGGGCCCCCGTTTTCCGGCGTGAGCGCGGACAGTAGCTGCGGCTGGCCGTCCATCTCCTGAATCGCCCGGAACACTGTCTTGTCCCGGGAAAACAGCTCATGCTGGGAGGACTCCATGCGCATCGTGAGCGTGTCACCGATCACGTACGTCGACAGATCCGTTAGGGAAATGTCGCCCTTTGTGCCCAGCACACCCGGCGCCTTGCGTGACCACGTGATCGGCCGCCCGAATAGCGTCTGCGGGCCAGCCTTCGACGCGTCGATCGCCATCACCGCAGAGCCGCCGACACCGACCGGCAGTGCCATGGTCATCAGCTCCGGCAACGCGTCCATTGTGACCACCCAGTCCGCGCGCATCAGCGACTCTGGCAGCATCCGCGCGACCATCGCCAGGATGTTCACCCACGTGATGGTGTTCGCCGGCTGCCCAACCTCTTTGCTGATCGTGATCAGCGAGGGGTTGTCTTCGTGCAGCTGGCCGAGCGGCTTGCCCACACCGTTGGCCTTGAGGAACGCCAGATCCTCGAAATGCCCCATTGCGTTGGGCAGGTTCTGGTTCAGCCACGCCACGAACGCCGGCACATGCCGCACCAGCTCATTCGGCGGTGCCGCTCGGCACGCCAGCTTGTTCGTGTCGAGCGTGATCATCCCGAACTTCGCGCTAGTATCGGGGATTTCCTCGCCCTCGTCCACCCAGTAGGCGACGATGCCGCCATATACCTCGCCGACCTCGGTGGTGAAGTCGACGGCCGGATACTTCATTTTCCCGGACGGCATCGGAATGACCTGCGCCTTGGGCCGCACCAGCGCCGTCTCCAGCGACCGGGTCAGGATGTCGGACCGGACCTCTTCGGGGACCAGCACACCACCCTCGTCCGGCACATGCTCGCTGTACCCCTGAATCGAGTACAGCCGCGCCTTGGCCTGCGGGTCCTGCCGCTGGGCTTTGATCGCGGTCGAGAAAAACTCGCCGCTGTTCTTGAACGCGCCGTTCATGAACGCGGCTGGCGCATCCGGGTTGTAGTACAGGCCGTCCGCGATCGCTCGCGCCGCCGCCTGGCCCGCGATGTCGATGCGCTGCTGACGCGGCACACCCGCATTTTCCAGCATCTGGTGTACCGCCAGCTGGCCCTGCTCCGCCATCTGGGCACGCAGGTCAGTCATGACCTTGTTGCGGGACTCCAGGTAGCCGGTGAGGTTCGCCTGGAAAGAGCCGTCCATCAAAGCGTTGTTCGCCGCTTCGATGGTTTCGCACGTCGTGTTGAGGTACTCCTCCCACTCTTTCGGCGTTTGCGGTGCCGCGACCGGTGGTGCTGTCATACCGTGATTCCCTTCCATGCGGCCCTGAACGCCTCAAGATCGAGCGTGGTGGGCTGGTCGTCGCCCGCCGATGCGGGCACGTCTGTGATCAGGTCTGTCATCGCACGTGCAATGGGTTCGGGATCGAGCCGGACAGCGATATTGATCGGGTCCGCGACGCCCGGCGGTGCGCTGGCGAACAGTGACAGATCGGCCTTCGCCTCGAACGGCGCCGAGGCCGTAGCCGGCGCGGCCGAGGCGATCGAGTCCACCAGGCCGGCGGCGAGCGCCTCCTCGGCGTTGTACCACTTGTCACCCGCGCGCATGATCGCCCGCACCGCGTCCGCGTCGCCGCCCATCCGCAGTGCGTACACCCCGGCCATGGTCTGCGACACCTTCCCCAACGTGTCAGCCTGGCTTCGCAGCTCGTCTTCATTGCCCATGGCGATGTCCCACGCATCGTGGATCATCATGTGCGCCGAGGGTTCGATCACGACAGTGTTACCGGCCATGGCGATCAGCGACCCCATCGACGCGGCCAACGCCTCAACCCGAATCTCCACGTTCCCGGTGTGATTCTTCAAATTGTTGTAGATCGCGACGCCTTCGATCACCTCACCACCCGGCGAATTGAGATGAACGACCACATCACCGGCACCGATCAGCGACCGCATCACATCCTGAGCGGACACACCGAACGGGTCACCCCACGAATCGATGTAGTCATAGATCCACATATCGGTCACGCCACCCGCGCCCAGCTCGGCCTTGAACTGCCGCGCCGGCATCCGCACACCGCCAGCCAGCGCGCGCATGCGGGACTCACGCCATCGGGTCACTCATCATCACCGTCCTCTGTGTCCCACATCGCCACGATCGTTCCCCGACACCGGCTAGAACCCAAGCACCGGACATAACCAGCCTCGGGATAGTCCTCTTTGGTCTCCGCCAACGTGTCATATCTGCGGCCATTGACCCGGCGGCACGGCGCACACGTCGCGCTATCCAGCTGCTCGCTGGCCACGTAATACGCGGGCGCAGGCGCTGCCTGCATCGTGGCCACCCGGCCTTGATGCTGCGCGCTGGTCAACGCACCACCGAGACTCTCCCGAGGCTGCGCATCAGTGAGACTGTCCAAATGCTGCCGCACCGCCAGCGCCACATCGCTACCCGACGACTCCGCAGTCTGCACCCGCAACGCCTCACGACCAGCCGACACTGCCAGCTGCTGACGCATCAGCCCAGTCACCACATCCGCCTGAGCGGCGAGCACACTCTGATCCGGCGCCGTTTTCGGCGCAGACACACCCTGATCGGCGGCCTCCCGCTGCACCGCAGCGGCACCAGTCCACGCCGCGGCCACCATCGCCGCGGTCAACGCCTCCGACGCGCCACCGTCCGGTGCTGCCAACTCCAGCAACGCTTGAAGATCACCCGAATCGATCGCGTTACGTACCTGATCGGCCAACGCGCTGTACTGCTTGTCCAGGATCCCGGGCCACTTCGCCAACACCGCATCCAGCGCGTTCTGCCAATCCTCACCCATCTGCGTGAGGTCGATCTCAGCAACAGCGGCCACCGGGCCGGAAACGGGGATCCGGGTCGACGCCTCGGGACCCGGATCCCCTCCCACCTGATCATCCGCAGGCGGATCGAGACTGTTTCCTGGATCAGTCTCACCAACAGATCCGCCGCCTGGCGCCAGTCCAGGAGAAAGAGGCTCCAGCGCTGGCGCTGGGTCGGGATCCTCCCATGCCTCCGGCTCGATCGTGCCACCGGCCTCGACCAGCAACGTCCGACCCTCTACCGGGGTCAACAAGACACCGCCTTTGATCGACGGCGCCAGTTTCTGCGCGATGACCGCCACGGCCAGCGGATCGCCCTTCTGCGTCTCGTCCAGATCACCAGCCGCCGAGGTCTCCGACGTGGACTTATCCGCGTCGGGTTCCCCTTTTTCATCATCATCCGAGGCAGGCTCAGGGCGCACGATCGTGAGCACCGGCATCCCCACAAACCGGAACGCCTCCTCGGCCGGCACACCCATCGCCAGCAGCCGGTTCGCGTCCTCGATCCGCGCCGTGCGATCCGCACGCTCGTCAGCCTTGTCCTCCTCAACCGGCGACTCGTAACACAACCGCACCGACTCGCCCGGCGCACCGAACAACGACCGATAGGCGCCGTTCGCGAGCTCAGCCCACTGATTCAGGTTCGGCACCAGCTCGCTTTTCGCGAACGTGTTTCCCGCAGCGAACGCCTCCGCCAAATTGACTGTTTCGCTGATCCCCATCTTATGCTTGTGAATACGGAAAGCCTCAAGGACCTGGTCGCGAGTCAAATCCCGGATTTCCCGGAACTGCATATCGCGCATATTGAATCCGCGCGGCACGAACTTCCCGTACTCCAGAATGGCGATACGGTGCGCTTTACTCACACCCGCATGTTGTTCATTCCAGCGCTTCCGCAAACGGTTATAGTCGGCGTCTTCCAGGCCTTCCGGTATTTCGATAATGCCGCCCGGAGACGCATCATTCTGGAAGAACTTCGCGATCCACTCCGCCGAGGAGATGCTGATCCCTAGCGTCTTGCCCAAGGTCTGCACCGCGCCGATACCGCGATGCATGTCCGTCGGGTGCGGGAACTGGAAACCCAGCACCTCGTGTGGCTCCAGCGGGACACGCTCACCCGACGGGCCCACGTAGATGTAGCCGACCAGATACTCGTCCTTGTCCGGGATCGGCCACACCCGGTCAGGGCGCATCGGCCACAACCCGCGCGGCAAACTACCCGGTGCCGCCGGTTTACCGGCAGCACCAGCGAAGTAATCGACGACCAGCCACGTCTCACCCACAGCCCGGTAATGCCACGTGCACAGCGTGCGGAGCTTCTGCCCCGACCACCACCTGTTGGGTTGCTGCCACAGCTTCACCGCCAGCGAGTCTTTCTCGGTGACCCGCGGCGGCTCCTGCTCCGGCGTCGGACGGGCCTGCTCACGCTCGCCGTACCACTGCACCGCGGCAGTCTCACCAGAGACCAGCTGCAGCACCGAAAACAGTGTGCTCTCCGCTGTCGAGAGATCGAGCTGCTGTTTGCGATCCTCACCCCACCACAGGCTGCCGACACTCGACCAGTGCGCCGAATCAGCCACGTACGGCACCGGAGGCCCGCCATCACCGCCAGGCATGCTGGTGGTAGCCGCGTAGCAGTCGACCAGGTCAGCGAAGATACTCACGACAACCGCCGTCGCGGTGGTCGCTCCATACGCCGCCACGCCACAAATGCATCCAACACTCGATCACGTCGGACCTGCCGCTCAACATCTTGACCAGCCGGCGGCGATGGAGTCCCGCCATCAGATGGACTGTGATCAGACTCAGTCGAAACTGCGTCAGGATCCGGTATCTCACGCCGGGTCATGGCTGCCGCCGCTGGGACGCGGCAGCCGCACGCTGCTTGCGTGACCACGAAATCTTGAAATCAAGCACCATCAGCACCACAGCCAGCGTGACGAAACCAACCGGGACCAGCCACAAGAACGCGCCGATTGTCAACGCCGCACACGCAGCCACTGTGCCGAACACATCAGCCAAGACCAACCCAAACCGAACCCACAGGCTCGGGCCAGTCTTGACCGGGCGGCCTGCCGCGCGTTGTCTCGCTTCCCGCGCCTTACGCCGATCCGCCATCCACCCGAAAAAAGCTTCAACCAACGATTGCGGTTGTCGGGGAATCGCTACCACTCCATCACCCCTCCAACCCAATCTCACGGTCCCGGATACGCATCCGCAGATCCCTATGAGCCGTAAGATACCTGACGCAGTCCATCCCGTGATCATCCAGTTTCAACGGCACCTCCTTTTGTTGCTTACCGTCCGGAGTCGGCTCCCACACGTAACCGCCGAACTCCTCCGCCGTGGACATCGGTTTGCCGCCCTCTTTCAGCGACCGATCCCGCTCCACCAACGAATCAGGCAACAGAAGCAGACCCGGTTTGCCGTTGCCCCGCATCTTCAACCGGGCATCGACCAGCTGAATCCCCTCGGTGACTGTCTTGCGCGCCGCAGTCGTGCCACGGCCCAAATGCCGCGTCAGCGTGGCACGGTCCTCGGCATCGTGATCACAGATGATCGCCCGCGGCTCCGGCTCCGTCCACACCAGCCAGTTCTGCTTCAACCCCTCGATCGGGTCCTTCCGCACCAGCGCGACCTGGTCCTTCGTCAACTTTATGCGTGGCGCAATCCGGGTCACCAACCGCAGCATCGCCCGCGCGTGATCCTCCACAAGCCGCCCGGTGTGATAGATCTCCCGATACAACACCAGTTGATCATCCGGCGACTCAGCCCACCACTGACACACAAACGGGTTCTTGTACCCGAAGTCGATGACCCAGAATCGCGGCCACTCCTCCGGGATCGTGAACCGCTCCTCGGCGATGTGGACTGCCGGGTCCCAGTTCTCGAACACCAAACCATCGGCTGCAGTCCACAACCCGAGCCGCAGCCGCTGCCGACGAACACCAGTGAGGTTATCCAGCCGGCCGAGGTACGACACGCCCGCCGGGGTGAGCCGGTACAGCCTGCCTTCATGCTCTTCGACCGTGCCCGGCGCGGCATCCGTCGAACCCACTGGGCCTACGTCTTCGAAGTAGCGCGGGTTTTCCCAGTGCTGCGCGTACAGGATCGTTGTCAGACCCTCATCACAACGCTGTTTCAACCAATGCGTCGGTCGATCCGGGTTGCAATCCGCCATGATCTGCTGAAACGAGATCGCGCCATTACGCAACCGGCTGGTGAGGAACTCCCAATCCTTCGGCGTGCACTCCGTGGCCTCACCCACATACACCACATCGACCTCAGCACCCATCACCCGCGTCACATCGTTCAACCCAGTCAGCAGGATCTTGGACCCGTTCGCGAAACGATACTGCGGCGGCTCCGTCGCGCTGCCGCCGTAATACACACACAAGCCACCCTTGAGCGCTTCCGCCGCGACATGCTCACGCCACGTCTCCAGCGTCGTGCTGGTCAGCGACTTATGCGTCTTACGCGCGATCAAGCCAACAAACGGCCGATGCTGCTTGACTTTCCCATCAGCGTCTCGGATCGGCTCGCCCGTCGCCCGATCCGTGCGCACGACGCCGTTCACGAGCGCCATCGTGAGCATCTTCTCCAGGCACGCACGCGTCTTGCCAGGACCTGCCGGGCCGGACAGCAGCACCTCGTCATCGCGGCAGTTGAACAGGCGCACCGCACTGCCACGCGGCGAGTACTCGTGCCGGAGCTCGTCAGCCTGCTCGGCCGGCGCGACAGTGACGGTCACGTGCGCCGCCGCCAGCGACGCCACCACGGCAACGCACGCCGCTCGTTCTCCGCCCGCATCCCGAACATCGGGATCAGCGATCGCGCGGACGAGCGGACCTCATCCGCCTGGGATGGATAGCCCATCCGATCGAGAATGTGCGCGATGTCATGCAAGCGCGGGTACAGCGCCTCGGCTGATTCACCGCGTGCCAATGCCGCGTCTAGTTGGGCTCGCGCCTCGGCAAGCATCACGGTTTCAACTCCAGTCGAAAGAACGCCACCACCAGCGCAACACCGAGCAACAGCCACACCACAGCCGCCGGGAGCGCCGGCTCAAATATGCTGCCGATGTTGAACACGATCGACGTCAGAGCGATGAGACGTAGGTCAGTTTTACTCATGATCAGCCTCCTGTGGTGGCTGGTCAGTACCTGGACAGGTCACGCTCATGCGATAGGTGAACTTTCCGTTTCGGGCCATGCGCTGGTGTGAGCCCATCGTCCCGGACTTACGCAGCCGACGACGGGCACCGCACA
>DATFBI010000294.1:0-2391 GCA_035253925.1 Propionibacteriaceae bacterium
ACAAGCCGCGGGAGACCAGCCGCAGCACCTCCAGTTGACGTTCGGTAAGGCCCGCAGGTCGGCTATGCCGAAACGTACGCCGGAGTCCGGCGGCCTCAATGACTCCGCTGGCTGCGTCGGCGTCCAGGCGACCCTTATGCGCCTCGGCCTCAAGCCGATCGGCGGCGCGGGCCGCTGCTATCGCTTTGCGGTGCGGGCGCTCTTCGATCATGCTCTGGTACGCGTCCGCGCAGGCCAGTACCCGGGAGGCCATCGACAACTGGGTTGCCGTTAAGCCCCGGTGATACCCAGTGCCGTCGGTGTGTTCGTGGTGCTGGCCGGCCAGCGCTGCAAGGTTCGCCAGAGGCGGAACTCGGGCCAAAATCCGTTCGCTGTGATAGGCATGCAGCCGCGCCTGCTCCCGCTCAGCCATCGTCAGCGGCCCGGCCTTGTCCCAGATAGCGCTGGAGACGCCGACTCTTCCAAGATCATGTAGGTATCCGGCAATGCGGAGGGTGTCTACCTCCTTAGGCAACCCCAGCGTGCCGGCAGCGGCGGCCGCAAGATCACCAACAGCTGCGGAATGGCCACGCAGCCAGGGACTCTTGAGATCGACTAGGTTGCCGAAGGTGCGGGCCACTTTACCGAGCTCGGTCTTCTCCACCCGGCGCACCGGCGCAGGTTCGGCGTCCAGCACCGCTTGATGTGCATCGATTTGATCAAGGTCAGCAAGGAGCTCATCGGCTCGCTGGATGAGCAGGTCGGCGATGGTTGGATCTAGCTGGGTACCGCCGCGCCGCCGCACCTCGGCTACGGCGACTTCGATGTTGGCATGAAGGGCGAACATCACAGCGGTAAAGGCCACTTGCATGATCCGCGCGGTCAAGGGGATCGCCTCGCCGGCGGCGCTGGGCAGGCCCTTGCCATTCCACATCGCGAACATGTGCGACAGACCATCCTGCACCGGCTCGGGCAGCCCGAGTGCTCGCGACGCGCTGCTGGCGACTTCGCAGGTCGCTGGTGGACCGTCGGCGTCCATCCGCCGGGCGGTTACCACCGTGGTGGCCAACACTCTGGGCTTGGACCGGCCGGTCGCGTTGGCAATTCCGGGTACCCAGACCCGCCACATGTCCGCCAGCTCACCGGAGCCGCTCAGGAAACTCACCCGCGTCGTGACGATGTCGTCACCCCACACCCGGGCGGTCTCGTGTGCGTACGCGGTGCAACCGAGGTGCTGCAACAGCGCGGTGTACAAGACGTCACTGACCTCGGAATCGCTGCAACCTGTTATCCGGGCGAGGCGGGCTGCGACCAGGCAGCGCTTCAGTGACTCCTCCAAAGGTGAACCGCTGCCAATGTCGGTAACCAACGACAGTCCACCCAGCAGTTCCAGCATGCGGAACACGCGCTCAGCATTTCACAGCCCGGCAGAACGGCTTCGGTCATTTAATGCCTCGGGAACGCCTTCCTCCCTGAACTGCCGTCCGAATCAAACCGATGATGAGCCTCGCGGCCTCGGCATCACTCAGGCCCTCGTGAGCAAGTGACTGCCAGGTCTCAAAGGCGACGGCGTGGCAGATCGCAGCCCGGCGCAGCCGAGACCGACGCGGCCAGGCAGAGTCCAGGATGTCGGCGACGGTATGCGGATAGGACTCGATTCCGTTACGTATCGGGGAGGGGAGCGTAGCCAGATCTCGGAGGAGGTTGGCGCGCATCGCCTCCGATGATCTATACCAGCCGTAAAGCGCAGGGAGTGCCGCCGCGAGCCGGTCGTACGGATCGAAAATGGTTGCCCACTGATGAGCATCAGGGGCCGGATTCGCGCTCCGCCACTCGGCGCTGCACGCCTTGAAAAGCTCGTCTTCGTTCGGAAAGTGCCGATAAAGCGTGGCTCGGGTTACGCCAGCCCGCTCGGCGACAGCACTCATAGTTGTCGCAGCCGGACCGACGCTGCCGTGCAGCTCGATCGCAGCCTGTGTAATGCGCGCCCGAGTCTTATCCATGGCGTCGGCCCGCGCTCGTAGCCGATACGACCTGCGAGATTTCGCAATACGACCCTGTTCAACCATTGACAGCCTGTAATTCTCCACTGATCATTGAAATTGAGAATACAGCAGTGACTCGCGAAATTAGGAGGTTTTGCATGTCTGTCACTTCATCAGCTGCTCGGCTCGCTGTCGTTCCGCCGGACAGCCGAGAGATCACATTGGTTCCGGGGCTCACAGCGACGGTCAAGCTAGCCGCTTCCGAGACTGGCGGGATCTCCATCGTCGAGCACACCTTTGAGCCCGGCGTGTTGGTCCCGCCTCACCGCCATACCCACGAAGACGAGATCTCCTGTGTGATCTCTGGAGAGATCGGATTCCGGTCCGACGGCCGTGAAGTTTCACTCGGCCCAGGCGGTTACATCGT
>DATFBI010000295.1:0-21003 GCA_035253925.1 Propionibacteriaceae bacterium
CAGGACAAGCTGGAACTCGCCAAGGACTGCGGTGCCGATGTGATCATCAACATTGGCAAAGAAGATGCGGTCGCCAAGGTCCAAGAGATGACCGATGGCTACGGGGCAGACGTCTATCTGGAGGGCACCGGACACCCATCCGCGGTAGGGCAAGGCCTGAACATCCTCCGGAAGCTCGGCACCTATGTCGAGTACAGCGTGTTCGGTAGCGATGTCAGTGTCGACTGGTCGATCATCAGTGACGACAAGGAACTTGATGTGCGGGGCGCGCATCTGGGCCCGCACTGCTGGCCTGCCGCCATCCGGATGATCGAGTCCGGCCGGCTCCCGATGGATCGGATCTGCACCCACCAGGTGCCACTGGCCGACTTCCAGAAAGGCCTTGACCTGGTCGCCAGCGGCAAGGAATCAATCAAGGTCTCGCTGATCCCCTGACTAGCCGAGCAGCACCGATCGAGCCGTCATGACACCGCCTGAAACCCACAAACAATGGGTCGGCACCAGCTGGAAGATGAACAAGGCCCTGGTCGAGGCCGACAACTTCCCCGACAAGTTGTTGACCCCTCCCATTCCCGGTGAAATCCAGCCGTTCTTGGACAAGGTCACGCCGGTGATGGCGATGATCTTCAGCCGAACCCTGCCGTGGACCGCCACGGCAGCGCTGCTATGAGGAGCACTGATGTTGATGCCAGAAACGAAAAAGAAGTCCAGGCGCAATCTCTTCATCGTCCTTGGACTGATCGCCGTTCTTGTCGTCGCCATGGTCTTCAGTACCAAGTTCCTGACTCCGGAGGAGCTTGAGGCTACGCTGCCCAAGCAGTTCGATCCCGCGGAGGCGGCATCGGAGCTGTGGACCAAGGCTCAGACCGACATCCCGGCCAATGCTCAGCCGCTTGGAGAGGTCGTGCCAGCGATCCAGAGCGATGTGGAGGCTGCGGCGAAGCAGTTCAACGCGGTGTCGCCGGCCGAGGGCAGCTACGTTTTCGCCGTCAAGCTTGATGGCACAGTCGAGGAGGCCTCGGCTAATTCGCTGCGGGTGAAGGTGCCCGGCGTGCCGGAGGAGACGACAGTCCTCATTCCGCTGGGCACGGCCATCAATGGCACGGCGATCCGCGACGGGATGGGTTTCAAGTTTGCCGACGCCCCAGGCCAGACGGAGTTCCAGTTCGTCGGGGATGAGCTGAAGAAGCTGATGCAAGAAAATGTCAAGTCCAGCGTCAGTGACCCCGGCTCGCTCCAGGGCAAGAACGTGAGCGCCACCGGCGTGGTCGTGGTCCGGGGACCGCAGCCGCCGGCCAAGCCGGTCAATGTGCAGCCCGTCACGATCGAGGCGGCGTAATGAGTGAACATGCGGCGGTGCTCGACCCCCACGATGTAGCGCCACACGATGGAGCCGTGGTCTTGCAGGCGGTCGATATCGCTAAGACCTATGGCGTCACCCGAGCTTTAAAGGGTGTCAACTTCGAGGTAAGGCGCGGCAAGGTCACAGTGTTGTTCGGTGAGAACGGCGCCGGCAAGTCGACATTGATGAAGATCTTGTCAGGCGTGGAGAAGCCGACGGCGGGACAGCTGATTCTTGACGGTGAGCCTGTCAATCTTGAGTCGACCAATGACGCGGTGGAGCGCGGCATCTCGATCATTCACCAGGAACTCAACTTGGCTCCGAACCTCAGCGTCCGCGACAACATCTTCATCGGCCGCGAAATACGGACTCGTACCGGCGCAATCGACTACGCCAGGGAAACCGAGATCACCAAACACGTAATGGAGCGCCTCGAAGAAGACATCACTCCCAGCACGCTTGTCCAAGATCTTCGGGTCGGCCAACAGCAGGTGGTCGAGATTGCCAGGGCGCTGGCGGCCGACGCTCGTATTTTGATCATGGATGAGCCAACCTCTGCACTCAGCGCGACCGAGGTGGAGGTGCTCTTCAAGGTCATCCGGGAGCTAAAGGCCCACGGTGTCGCAATCGTCTACATCTCCCACCATCTTGAAGAGGCACTGGAGATTGCTGACTACGCGGTGGTGTTCCGTGATGGCGAGCTGGTCGCCACCGAGGATGCGGCGAACGTCGATCTCAGCTGGGTTGTCAGGCAGATGGTCGGCCGGGAGGCGGACTACGACTTCCGTGACGAGCCACGGGACTTCGGTGAGGTTGCCTTGTCGATTGAGGGCGTTACCGTCGCCGAGCCCGACACCGGCCGTGTCGTGGTCAACAACGTTTCTTTGGACGTACACGAGGGCGAGATCGTGGCCGTCTACGGCCTGATGGGTGCCGGGCGGACAGAGCTCCTGGAAGCACTTGCCGGTCGAGACCCGATCTCAGGCGGCCGGGTACTGCTCGGTGATCAAGATATTAGGGACCTAAATATTCAGGAACGCATTGCCGTCGGTTTGGGGTTGGTGCCCGAAGATCGGCAGCGCGACGGCCTAGTCCAGATGATGACTGTCGGTAAGAACATGTCGCTGGCCAGCCTGCTGAACACTGTGAAGAATCTCTTCATTGCTCGCAAGACCGAGCGAGAAAACGTTGACCGCCAGATCAAGGACGTCAGAGTCAAGACCGCGGGCCAAGATGCGTTGATCACCTCTCTCTCGGGCGGCAACCAACAGAAAGTGGTCATTGGAAAGATCTTGTTGACCAACCCTAAAGTGATCTTGCTCGATGAGCCCACCCGCGGCATCGACGTCGGTGCCAAAGGAGAGATCTTCACATTGCTATTCCGCGAGGCCAAGAAGGGTCTGGCCGTGCTCTACGTCACTTCAGAGGTCGGTGAGGCGTTGACCGCCTCACATCGCCTCATTGTGATGAGCAAGGGCCGGATCATTCGGGAGTTCGATCCGCGTACCACGACTCGTGACGAGATCATGGCCGCTTCCGGCGAGCATGACACTCACTATGAGCACGACGAAAAAGCAGCAGAACAAGAAGAAATCGCAGAAGGAGCCCCGAAGTGAGTACCACGACTACGACTCCTGCTCCGCCCGCGGGCGCCCCGGCAGCGGAGGAGAAGGGAACAAGCCGGTTCAACATGAATGCACTCCTCGTCGAAGGTCGTGCACTCATCGCTTTGGTGATCATCATTGCGATCTTCGCCATCATGAGCGACAACTACCTGACCGCAGGCAACCTGACGACGATAACTAAGCAGGTGGCCTTCAACGCCATCGTCGCACTGGGGATGCTCATGGTAATCCTCAACGGTGGTATCGATCTTTCGGTCGGTTCGATTGTGGGCTTTACCGCCGCCGTGGCAGGCAATCTCTTTCGTGGCGTCCCTGTGCCGGGCACCGACGTGACCATGTTCCCGTCACTATGGGTGATCATCGTCCTTTCGATTGCAGTTGGCATGCTCGTCGGGTGGGTTAATGGGCTGCTGATAGCTCGGCTCAATCTCGCTCCATTCATCGTGACTTTGGGAATGCTCTACGTTGCGCGTGGTCTGACCGAGGTGTTGCTCGATGGTCAGAACATCACCAATGAGCTGCGTGGTCAGGAGGGCCTGAACAACACCGGCTTCTTCGAAATCTTCGCGAGTAGGCCGCTCGGGCTGCCGCTCGCTGCCTGGGTAATGATCATCCTTGCGATCATCTTTTCCATTGTCCTCAACCGCACGCCATTCGGCCGATGGCTGTATGCCACGGGTAGCAACGAACGTGCCGCCCAGCTTTCGGGCGTGCCTGTCAAGTCAGTCAAAACCCAGATTTACGTGCTATCTGGCCTGTGCGCCGGCATTGTCGGGATCCTGCAGATGGCTAACATCAGCTCCGCGACTGCTGATCTTGGGACGTTTTACGAGCTCAACGCGATTGCCGCCGTGGTCATCGGTGGTGCGGCGCTGTCCGGCGGCCGCGGCACGGTCCGTGGCACGATCATCGGCGCCTTCGTTATCGGTTTCCTCGCCAATGGCCTGGTCATCGTCGGTGTGTCGCCGTTCTGGCAGAAGGTCATCACCGGCGCAGTGATCATTCTGGCTGTTGCTGTCGATCAGATTCAGCAGATCGTGCAACGGCGTCGTAGTGCTGCCAAGGCAGTCGCAAGCGCGAGAGCGGCTGCCGCCAGTCGACAGGCCGAGCAGGAGCCGGCATCCCGATCTTGATCAAGCGTGCGGACACCGTACGCATCTCTTCCATCCGCCAGATTTCTACCAATTGAAAGGGAAATCGATGTTCAAACGAATCGCATCACGATCGCTTCTGGCAGGCGCAGTCATACTTACCCTGACCGCCTGCGGCGGTGGCGGTAACGGCGCCGGCGGTGAGGCCGCTCCTTCGGCACCAGCCACAGGTGGTGGCGAAGCCGGCGGGCCGATCGCGGTGATCACCGTCGATCCGTCCAACCCGTACTGGAAGGCCGAGATCGACACTGCCACAGCTGAGTTCCAGAAGCTCGGCTACCAGCCCACGACGTCCGCTCACGAGAACGATCCCGATACCCAAAACCAACTGATTGAGACCGCTATCAATGACAAGGTGAAGGGCGTACTGCTCGACCCGGCCGGTGCTGATGAGAGCGTGGCAGCCGTGCAGAAACTGGTCGATGCGAACATTCCGGTGGTGCTGATCAACGCCGAGATCAGTCAGACTGGCCTGGCGAAGGCACAGATCGTGTCCAACAACGCTCAGGGTGCCACAGTCGGCGCCGAAGAATGGGCCAAGGCGATGGACTACAAGGGCACCTACGTCGAGCTCCTCGGGAAGCCGAGCGACAACAATGCCCAGGTGCGATCCGATGGCTACGCCGGGGTGATCTCGCAGTATCCGGACTTGAAGGAGGTCGGCGAGGAGATCGCCAACTGGGATCGTCAGGAGGGCCAGCAGAAGATGGAAGCCTTGCTCTCTAAGAATCCCAATGTCCAAGGAGTCATTGCGGGCAATGACGAAATGGCCTTGGGCGCCATTAACGCCTTGAAGGAGGCGAACAAGCTCGACAAGGTCAAGGTGCTCGGCTTTGACGGCAACCAGGATGCTGTCGATGCGGTCAAGAACGGCGAGATGGTCGCTACAGTCCTGCAGCCGATCGTTGAGGGCACCAAGAAAGCGGTCACACAGCTTGACAGCGTGATCAAGAACGGCCAGACCGGCGTTGCCGAGGAGAAGCAGGCCCTCGACTGCACGCTGATCACCAAGGAGAACGCTGATCAGGTGAACAACTTCGTGCTCAGCGGAGGTTAGAAGCTAGGCGTTTCCTGAGCCTGTCGATCGGGTATCGGCAGGCTCAGGACCGTGGTATCTGCGGTCCGACACGTTCAGCAAACGTGGGCCCAACCCCCTGTCCATTCCCCGGAGGATCCAATGACGTATCTCTATAACGACCCCGCAGAGTTCCCGAGCGACGTGATCAAGGGCTTCGCCGCGGCATACCCGCAGTATGTGCAACGCGTTGAAGGTGCTTCTGGCTTCGTCCGGGCGGGCGGGCCGCTGGAGGGCAAGGTCAGTCTGGTTATTGGCGGAGGTTCTGGCCACTATCCCTCATACAACGGTGTGGTGGGTACCGGCTTCGCAGACGGAGCCGTGCTCGGTGGTGTCTTCGCATCACCGTCCGCCGAACAGGTCTATCGAGTGGCCAGGACGGCCGACGGAGGCGCCGGAGTCGTACTGGGATTCGGCAACTACGCCGGGGATCGACTGAACTTCGCGGTCGCTGCCGAGCGGCTGAACAGCGAGGGAATCGACACCCGAATCGTGTACGTCACCGACGACGTCGCCTCGGCCAGCCGGGAGGAGCAGGAAAAGCGGCGTGGCATCGCTGGCACCTTCACCGTGTACAAGATGGCCGCCGCGGCGGCAGAGGAGGGCGCTAATCTCGATGAGGTCGAGCGGGTGATGCGGGCGGCCAATGCCGCGACGTACTCATTCGGCGTTGCCTTCCACGGCTGCACTTTGCCTGGTGCCGACGAACCGCTGTTTACCGTCGATGAGGGCCACATGGACTTTGGCCTTGGCATCCACGGCGAGCCCGGAATCAGCTCGGCTCCCTGGATGTCTGCCAAAGACCTCGCTGACAAGCTCGTCGAAACTGTCCTCGCCGAGCGGCCTGAAGAAGTGAGCGGCCGGGCTGCGGTACTCCTCAACGGACTGGGCGCCACCAAGTGGGAAGAACTGTTCGTGTTGTACGGCCACGTCAACGACCTCCTCGAAGCAGCAGGAGTCGTGCAGGTGGCGCCGGAGATCGGCGAGCTGGTGACCAGCCTCGACATGGCCGGTTGCTCGTTGTCGGTCACCTGGCTCGATGAAGAGCTGGAGGGCTATTGGCTTGCTCCGGCAGACACAGCTGCCTTCCGGCGCGGCAATGCCGTGGTCAGCGAGCGCTTTACGACTCGACGCGTCGGCACTGGCCAGGTTGCCGAGAAGGTTGAAGCCGAGGCAACCGAGGAGTCGATCGGAGCCGCCGCGGTGGCGCGTAAGGCAATCGATGCGATTTACGCGACTGTGGAGGAGAACAAGGAATACCTCGGGCGCATCGATGCGATCGCCGGCGACGGTGATCACGGAATCGGCATGGCGCGGGGCGCGAAGGCGGCCGCTGAGGCTGCCAAGGAGGCGCAGGGTGGAGTGGAGACTGTGCTCAGCGCGGCGGGCCATGCCTTTGGCGACAAGGCCGGCGGCACCAGCGGCATCTTGTGGGGATTGCTCATTGAAGGTGTCGGCAAGGGGCTGGGCAACACTGAAGCAGTAACGGCGGAGCGTCTTGCCGCTGCCGTTCAGTCGTCGGCTCGACACTTGCAGGGTTTCAGCAAGGCCGAACTGGGCGACAAGACCATGCTGGATTCCTTGTTCCCGTTCGTCGACACCCTTGTGGGACAAGTAGGCGCCGGGGCTGCGATCTCCGACGCCTGGCGCTCAGCCTCGGAGGCCTGCCGGAAGGCAGCTGAAGCCACCGCATCACTTGTTCCAAAGATCGGGCGAGCGCGGCCACTGGCAGAACGCAGCGTCGGCACACCAGACCCGGGTGCCGTCTCACTGGGCTTGATCGTGACTGCCATCGGCGATGTGCTCGGGGATGCGGGGGCTGCCTCTCCGGAAGCGGCAGCGCCCCAAGCGGCAGGGTCCATGGAGAAGGAAGGACAGAACGCATGAATGATCGAATTCGGCTGCTGGTGGGCAGCGACAGCGCAGGCTTTGACTACAAGGACCACATCCTCGCAGACATGCAAGCTGATGATCGGGTCGAGGTTGTTGATCTTGGGGTGTACAAGGATGGCCTCGATAGTGCCTCGTATCCCTCGGTGGCCATCGCAGCAGGGGAAAAGATCAGAGCCGGTGAAGCCGACCGGGCGATCCTGGTCTGCGGCACCGGCATTGGTGTTGCTATCGCCGCCAACAAGGTGCCCGGCATTCGAGCGACCGTGGCCCACGACTCCTTCAGCGTGGAGCGGTCAGTGCTTTCCAACAACTGCCAGGTCCTCACCCTTGGGCAGCGCGTAATCGGTCTCCAGCTAGCGCGACGCCTGGCTAAGGAATGGCTCGACTACGTATTCGACCCCAGCACCCCCTCCGGGCCCAAGGTGGCCGAGATCAGCGAGTACGAGGACTCCATTACGGGCTAGCCGCTTCTGATCTGAGGTAACGCGCGGGAACGTGTGCGCATTGGGGGCGTACGGCAGAATCTCAGGGTGATCGAGTATCGGACACCGGTCGAGATCGAGCAGATGAGACCGGCTGGGCAGTTCGTCGCTGACGTGCTGGACGCGTTGATAGCGCATGCCGATGTCGGTGTCAATCTCCTCGAGCTCGACGAGCTGGCGCATCAGATGATCCGTGACCGTGGGGCTCAGTCCTGCTACATCGACTATCACCCGTCCTTCGGTGCTAGCCCTTTTGGCAAGGTGCTCTGTACCTCAGTCAACGATGCAGTACTGCATGGGCTGCCGCACGACTACCAGCTTCGCGACGGTGATCTGGTGAGCCTGGATTTCGCCGCGTCGGTAGACAGCTGGGTTGCGGACTCTGCGATCAGCGTGATCGTCGGGTCGCCGCGCGAACAAGATCAACAACTGATTGCCACTGCGGAGGCGGCACTGGCCGCTGGGATTGAGGCGGCACGGCCCGGAAACAAGATCGGTGACATCTCCTTTGCCATCGCCCGGATCGGCTCGCAAGCTGGTTACAAGATCAACACTGAATTTGGTGGCCACGGTGTCGGGCGTACCATGCACGGCGATCCACACGTACCCAACAATGGCCGCCGAGGTCGGGGACTGGTGCTGCGGCCCGGGCTAGTGATTGCCATCGAGCCTTGGTTTCTGGCCGGTACCGACAAGATCTATACCGATCCCGACGGCTGGACGTTGCGGAGTCGGGACGGCTCTCGAGGTGCCCATGCCGAGCACACGGTCGCCATCACAGATGATGGTCCGATGGTCCTGACGGCCCGCTAGACCGGCTGCGTCTCTTGGCGCAAAAAGTGGCCACAAGCGACTTCTGCTAAATCGATTTAGCGTGGTCGCTTATGACCACGTTGGAAGAGATGCCGGGTCAGCGGCGCGATCTGGTGGCCTCCTGGACCTTGCGGAAGCCGTCCTTGATCTTTTGCTGATTCTCCGGCTTGGACAGTTCCCGCTGAGCGACCTGGATGAGCTTGGCCGCAATGGCGGTCTTGAGAAGGCCCTTGATGAGGTTCATTAACACTCCAACCTGAACGGGGACAGTGCAATCGAGGTTAGCGGCCATCTCCAACAAAGTGCCTAAGTTGCGGTTGTAACCCGGGCAATTTCAGTGGAGGGCAGGGGACATTCCTCAGCGGTGGCACGGCTCATCGGATGTGACACGTCGAGTGTTGTCTAACGAAATCTAAGGAATCCGCTATACGGGCTGATACGGTCCGAGACGTGGATCCGGTGCGGAACCCGTACGCGCCTGGCGCGGGCCAGCGACCACCAGAGTTGGCCGGCCGTGACGCAGAGTTGGCCGCATTTGACGTCGCCTTGGAACGTGTCGAACGGGGGAGACCGGAACGCAGCCTGATCCTGACCGGGCTGCGGGGCGTCGGCAAAACGGTGCTCCTCAATGCCTTACGGTCAAAAGCTTTGGATCGGGGATGGGGTACTGGAAAGGTGGAGGCTCGTCCTGACACGAGCCTCCGCCGACCGCTAACCGGAGCGCTGCACGCGGCCGTTCGGGAACTGTCGGTACGCCACCGTGCGCCCGATCGGGTCACTGAGGTGCTGGCGACGCTGAAAGCGTTCGGGCTCCGCACCAATCCCCGGGGCGGAAAGCTGATCGAGCGCTGGACGCCGGCGATCGACGGTCCGCCTTCGGCGGGACGGGCCGACTCCGGCGACATGGAGATCGACCTGCTGGAGCTCCTCACCGAGATCGCGGGGCTGGCCGCCGATGTCGGGGTCGGCGTAGCGATCTTCATTGATGAGATGCAAGATCTCACCCCTGAAGACGTCTCGGCACTTTGTGCGAGCTGCCATGAGCTGTCTCAGACCGCTGCGCCGCTGATGGTCGTTGGTGCCGGACTGCCGCATCTACCCAGCGTGCTGTCGGCGTCGAAGTCCTACTCAGAGCGGCTGTTCCGCTATGTCCGGATTGACCGGTTGGATGAGGCCGGGGTGGAGCGGGCCCTGCTAGCTCCGGCCGAGCGCGAGGGAGCGACCTGGGCCGCCGATGCCCTCGCTGCGATGGGCACAACATCAGGCGGGTATCCCTACTTCGTCCAGGCGTACGGCAAAGCTGCTTGGGACCATGCGCCCGGCTCGCCCATTACCGCCGCCGACGTTGCGGTTGCGGCCCCAGAGGCGGAGGCCGAGCTGGCGGTGGGATTCTTCGGCTCCCGCTATGAGCGAGCAACGCCGGCCGAGCGGGATTATCTGCGTGCCATGGCGGGGCTGAGCAGTGATCTGGTACCAGACGCACCGGTCTCGACGACAGACGTTGCCGAGGTGCTAGGCCGCAAGCCGTCCTCCCTGTCCCCGGCTCGGGATGCGCTATTGAAGAAGGGCCTGGTCTACTCGGCTGAGCGCGGCAGCCTGGCGTTCACCGTGCCGCACTTCGGCCGCTGGTTACGAACCCACCCACCTAGCTGATCAGTTCTACGCCGTACGCCGGCCGGTGATCAGGTGAGATCGGATAGGCAGTGTCACTGACCCATCTGGTGCCTGGTGACGCTTGAGCAGATCTTTCATTTCTTCCCGAAGGTCGCCCATTACGTGAGCAGCATTCTGGCCAAGCTCAACCTGAAGACCCGTACTGAGGCCGCAGCGTTCGCCGCGACGTACGCCCTGATGGATGACAACACCCACTGAAGGATCAGCCGCTGGATCGGCTCAGAGGACGGCGTTCGGCACCGGCGCTGGGAACCGGTCACGAAGCACCCGATGGACTGCGTCCGGCAAAGGGTCAGCCGCTGCTATCGCATCCTCGACCATTCGGAAAGCAGCGTCTGTGCCAGCGCCGAACGTCGGCCTAGTGGGCGCCGTGGTGATCATGTCGCGGGCAAGCATCAGCTCAATGGCCAGCAGATCCTCGAGCAGCCCAAGGGCGGTGTTGGTCTTACGGGCCGACAGCGGTGCCGAGGTGCCGTGATCTTCGATACCAAGGTCCAGTGTCGGCGTGTCCAGAGTTGCCGGTGCAGCTAGCTGCTTGAGCTCTGCAAACAGTGCGGCAGCCGGATACCGCAGCTGCAGCCCGTACATCGGTCCGGTCGGCTGGCCGCTCATCTGCTGTATGCAGCCATCCCAGAGGTGAGACATCCGGCGCTCGCTGATCTGTCCGACTTGAGCGATGGCAATCCGCAGCGCGTCGCAGGCAATGGCAAGCACCATGGGATGGAAGTTGCCGTTGCTGATCATGGTCTGGTCCGCCACCGAGGTTAGCGGGTTGTCGTCGGCCGCATTCAGCTCTACCGTTACGGCGTTTCGGGTGGCCGAGATGTATTCCCGCAGCGCCCCATGGACCTGCGGTACGACGCGGAACGACAGGGCGTCTTGCACCGACTCCGGTCCGTCCGGCTGGAATAAGCCGCTGCCCGCCAGCAGGTCCCGGAGGTGATCAGCCGCCACGGCTTGCCCCAAAATGCCTTTGGCGCGTGCCACAGCGGGATGGAGGATCGACGGGTTGGCCGATGTCGCTTCCATCGATAGTGCCGCAGCGACATCCGCCGCGTCCGCCACCCGCTCGGCCCGAGCCACGACGAGGGCCGCGTGCCCAATCGATACGCCGTTCGCAGAGATCAACGCCAAGCCGTCCTTGCCGCTGAGCACTAACGGTGCAATCCCGGCCCGTTTCAACGCCTCCCCGCCGGAGACCAGCTCGCCTTGGTACTCGGCCTGCCCTTGCCCGATCGCGACCTGAGCCATCCCGGCCATCTGTCCAAGATCAGCCGCTCCGACCGATCCGATCTCTGGGACGACAGGGTGCACACCGGCATTGAGCATGGCCACCAATACATCGGCGACTTCCGGCGAGGCCCCGGATCCGCCGCGGGCGATCCCGTTAAGTCGAACCGCCAGTGCTGCGCGTACCTGGTCTGTTGGCAGTGATGGCCCGATGCCACCGCTGTGTGACATGACGAGGAACATCTGCTCGCCCCGGATCTCCTCCTCGGTCAGCCGGGTGTCCCTGCCATGGCCGACCTGGGTGGTCAGGCCATAGACAGCCGCCTTGCTGGCCAGTGCGGTATCCACTACCGACCGGCCAGCGGCAATCATCGCCCGAGCACCATCCGATAGCTCGACCTGCGTGCCATCGACTATGGCGAGCAAGTCCTCGAAGGCGAGCGGGTCCTCGGTGATCGTGACGGTACTCATGAGACGCCACTCAATCAGAGATACTGAACGTCCGAATATTCGGTGTCTCGTGAAGGGTGAGCCATGCGTGAAGCGGAGCTAATGGCACGTGATCGCTGGTCACGAGAACAACTTTTGGCGTTCCAGCGGGAACGCGTGCAGGCGCTGATCAGGCATGCAGTGACCCATTCGCCCTACTACCGCGAGGTGTTAGGAGCTGATGCCGCAGAACGGCCGCTCGCCGAGCTGCCCACCTTGCCGAAGAGCACGATGATGGCCGAGTTCGACAAGATCGTCACAGATCCGCGACTGCGCTTGGCCGACCTCCGCGCCCATCTCGGCAGCTCCGATCCTTTGCAGTCATTCCTCGGCGCCTTTCGAGTGGCGACTACCTCGGGCACGACCGGTGAACGGGCCATCATCGCCTTCACAAACGATGAAGCCGCAAGCTGGCGAGCGGTGAGTGCCCGGCCGATGATCCGCATGGGAGTCGGACCTGAGGCGCGGTTTGCCGGCCTCGGTAGCCCCAGTCCGGTTCATGTGACGAAGCAGGTCCTCGTGCCGCCAGGCGTACCGGCGCCTCCAATCTCCGCCGCGACTCCGATTTCGGAGCTGGTTGCGGCACTGAACGCACAACGGCCCGAAATCATCGTCGGCGCCGTCAGTGTGTGGAGGGCGCTCGCTGAGGAGCAGCTTGCCGGCCGGCTGCGGATCACACCTCGGGCGGCCTTGTTCAGTAGTGAGGCGCTGACAGCTGATGTCCGCCGGCGGGTACTCCAAGCCTGGGGAATTGAGCCGGTCAGCGGCTATGCCGCGACGGAGGCACCGATGATCGCCGCGAGCAGTCCGGAGCATCCGGAGCTGGAGATTGCGGAGGACGTTGTTGTGATCGAGATCGTCGATTCGGACGGCAAGCCAGTAGCACCGGGGCGGCCCGGCGACAAGGTATTGCTTACCAACTTGATCAACTACGCCCAACCGTTGATTCGCTATGAATTAACCGATTCCGTTATCGAGTCGCCGCTGCCCAACCCGCTGGGCCGTCCCTGGCGCTGCTTGCTGTCGGTTGACGGGCGCACTGTCGACATCTTGTATCTCCGCGGACCTGATGGTGCGAGCGTTCCAGTGCACCCGTCGGTACTCGCGTCGGCGGTCGCTCCCATTGCGGAGGTTGGTGAATATGCCTTCGTGTACGACGCGAGCGGCCTACACGCCCAAATTGTGTTGACTCCGGGCGCTTCCGCCGACCTTGCAGAACGGCTGCGTTCGGCGCTGGTCGCGGCTATCGGCTCGACCGGCGCCGTGCCACCTGCAGTCGACGTCCAGCCCGTACCGGCCCTGGAACGTGATCCAAGTGAAAAGTTTCGGCTGGTTCAAATAGTTTGAACGAGATCAGTTAATGATCAACTTCCAGAGCGGACGTCCGGATCTGCTGCGTCGCCTGATTCAGAATGCGGCGGAGATCGTCCCGATGTCCTGGATACCGCCTAGCGCGTTAGTCAGTGTCGACCGGGGGGTCTTCCGCCTCAGCCGCGGGCGCACCACCTTATCTGCTTGGATTTCCGGGCTTCCGATCATTATGTTGACCACCACCGGTGCGCGTACCGGGCAGTCGCGTACGACGCCTGTGCTGGCACTACCCGGCGGTGATCACTTAGTGCTGATCGCTTCTAATTTCGGCAGGCCATCCCACCCCGGGTGGTATTTCAACCTCCGTGCTGACCCGTCGGTGCTGATCAGCTGGAAAGGGTCCTGGCTTCCGATGCGTGCCCGGGAGCTGATCGGGGAAGAGCGGCAGCGATACGTCGAGCGCAGTCTCGCGGTCTATCCGTGGTGGGCGCCGTATCACCGCCGCGCTGCACCCCGGCAAATCCCGGTGATCATGCTTGAACCGCGTTATTGACCTTGCTCAACAACTCTCTTGAGGCCGTCGAGCATCATCTGCCAGTTGGCAGCGGAGTGTTGAGCCTCCTCGGCGCTGCTGCTGTTGTCCTGAGTTAGCCGTACCGACGTGCCGCCATTGCTTTCCTGAAGCTCATAACGCACCCGGTGATAGTTCTCCGGCCGATCCTCCTGGCCGGTGAGCGGGCTGAAGTGGGTGACTTCTAGCCGGCGACCCGGCTCGACCGCGATGATCTCACCTTTGTCCTCGTACTCGCGACCCTCAAACTCGCCTATCCAGGTGATGGAGCTGCCAGGCTGCCAATCGCTTCGCACTTCTGAGCCGAACATGTACTTCTTGATCAGCTCCGGGTCCGTAAGCGCTTGCCAGACCTTGTCGGGTGGGGCATCGATTTCACACTGAGCGGTCGCAATATGTCCTGCCATGACGGTCCTCCTAACGTGGCAACAGGTCGCCCTGCGAAAAGACTCTCACTTCGCGTTATTTCCTGGCACTTCGCGGTACTTACAGCGCAGTACTTACAACTAATGCGCCATGCAGGGAATCAACGCGAAGTGATCCTGGCGGCGGCCCTGCTCACAGAACGTTCCCGCTGGAACGTTTCCGTTAGGCATGCGGGCCGGCGTTCACCATCCCTATCGTTAGCCGACTCTCGCTTTCCAAGATCTTTCCAATACGAAGCACCTGAGCTTCCACCGCCCCCCGATGACGCTCAGTAAGCGAGGTCAGCGGCTCGACCGTCACCTCAATCCATTTGCCGGAGCGTCGCTGGTGCCAGACTCCAGCAACAACCCCATCGATGATCAACACCGGATAGTTGCCAGCCTGGCCGGACGGCGCCCGAGCCCGTTGGGTTGCCTTGCCTGGAAAAAGTGGATCGCGCGGATGACTGCCGACGACGTATGCGTCGAAATAGGGCAGCAGCAAGACACTTCCAGCCACCTGCTCTGGCGCCGGCATGTCCGTATCAGCCTCGACTACCAATGTCGGTGCGCCGTCCAAGATCACCTCCGTCAGCCGCCGCTTACGCCGCTCGAACTGCTCGATCCCCCAGGCGAGCGGTGCACCAATCCATTGGGCGAACTGCTGCGGCGTCGCTGGCCCGTACGCGTACAAGTAGGCCATGATCAGGTTGGCAATCGCTTCATCCTCGGGAGCGGGCTTGAAGTCGGGCAGCCACCGACGCGGATTGGTGTAGGTCACCCGGCGGCCACGGTTGGGGCCGAAGCACAGCACACCGCGGTGGCCAGCCATACCGACGACCTGCCGCCAGCGCGGCCACAACTCTTGGAACGCGGGCATCACTCGTTCCCCAGCCCAGGCTCCCACCCGCTCGACGACCGCTCGGTCCAGCTCATCAATTGTCAACTCTGCGTCATGGAGTGCGTCACCGATTGCAGCAACGAGCTCCTCAGCCTGCTCTGGTGTCGGGCGTATCTCGTCGGGGAACGGGGAATGCGCGGGGATAGCGGACAACGCAGCCGTCCAGCTGGGAAGATCATCGGCAGCCAGCAAGTGCACGGTGCCGCGAGGGCCGTAGGTCTTGATCAGCTTGTGCTCATCCCATAGCGCACGTCGTACGGTCGCCCGGGTCGCTCCCTGGATGCGCAGTGCAATCGACAGCTCCGCCGCGGACAATACCTGCGCGTGGGCACCACAGATCACGGCAGCGATCTGTGCAGGATCGGTTCCCGATGGCGCTGGAGGGAGCAGCGCGTGCCGCTGCAACCGTCGGGCATTGGCCACCGGCCAGGAGACTGTCATTAGATCTGCATGTCGGCGAACCGCGAGTAATGGCCCTGGAACGCGACGGTGATCATCTTCGTCGGGCCATTGCGGTGCTTGGCGACGTCAAAATCTGCCTCGCCCGCGCGCTCGGAGTCCCTGTCGTATAAATCAGGCCTGTTGAGCAAGATCACCACATCTGCGTCTTGCTCCAAACTTCCGCTCTCGCGAAGATCAGCCAGCATGGGCCGCTTGTCAGTGCGCTGCTCCGGCCCACGATTGAGCTGGGAGAGTGCCACGACTGGTACGTCGAGCTCTTTAGCCAGCAGCTTGAGCTGCCGGGAGAATTCCGAAACTTCGAGTTGCCGAGACTCCACCTTCTTGCCTGAGGTCATCAGCTGGATGTAGTCGATGATCACTAGCTTGAGGTCATGACGCTGCTTGAGCCTCCGGGCTTTCGCACGGATCTCCATGATCGTCAGATTCGGTGAATCATCGATGAACAGCGGCGCCTCGGACACCTGGCCCATCTTCGCCGACACCCGATTCCAATCTTGATCACTCATCCGACCGCCGCGAATGTGGGACAGCGGGATGCTTGCCTCAGCCGACAGCAACCGCATCGTGATCTCGATCTGACTCATCTCCAAGCTGAAGATCACCGAAGTGAGACCGTTTTTGATCGACGCTGAGCGGGCAAAATCCAAAGCCAGTGTGGATTTTCCAACGGCGGGCCGAGCTGCAATGATCACCAACTGCCCGGGGTGCAGACCGTTGGTCAGCTCGTCTAGATCGGCGAACCCGGTCGGCACCCCGGACAGCCCTGCCCCCCGGGACTCGATGGCTTCCATCTCGTCAAGCGTCGGTTGCATCAGCTCCGACAGTGGCTTGAAGTCCTCTGACAGCCGCCGCTCGGTGACCGAATACACCTCCGCCTGTGCTCGGTCCACGATGTCATCGACATCACCCTCGGCGGCGTACGACATCTGACCGATTCGTACCGACGCCTCGACGAGTCGGCGCAAGACCGCCTTCTCACGCACTATCTGGGCGTAGTAACCCGCGTTGGCTGCCACTGGGACGCTCGCCAGCAGCGTGTGCAGGTATGGGCCACCGCCGATGCGCAGCAGCTCACCGCGCTTACCCAACTCGTCGGAGACCGTGACGGCGTCGGCCGGCTCGCCGCGTCCGTAGAGGTCGATGATGGCGTTGTAGACCTGCTCATGCGCAGGCCGGTAAAAATCAGTGCCCCGCAGCACCTCGACGACGTCGGCTATCGCATCCTTGCTCATCAGCATGGCGCCGAGCACGCACTGCTCGGCTTCCATGTCCTGCGGCGGCGTACGGTCAGATGTTCGAGGCGCGGTGCCGGTAGAGGGCGGGCCGCTGTAGGGCGGCATCACCTCGGCAACACTCACCCCGACTCCTTACATACATCCGGCTGGACGCTGCCCCCGAGCCCGTCGGATACCTGCCCCAGCATCAATCGAATACGCACCAATCGAATAAGTGTTCGGAACATTACTGAGATGCACTGACACGAACGCTCGCGCGACACTGGAACAGGTCAACGCTGGCAACCGTACGCCGCCTCCTCGCGGTCTGAACAGTGGGTTATCCACAGGGCTTGTGGACAACAAATCCTGCGCTGTGGGGGACACGCTGCGGAGTTGTGCAGACCTTGGGTATCGACTTGGGGACCACCATTGACCCATGGCCCTGAATGGCTATTTGACTAGGTAAAACACCTGTCTGCATGGCGTGGATGAAAGTTCTTTCCGGCCCATCTCAGAACTCGGATGGCCTCTGCTGGCACGCGGGTGATTTTCCCGAGAGGAATGTATTACCCACAGGTTCGTCCGCAAGCTGTTGAAAACAGCACGGCCGGAGTTGATGAGCTTTGATCGGACATCATCACATGCGCGGAAAACAAGATCGACTTGACAGCAGCAGATACCCTCATGGGGTATTCAAAAACATCAAGGACGGCTATGCCTGATCACACCAGCCATCACGGCTACATTGCCAGCAAGGACGACTATCTTAAGCGATTGCGCCGAATCGAGGGCCAGGCTCGTGGCCTGCAAAAGATGATCGAAGAGGAGCAGTACTGCATCGATATCCTGACCCAGGTGTCGGCAATGACCCGAGCGCTGCAGTCTGTTGCTCTTGGCCTGCTTGGTGAACACCTCAGTCACTGCGTCGTCCGTGCTGCGGCTGAAGGAGGCGCTGAGGCCGATATCAAGATCGAGGAAGCCTCTAACGCGATCGCGCGTCTGGTCCGTTCCTGATCAGTCGCGGCCTCTTATCAAGTAAAGGAATGTCCATGTCCGTCACTAGCGAGTACGTTGTCGCCGGTATGCACTGTCACCACTGCGTGAGTTCAGTAACCGAAGAGGTATCTGCAGTTAGTGGAGTAACTGACGTCAAAGTTGATCTCGACAGCGGCCAGCTGGTCGTGATCAGTGAAACCCAGATCCCGTTCGCCAGCATCGAGGCTGCGGTGGATGAGGCCGGCTACCGACTGGCCACTGCCTAGCCTCATCCATCTGACAGTAACTATCAGACGCTGATCATGAATTCTGCCGCCAAGCTTGTCGCCTTCTTGACCTTGCTGGTGGCCGTCTTCGGACTTTCCTACTTCGTAGGCACCCAGTCGCAAGCGCTGCGGGCGCCGGTACAAACGCACAAATCTGACATGGTTGCGCCAGCCGACACTGTTGAGGGCTACACACTCCGAGCCGTGCAACAGACCCAGAAGCCGGGCAAGGAGGTAGCGGTCGAGTTCACGGTCTCCGCACCCGGTGACCAGGTGCTCTCGGACATAGATCAGGATGCCGGAGAGCACATGCATCTGATCACGTTTCGGCGCGATCTCACCGGCTACCAGCACCTGGTAGCCCATCAAGGCGAGGGCACCTCATGGTGGGGCATATTCGATCTGGCGCCCGGACCGTGGCACGTGATCATCCATTTCCAGTCCAAGACGCTCGGCCGGGAGATCGCGCTGGCAACCGATTTCATGGTGAGCGGCAACTATCGTCCCAAGCCGCTGCCCCCGGCTGCCGATCGGGTGCAGGTCAAGGATCTAACGGTGGCGCGTACCGGTGAGCTGACGACCAGCGCCGACAGCAGCAGCGGGGTGCTAGTGAGCGATGATGGTCAGCCGGTCACCGATTTACAGCCAGCGCACGGCGAGATGGGTCACGCTGTGGCGATCCGGCCCGCTGATCTTGGCTATCTGCACCTGCACTCGACTTCTCAGGGCACCGGGCCGCGGCTCGATTTCCTTGGCAGCGTGCCGGACACAGGTAGCTATCGATTGTTCGTTGAGTTCTATCGAGCGGAGAAGCTCTATCTTGCCGAGTTCACCGTGCAGGTGACGCGATGACTCAGTTGCGGGTTCCAATTCAGACCATTGAGCTCGATGTTCAAGGCATGACATGCGCATCCTGCGCGGCCCGGATCGAAAAGAAACTCAACCGGCTGGAAGGCGTGAATGCCACCGTCAACTACGCGACGGAAAAGGTGACGGCCCATGTCGGCAGTGGCACTACGGCGCAGACCTTGATCGAGACCATCCGGCAGACCGGTTACGGCGCGACGCTGCCAGCCGAGAGCTCACGTGATCCCGATCTCGAACTGCGGCAGCTGCGTCGCCGGCTGATCATTACTGCCGCGCTCAGCCTGCCGGTGATCATGATCGCCATGGTTCCAGCGTGGCAATTTCCTTGGTGGCAATGGATCTCATTCGCGCTGAGCTGCGTTGTCGTGATCTGGGGTGCTTGGCCATTCCATCGCGCTACCTTGCTCAACCTGCAGCATGGCAACGCAACGATGGACACGTTGATCTCAATTGGCACGCTCGCTGCATTCGGCTGGTCGGCCTACGCACTGCTCTTCGGGGCGGCTGGTGAGATCGGGTTCACTCACCCGTTCGAGTTGCGGCTGATCAGACATGCACCGACGGCCAACCTTTACCTCGAGGCAGCGGTCGGCATCACCACGTTCATCTTGCTCGGACGCTACCTGGAGGCGCGAGCCAAGCGCCGATCTGGCGCAGCACTGCGGGCGCTGCTGGAGCTAGCGCCGTCTGAGGCGACGCTCCTGACCACCGGCGGTGAGACGGTGGTAGGCATCTCGCAGGTACACGTTGGCGACCGATTCGTAGTGAGACCCGGCGAGCGCGTGGCAACGGATGGCGTCGTCGTTGCTGGACACAGTGCGCTGGATTCCTCAACCGTGACAGGGGAGTCTGTGCCGGTCGAGGTGGGGCCGGGCGACCCTGTGGTCGGAGCCACCGTGAACACCCACGGACGACTCGAGGTTGAGGCCATTCGGGTCGGCGCCGACACTCAGCTGGCACAGATCGTGCGGATGGTGGAGGCAGCGCAGAGCGGCAAGGCCGCGGTACAGCGACTCGCTGACCGGGTTTCGGCGGTGTTTGTGCCGATCGTCATTGTGATTGCCGTCGCCACTCTGGGCTTCTGGCTTGGCCAAGGCTCGGGTGTGTCGTTTGCTTTTACCTCCGCGGTGGCGGTGTTGATCATTGCCTGTCCGTGCGCGCTCGGATTGGCAACACCGACGGCCCTACTAGTGGGCACTGGGCGTGGTGCCCAACTCGGCATTGTGATCAGCGGGCCCGAGGTACTGGAGTCGGCCCGGCATCTTGACACCGTCGTGCTGGACAAGACCGGAACGATCACCGAAGGCCGGATGACTGTGGTGGCTGTGACTGCTGGCGCGGGCGCGACCGAGGAGCAAGTGCTGATGGCCGCGGGAGCGGCCGAATCCGGCTCGGAGCATCCAATCGCCAGGGCCATCGCCGACCACGCCCGTGCGCATGGCTCACTGGCCACCATTACCAAACTCCACGACCGCCCCGGCCTGGGGATCCTCGCCGAGTTGTCAGCGTCAGTAGCTGCCGGAGCGACCACCCATGCTGACAAGTCGGTGGTGGTGGGGCGGCCGGAGCTGTTAGAGGAGGAAGGACTTCTCGTTGCTTCTGAGCTGCGGGGCGCGTACCTGGCAGACCAAGCACGAGGTCGTACGTCAGTGCTGGTCGGCTGGGATGGCCAAGCACGTGGAGTGATCGCGGTTGCCGATGTGGTCAAGCCGACCTCCGGCGAGGCGGTGCGCCGCTTGTGGATGTTGGGCTTGCACCCGGTGCTGCTGACTGGTGATCATGAGCCGGCGGCCCGAGCGGTAGCTGCTGAAGTGGGCATCGACGACATCATTGCTGACCTCTTGCCACAGCAGAAGGTCGCCAAGATAGTCCGGTTGCAAGAGACCGGGCATCGTGTCGCCATGGTCGGCGATGGAGTCAACGACGCGGCCGCGCTGGCTCAGGCTGATCTTGGAATTGCGCTCGGCACAGGTACGGATGCGGCTATGCAGGCCAGCGACCTTACGCTGATCAGCGGAGATCTACGCGTCGCTGCTGACGCCATCCGGCTTGCCCGGGCGACGCTGCGAACCATTCACGGAAACCTCTGGTGGGCATTTGCCTACAACGTCGTAGCCATACCGCTAGCGGCAATCGGTTACCTCAATCCGATGATCGCCGCAGCAGCAATGGCGCTCAGTTCGCTCTTCGTAGTGGCCAACAGCCTGCGGCTGCTGAGGTTTCGCTAGTTGATA
>DATFBI010000296.1:0-4334 GCA_035253925.1 Propionibacteriaceae bacterium
TCCTTGTGCCCGGATCCCGACTGTTGCCAACGTCCGCCGGCTGATCTGGCCAAACAGTGGTCCGGGCAGGCCTGGCCGAGTGCGCGAGCCCACTCACACCTGCTGGCGGCACTACCGCCAGGCACTTTCCCGGGAGTCGATGACACCGAGGTGTTCCGGTTCCTGGAGCGCCACGCGCCTGCGGATGCTATGCAACAACTGACGAGCGCCTGAAGCGCTGATTCCTCGTTTCTCCGCAGAAGCTTGGGCGTGCCTGCGGCACGTTGTGATCATTGAAGATGGTGGCCGGTCGGGTTCGTGACCCGCCGAGTGCGATCTTGTACCAAAGTGGCGGGCCTTGTCGATCTCGCAACGCGGGCCGTCTTAAGACGTCTAGCAAGTGCCGCCTCACGCGTTTGCACACCTGTTGGCCATCTAGAGAAGGCAAACGTGTCGAAGCAAGGCGTCACCACGATGCGTTACCACGATCGAAGTTGGCGGCCAGGTGGGGTTCAGGGGGTTTGAGTGTCGGGGAGTCTTCGAACCAGGCCAAGAATGCAGCTCTAGCCCGGCGAGTACCGGAACCGACCGCCGTCCAACCCTTGACTGATCAACTTGGCCAGCTGGGCGGGATGATGGTCCGGCTCGTTGATCAGGTGCCTAGTGTCCATGGCGGCATGGTGAAACTGCTCATACATGTCACGCGTCACTGACAGATCAGCGAAACCGTGGCCAACTCGACTACGGACCCGCTCCAGGCAGACCTCAAGCGGGGGCAGCAGGATCACATAATGCACCTGAGACAACCCGGTTGCTCCCAGGAACGTTGGCAAGAACCAGGGCCCCAGAACGCCGTCGTAGACCACGAAGCACAGTTCAGTCAGTTTGCCTGCAGCAGCCCCAGCGGCCTCGAGGATGACGCTGTTCTGGCGGCGCGCCGGAGGCAGCCAGGGCAAGATGTATCCCTGCTTCATCATTGCGAAGAAGACGTCACCGGCGACGAGCGCGCTCGGCGTGAACCTGTTCGCCAACTGCTCCGACACTGAAGACTTGCCTACCCCGGGCGGTCCTGTGACCACAACGAGTTCACCCATCGCCACATTCAAATCCAGCTGGGCAAATCCAGGCCGTATTGCCATTTGCCGTGTACGGTCCGATTGAAGCCTCGCTCGCAGGGTAGAGATGCGGTCTAATACTGCCCATAGAGCCTCATCGAGGAGGTAACTGTGGCTCAGCCTGATGACACACGTACTCCGGGCGTAACGGGAACGGCTTTGGTCGATGCCTTTCCTACCCACAACCTCGACAAGCCCGAGGTGCGGGATATGCCGGAGGATCCCAAGAGGTACTGGCGCTTGATCGGGCCGGGCATCGTCGCTGCTGGCGTCGGCCTCGCCTCGGGCGAGTTCATCCTCTTTCCCTATATCGCATCCCAAGTCGGGCTGGTGTTCGTCTGGGCCGCGCTGGTCGGCCTGTTCACCCAGTTCTTCATCAATATGGAGATTGAGCGCTACACCCTCGCCACCGGTGAAACGGCACTGGCCGGGTTCAGCCGGTACTGGCGGCACTGGGGCTTGTTCTTCGCCCTTCTTGCCTACTTCGCCAATCTGTGGCCCGGCTGGGCGACCAGCTCGGCTACCTTGATCAGCTACATATTCGGCGGTACGCCCCGGTGGATCGCGATTGGCATCCTGATCCTCATAGGGCTGATCTTGACCCTGGCTCCGGTCATCTACAACGCCCTTGAGAAAGCCCAGATGCTCAAGGTCGCGGCTGTGCTCACCCTCTTCTTGATCGGCGCGATCTTCGCCATTGGCGCCGAGGCGTGGGCCGACCTGCCGCATGTGGTGACCCGGCCGCGGATTCCCCTTGAGCTGGGATTCGCGCTGCTGCTTGGCGCGCTGGCTTTCGCCGGCGCCGGCGGCGGACAGAATCTTTGCCAGTCCAACTGGATTCGTGACAAGGGCTTCGGCATGGGAAGCTACGTGCCCAAGTTAGCCAGCCCGATCACTGGGCATCCGGTCGCGGCACGGAGCAACGGTTACATCTTCGACCCCAATGAAGAAAACATGCGCCGCTGGCGCGGCTGGTGGAAGTTCGCAAACATCGAGCAGTTGACCACATTCGTGGCGATCACGTTCGTAACGATCTTGTTTACCTCACTGCTGGCTTACGCCACTGTGTACGGCAATCCAGACGCCCCCAACAACATCAACTTCATCGGGCTTGAAGGTGAGGTGCTCGGCGAACGCGTCGGCTCCTGGTTCATGTACCTGTTCTGGGCCATCGGTGCCTTCTCGCTGTTCGCTGCAGCGCTGGGGATTGTCGATTACACCAGCCGGCTAGCCGCCGACGTGATCAAGACCTCCTACGCTCACGGCGCAAACGAGAGCAAGGTCTACGCCGGACTGGTCTGGGGCCTGGTCGGGATCGGGATCATCGTGCTACTGGCCGGCTTCAGCCAACCCATTGTGCTCTTGGTCATCTCAGCAGTCACCGGCGGATTCATGATGTTTATCTACTCCGGACTGCTGATCTTGATCAACCGCAAGTCGCTGCCCAAGCCGATCAGGGTCGGTGGAGTTCGGCTGGGAGTGCTTATCTGGGCGATCCTATTGTTCGGAACGCTGTCGGTGCTCACCTTCCGTGATCAGCTCGGCAAACTGTTCGGAGGCTGAGTAGCCAGCCTGGTATGGATCTGGTCATAGGCCTGGACTCCGGGACCACGGCCACCAAGGCGGTGGCCGTGGCCGCCGACGCTACGGTGGTCGCCACCTCCAGCGCCGGTTATCCGCTGCTCCAGCCGGAGCCGGGCTACGCCGAGCTGGATTCGGTGCGGCTGCAACAAGCCGCGGTGGAGGCACTGACCGGCGTTGCGAACCAGGTAGTCGATCAGGGTCACCAGGTCGTCGGGATCTGTCTCAGCGCAGCTATGCATGGCCTGGTGCCGATGGACAAGGACGGCTCTCCGACCGGCCCGCTGATCACTTGGGCAGACAGTCGCGCCGGCGAAGAGTCCCGCAGGCTGGCACTCGGCACTGAGGGCAGATTGCACAAACGCACCGGTACGCCGATTCATCCCATGTCTCCGCTGCCGAAGCTGCTGTGGTGGCGACTGCATCATCCAGACACTTTCGCCGCCACACCTAAATGGGGCGGGGTCAAGGAGGTGGTACTGACCGGGTTATGTGAGGGCGAGACCACGATCGACCTGTCGTGCGCCTCCGCCACCGGCCTATACGACATCACCGCCGGCCACTGGGACGAGACAGCCCTGCTGCTTGCCGGTGTCGACGCCGAGCAGCTGGCCACTGTGGTCCCTACTACCCACGTAGTTACCGGGCTGCGCGAGGACGTTGCTGCTCAAACCGGACTCCCTCGTGATCTTCCCGTCGTCATCGGAGCTTCCGACGGACCGCTGGCGAACCTGGGTTTGGGTGCGGTGCGCGAAGGAATTGCTGCGGTATCGCTGGGGACCAGCGGGGCGTTGCGCGCCGTGCGACGGGCTCCGGCGGTAGACGAAGCTGCTCGGTTGTTCTGCTACGCCCTCACTGATGATCACTGGGTGCTCGGCGGAGCGATCAATAACGCCGGGTCGGTGGTGCGCTGGGCCAGTGCGGCACTTGGCATGGTGAGTGCCGACGTATTCGGCGAGCAGCGGGACGCTGCCGATGCGCAGCTCATGGAAGAGGCTGGGCAGATCCCATTCGGCAGTGAGGGACTGCTCTGTCTGCCGTACCTGCTGGGGGAGCGAGCCCCCTGGTGGGAGCCGGGATTGCAGGGTGCATGGATCGGGTTGCGCCGGGACCACACCCGAGGCCATCTGGTTCGTTCCGCCGTGGAGGGCGTGTGCATGCAGCTGGCCTTGGTGGAACTGGCGCTGGAGGCAGCCGACGTCGAGGTGCGTGAGGTACGCGCGACTGGCGGGGCGATGGAATCACCGGTGTGGCGCGAGGTGCTGGCCGCGGCGCTTGACGTGCCGGTCGGGCTGGCAGCCTCGCCGGAAGGCGCTGGCACCGGCGCTGGGCTGCTTGGCCATTACGCGCTGGGCTCGCTGCCTGATCTTGATGACGCAGCAGATTTGATCACCGTGGACCGCGGGCAGCCGCCGAATCCTGATGACGTGGCGACGTTGCGCCGCCTGCTGCCGCTGCTGGAGCGCTGCACGGTGGAGCTCAAGCCGGTGTTCGCCGAACTAGCTCCCTAAGTTGACGACCCGCTTTCACGGCTCCTGAGCGGCTAAAGGCACTATCAAGGTATGACAGTCATCAAGATCAATGTCATTACAGTCCCGCGTGAGACCGGGGATGAGCTGGCGCACCGCTTCGCGGCCCGCGCTGGTGCTGTTGACAACG
>DATFBI010000297.1:0-16933 GCA_035253925.1 Propionibacteriaceae bacterium
TAGACCTCGTCGGTGTCGGTGTCCACCAGCACATCGACCTCGAAGAAACCCCGGTATCCCTCGGCACCCAGCCGATCCCCCAGCCTCCCGACAAGATCACCGGCTTTCTGCCGGAGTTCCTCGGTGAGCACCTCTGGATACATCTCATTGCCGCACCAGCCACCGCGGTACGGAGTGAGCTCTGAATGCCCGGTCAACTCGGACATGAACGGACCGACAACGGTGCCATTACGAGTGAGTACGGCCTCCACGGCGACCGGGCGGTTGTTGATCCGCTTCATTACCTTGACCTCGTTGCCGATGAGGTCACCCTGATTTCGCTTCCAGCCGGTTTCATCGTCGATGAAGAAGGTGGTCTTCCCGGAGTCGCCGTACGCGGTCTGCACCACCAGATCGGTGCCCAGACCAGCAGCCGACGCCGCGGCCAGCAGTTCGGAGTACTCGCGGACGGTAACCAGCACGTTCGGCACGCTGGCAGCACCAACCTCGTTACCGAGCCGGGTAGTGACGAGCTTGGAGTCCAGGTGGGCGCGTAGTTCTGCCGCCGGAAGAATCAGGTCGTAACCGAGCTCATCGCAGATCCGCTCGGTCTCGGCGTCGAAGAAGACCATGGCAACCTTCGGTCGTTGACCGTACGGCGCCGGCTGGGACATGTGAGCCCGCACTTCGGGATTGACCAGCAGCCAGTTGTTGATCTCCTCACCAC
The DNA here is from genome assembly GCA_035253925.1 of Propionibacteriaceae bacterium. Taxonomy (GTDB): domain Bacteria; phylum Actinomycetota; class Actinomycetes; order Propionibacteriales; family Propionibacteriaceae; genus Microlunatus. Next base: position 707 of record DATFBI010000297.1, read on the forward strand.
TCTGAAATTCGATGTACGGCTTGTGTTTGGGGCTGAACACCCGAGGATGGGCACCATCCCAGCCGTCGTAATAGGTGATGTAGGAGAAGTTGCGAACCCAGCGGTCCAGCCCCAGGAGGTTGAACGGCGTCGCGCCCACGAAATAGATCGGCACTTCGTTAGTGCGGAAGAAGTGCCGCACCTCCGAGATGTTGCGTAGTGGGCGGCGCATATTGGTGAACGCCGGTGGTGCATATGCGGCGTCCGTTCCAATGCTGATCTCAGCAGCCGGCGGCGTTAGGAGCGACCCGTCTGATGAGGCGCTGTCAGTTCGCACTTCCGATGATGACGTGTCGCTCATAATCGTCTCCTCACTCCTCCTGATCGTGACTAAGGTGGGTGTGATGATGCTGCTGGACCGCCCCCTCTGGGATCGGCGCGGCCCGCTCGCTGAGCAGCGGAAGCAATGGATCCCAGCGCGTCCCTTCCTGCAGATTCTTACGTTTGCGCGCGATCGCGGACAAGGCCTCCAGGACCACTCGATTGCCTAGTGCGGCAGTGATGTCGGCATGGTCGTACGGCGGGCTGACCTCAACCACATCGATTCCGACAATCGGTAGCTCGAGGCAGATCCTGCGTACCGCATCCAACAGCTCGCGCGCCGATAGCCCGCCCGGCTCTGGCGTACCGGTGCCGGGTGCATGCCCGGGATCACAGACATCGATATCGACTGAGACGAACACACCGTCACAGTCATCAGTGGCGATGCCGAACGCCTCGGTCAGACAGTCTTGCAGGCCGCGCTGCACGATCTCGGTCATCTCGAAGGACCGCATCTGCTGCGATGCCATCCAGTCCAAGGTCTCGGGCGGCGGCCAATAGCCGCGGAGGCCGATTTGCAGGAACCGATCACCGCGCACAGCTCCGGATTCCATCAGCCGGCGCATCGGCTGGCCATGTCCCCAGAGTGAGCCGAACTCGATGTCTCCGGTATCAGCATGGGCATCGAAATGGATCATCGACACTCGGCCCATCCCGATGACGTTGGCGCAGCCCTTCGCGTCGGGATATGCAATTGAATGATCGCCGCCCAAGATCACCGGTATGGCGCCGGCCGCAGCCACCCTCTCCACGGCACGCTCGAGCGCGGGAAGCGCCACCTCAATGTCACCGGAATACATCTCCACGTCGCCTGCGTCGTAGACCCGGAGCTCCTGTAAACCATCGGCACGCAGCGCCAGCGAGGGCCGTGCCCCATCGTGCGGCAGGTAGTCGGTCATGCGGATTGCCCGCGGACCGAAGCGGGCGCCGGCCCGGTAGGAGGTGCCGCCGTCGAATGGCGCCCCCAAGATCACCACATCGGCGTCCGCGTAGCTGGCCTCGTCGTCAAGATCACATTCCGGCACGCCGAGGAAGGTGAAGTCAGGACCGAATTGAGGACCGTAGCGCGTCATGCCAGTAGGTGCTCGTGCTTGGCCATGTGCTCGTGTGCCGACTCGTGGATGATCGTCTCACCCCGGAAAAATGCCGGCTGGCGGACCCGCAGAATGGCCATTAAGACTAGGCCGATCAAGATCAAACCGAGGCCTAGTATCAGGACCAGTCCTATCCCACCAATGCTGGCGCCGCTGCCGTACGAAGGATCTGCACTGTCCCGCAGCGTAATGATCAAGACAAAAAACAGTCCAAGTCCGCCCAGCAGCGGGAACAAGAACTTAAAGAAGAAGTTGAACGCGTTCCGGAACAGCTGGTGGCGGTAGAACCAGATGCAACCGAAGGCGGTCAAACCGTAGTAAAAGCAGATCATGATGCCTAGCGAATAGATGGTGTCGGTAAGCACCCGTTCGCTGAGGAAAGTCATCACGGTGTAGAACGCTCCGGCACCGATGCCAGCGGTGAAGGTGGCGACGCTCGGCGTCCGGTGGGTGGGGTGCAGCTTCGCGAACGCCTTGGATATGGCGCCGTAGGTACCCATTGCCAGCAAGGTTCGTGATGTCGGCAGGAAGGTGGTGATGAGACTGGCGGCCGAGGATGCGAGCACCGCGAGGTAAAGGCCCAAATCCAGTGGACTGCCGAGGATGGGCTCGGCGAGGTTGCCAAAGACGTTGTCGGAGACATCCGGGTTGGTCAGCCCCAATCCGGTTTCGCCCAACCCGGCATACATCTGGGTTGCAACGGTAACCAGCAAGTACGTCAGCAAGATCGACAGCACGCAGAGCAGTGCGGCACGTCCCGGATTGGTGTCGCTGTCCTTGGACTCTTCGTTCACTGTGAGTGAGGTATCCCAACCCCAGAAGGCAAAGATCGACCCTGACAGCCCTGCAATGAATGCCGACAAGGTGAGTCCGGCGGGACTGAACCAAGACCAGCTGAACGGCTCCCCTACCTCGGAGGCATCGGACCTTGCGATGGCCAAGATCGCAAAGATTGCCAGCATGACCAGCTGGAAGATCACCAGTACCATCTGCACGTGCTCGGTGGTATCGATGCCCCGATAGGCGACGTAAGTCGCGATTGCCAGGAAAACCAGGCAGGTCGCGACGTTGATCAACTTGTTCTCCCAGAGCCCGCTGATCATTTCCGAGTTCACCGCAGTGCCAATGAACTGGTAGAGGAACTGCACGGCAACACCGGCAAGGTTTGACAGCACGATGATGGTGGCGAGCACCGCCGCCCAGCCGCCCAGCCAACCGATGTAGGGACCGAACGCTTTCGACGTCCAGGTGAACGAGGTGCCGGCGTCTGGCATGACCCGGTTGAACTCCCGGTAGGCGTACGCCGCAAAGAACATCGGCAGGAAGCCCGCGATGATCACCACGGGGGTTTTAGCTCCCGCACTGGCGGCAAGAATGCCGAGTGTGGCAGTCAGTGCGTACGCCGGCGCCACCGAGGAAATCCCCAGCATGGTGCCACCGAACAGACCGACGACGTTGCTCTTCAGTCCCTTTTCTGCCATCTCGACGACCCTTCTCGAGGCAGTTGCTAATGGGTTATGACAAAGGATTCAGCCTTCGAATCCGTGGTACTGCATGACGTGCTTGATCCGGGTGTAGTCCTCCAGCCCGTACATGGAGAGGTCTTTGCCGTAGCCGGAGTGCTTGAAGCCTCCGTGCGGCATCTCAGCCTGAAGCGGAATGTGGCAGTTGATCCAGACGCAGCCGAAGTCCATGCGGGCAGCCATCCGCACCGCGGTCCCGGCGTCGTTGGTCCAGACCGATGAAGCGAGCGCATAATCCGTATCGTTGGAGAGCGCGACCGCTTCATCCTCATCCCGGAACTTCTGTACCGTGATCACGGGTCCGAAGATCTCAGTCTTGATCAATTCGTCATCCTGCGTGACATCGGCGATCACTGTCGGCTCGTAGAAGTAACCGCGATCACCAACCTGCCTACCTCCTGCGACCACCCGGGCGTGACCGGGGGTCCGCTCGACCAGCCCGGAGACGTGGCGTAGCTGGTTCGGGTTGTTGATCGGCCCACAGAAGATGTTCTCGTCCTCTGGGTCATAGCCGATTCGGGTCTCAGCTGCCGCTCGGCCCAATTCGGCTACGAAATCGTCATAGATGCCTGCCTGGCACAGCACCCGGGTCGCCGCCGTGCAGTCCTGACCCGCATTGAAGAAGCCGCCAACCTTGATTCCCTCGACCGAGGAGGGCAGATCCACATCGTCGAACACCACAACCGGGGCCTTGCCGCCCAGCTCTAGGTGGCTGACCTTGACATCGGCGGCCGCAGCCGTCGCGACGGCGATCCCGGCCCGAGTCGAGCCGGTGATCGACACCATCCGCGGGATCTTGTGAGAAACCAAGCCAGCGCCGCTGTCCCGATCGCCGCAGATCAGGTTGGCGACACCTTTCGGGAAAATATCCTGCATCCTCTTTACCATCCACACCGATGAGGCCGGTGTGGTGTCAGAGGGCTTGAGTACGACTGTGTTGCCGGCGGCCAATGCAGGAGCAAACTTCCAGACCGCCATCATCATCGGGTAGTTCCACGGCGCCACCTGGGCGACCGGACCGCGCGGTTCCCGGCGCACATACGAGGTGAAGCCCTTCATATATTCACCCGCCGACTTGCCTTCCAGAACCCGCGCCGCGCCGGCGAAGAACCGGATTTGGTCGACCATTGGAACGATCTCGTCGGCCATCACCGAGGCGAACGGCTTGCCGGTGTTCTGGCACTCGATACGGGCCAGCTCCTCGGCATTGCTCTCGATTACATCGGCTAACTGGAGCAGATACTTCTGGCGTTCTGCCGGAGTCGTCCAGCGATACTTCTCGAACGCTTCGCCGGCCGCCCGGCACGCCGCGTCGATGTCTTCGTCGCGGGAGTTCGGGGAGGTGGCATACACCTCGCCGGTCGAGGGATCAATGATGTCCAGCATCTCGCCCGACGCCGCCGGGTGCTCCTCGCCATTAATGATGTTTGAGAAGACTTCTTTGTCAGCCATCGCCATACCTTTCACGCTTTGGTTTGGTTCCAAATCATCATCTCCCCGAATGCTCCGGGTGGCTATGCCCGCCGGCGCTCGACATTGTGCTGGGGGCGTCTAGGGACGGATTCTGATCGAAGAAACCAAACGGCTTCAGCCAGAACGAGATGACATCGACCGGCATAATCGGCCAGTCCTCTATTCGAGTGATGTGATGGATCCCAAACACGTACCACAGCACTACATCGGTGCCGACCAGCGGTGCGTCGTCGGCGATCCACCGGGTGATGCCGGTGTCCTGGCTTGATTGGGTGGGATAGTCCCCCGCGGGCCACCGTTCGCTGTCGTCGTAGGCGGTGACCCAGAGCGAGTGATCGATGACCGGCGACCGCTGATAGACCGGTGACGAGGAATCCATCAGCGATGGAATCGCGGCCCCAGGAACCAGCTTGTAGGCGGTGTTGCTGCCGTGCCGGTTCCGCTTGTTGGGATTGATGACCTTCCAGGTCCGCTGGCTTTCCCATTTGAAGTCTCGAGCCGACTGACTCTCAGATTCGATGATGGTGCTCTGGGTCGACACAGCCAGGCCGAGTGGATTGTCGTCGGTAATCGGTTCGGCGACCGAATCGACTTCGATCACCGAGTTCTCGTCACCGTCAATATCAAGATCCAGCTTGGCGATCACGAAGTGCTGATGGAACGGCGCGTACGTCCGCACGTCCACCGTCGTGCCGAACGGCGAGCTGTCATCGGATTTCTCCATCGGCGTGGTGACCATCAGGCCGGTGGCTCGGACCTCGCACTCGATATTGCCGTCCTGATAGAACCGCCAATAGATCAAGTACTCGTAGTTGGCGACCGTGACGTGAACTGAGACAACCATCCGGCGCATCCGGCGTACCTCGGCGCCCGTCTTGCCGTCGACGTGCTTCCAGAGCACCGCATTGTCCTCCTCGTGGAGACAGATGGCTCGGTCGATGACCACTGGCTCGCCCCGGCTGTCGGGCACTACCGCGTCGAGATAGACAACCTCCCCGAGACAGTCGCAACCCAGCTCTAGTGACGTGGTCATGTAACCGAGACCCCACTCACCGATGTCGAACGCCGTCCGTCGATAGTGATCGAACCCCGGGTCGCGGTACGGCACAACCATCTCGGCGAATGACATCCGGTAGGCGATGTCCCGCCTATTTCCGTGATCATCAAAGGCGACTTGGTAGATCACCGGACCCTCGCGGAAGTTGAAGCCCAGCCGCATCGACCAGTTCTGCCAGCGCAGCTCGTTGCCGTCGACCGTGAACGAGACACCCTCGGGCTGGCTTATCTCTAGCGGCTTGAGGTCAGTGCGCTGCTCGGTGCCGCGTACTCGCGGATCGTATTCGCCATCGACATCCGGCAGCCCGTAATCGTGATGATCTTCAATCTCGAGCACCTCGAGGCTGTTCATGTCGACGATGACTTTGAGGCCCGAGATGGGGTGCGCATAAGGATTCCCATCAGGCGTCTCCCGCAGCCACAGATCGCACCAGCCAAGCCGTCGATCGCGCCACTGCTCTGGCATGACGGCCTCGCCGTATGTCCAGACATCGAATAGCACCAGCGAGGGATCGCTAATCCCCCGCCTTGCTAGGGCTGCCAGGACCTCTTCGTGTTCGTGCATCGCATGATCAACATCGTGGTACTCATCGACGGTGAAGTTGGGGCAGACCTCCGGGACGTGTGTCCAGGCATCGACAGCATCGGCAACCAGATCGACGACAGCCTCATAGGTCTCGTTGGTTTTCTTGTTCCACAGCACCGAAAAAGATCGCCGGGGTACCGCATCACCCGGGCGCCAGGCCTTCACAGCGCTCTTGGTCGGCTCCTTGAGCTCGATTGACGCGAAGCGCCAGGAGTCGTCAACACTCTGGTCTCTGCGGAGAATCGCAGCAGTCTTCTGGTACTCGGTCGCAGACAATGGGTCAAGTGGATGAGAGGGGTCAAGGGGATGAGGGGCCATGCGGTGAGTTCACTACTCCGCGTGCGCACCGGTCAAGCACCCATTCGTGCCTGAGCGATCTTCACCGCGCTAAAAGCCGAGCCGGTTCAGATGCTTGGCATCGCGTTGCCACTCCTTGAGAACCTTTACGTGCAGATCGAGGTACACCGGTGTGCCGAGTAGCGCCTCAATCTGCTGACGGGCGGCGGCGCCGATCTCCCGCAGTCGAGTGCCACGGTGACCGATCACAATGCCTTTCTGAGAGTCGCGCTCGACGATCAAGGACGCCCAGACATCCAGCAGCGGCTTGTCGGACGGCCGACCCTCACGTAATCCCATTTCATCCAGGGTGACGGTGATGGAGTGCGGCAGCTCATCGCGTACACCCTCCAAGGCGGCCTCCCGGATGAGCTCAGCAACCAACGTTTCCTCGGGTTCATCGGTGATCTCACCCTCCGGGTACAGCGGCGGGCCTTCCGGTAAAAGCTCAGTAAGGACGTCGCTCAGCACGTCGAGCTGAAAGCGCTGCGGAACCGACACCGGGACGATGTCAGCCCACGTGATGTCGTGGCTGTTCTCGAGGGCAGCAATGCTTCCCAGATGCTCTGCCATACGATCCGGCGAGGCAAGGTCGGACTTGGTGGCGATCGCCACCAGGCTTGGTGTTCTTGGCAATGTTGCGAGTTCCCCGACCAGATATCGATCGCCGGGCCCGATCCGCTCGTTGGCCGGAAGACAGACACCGACAACATCGACCTCTGACCAGGTTGTCCGGACTACCTCGTTGAGCCGCTCGCCGAGCAGGGTCCGAGGCTTGTGCAGTCCCGGGGTGTCGATGAGCACGAGCTGGGCATCGGGTCGATGCACAATGCCGCGTACCGCATGCCGGGTGGTCTGTGGTTTCGAGGACGCGATGACGATCTTCTGACCGACAAGGGCATTGGTCAGCGTGGATTTGCCGGCATTCGGCCTACCGACCAAGCATGCAAAACCCGAACGGAAGCGATTGGCCGGGTTGATCAGGTGAGCGTCGCTCATATTGCCGCTTGTGCTGCGAAACGACCCCTCGAGCGGCCAATCTCGGGGTCGTTATGGCGGTTGTGCTGTGAAACGTACCTGCCGGAGCCTCTCACAGCTGGCTCACCTCGAGGACCTTGCCGTGGATATCGGCCGACCAGACCATGACGTCCGAGCCCTGCAGGTCACGCAGCACGTCAAGATCATCCTTGGAGGGCGCCTCTCCCACAACAGCCACGGCTTCGACACCCTCGGCGGCTGACGAGACAGCCATCGCCACCGCAACAGCTACGGCTGACAGCTTCAGGTGCTCCAAGTCAACACCTGCGGCCGCGTATGCGCGCCCAGTGGTGTCCCGAAGACTGGCGCCTTGCCGGGCGCCGGTACGCGCCGCCGCGGCACGGGCCAGAGTGATCAGCTTCTGGTCCTCCGGATCAGAGGGAATCGGGGACTCTGCTACGGGCGCACCGCTCACGAGGCGCGCGCCTGCTCTGAGACGATCTGCGTCGCGGCGTCGGCTCTGGCATCTGCGTCAGACTCGGCCGAAGAGATCTGCGTGACGATCACTGTTCCGATCTTGTTCCGGCGGCCGGCTGATCGTTCAGCCACCAGCTCCAGGCCGTCGTACTTGACCACCGAGCCGGCGATGGGCACCTTGTTGAGCTGCTTTGCCATCAGCCCACCGACCGTTTCGACGTCCTCATCCTCCAGCTTGAGGCCGAAAATATCGCCCAGTTCATCGACGGGCAGTCGTGATGAAACGCGGTAACGACGCTCTCCGAGTTGGGTGATGTCGGTGTTCTCCTCGTCGTACTCGTCGGTGATTTCACCGACGATCTCCTCGAGGATGTCTTCGATCGTGACCATCCCGGCCGTGCCCCCGAACTCATCGACCACGATCACCAAGTGCACTCGCTTGGCCTGCATTTCCTGCAGCAATTCGTCCACGGGCTTGGAGTCTGGGCAGAAGACCGGCGGCCGAATCATCGACCCGACACGCTCGGTGGACTGCGCGTCGGGTGCGTCGTAGATCCGCTTGATGACGTCCTTCAGGTACAGCACGCCGACCACATCGTCGATCCCTTCACCGATGACGGGGATTCGGCTGAAGCCGGATCGCAAGGCCAGCGAAATGGCCTGCCGCAAGGTCTTGTACTCCTCAATGAAGACCATGTCGGTGCGGGGCACCATGACTTCCCGAGCAATGGTGTCACCCAGATCGAAGACGGAGTGAATCATCTTGCGCTCACCAGACTCGATTACCTCGGTCTCCTCGGCCAAGTCGACCAGCTCGCGCAGCTCGGCCTCCGTCGCAAACGGTCCATCGGTGAAACCCTTGCCGGGTGTCAGCGCATTTCCGATCATGATCAGCAACCTCGGGAATGGCCCGAGCACCGTGGTAATTGCCACGATTGGCCCCGCGGCAGCGCAAGCGACCCGGTCCGCGTGCTGCCGGCCAAGCGTCCGAGGCGCCACTCCCCAGACGATGTAGGAGATGACGATCATGATGCCGGCCGCGACTGCCCCGGCCTGCCAGGTCTTAGGGATCAGCGAGAAGATCACATTGGCAACCAGGATGATCGCTGAGATCTCGATCATGCTTCTGACGAAGAGCGTGGTATTGAGGTAGCGCGGCGGATCCTCGACAATCCTGCGAACCCGTTGGGCACCTGCTCTGCCCTCTTCGACCAGCCGGTCGGCACGGACCTTGGAAAACGAGGATAAAGCCGCCTCTGCTGCCGCAGTCAATCCTGCGAAGATCATCAGCACAAAGGCGATGCCGAGCTGGAGCCAGTGGGCCTGCGTCATCGCGAGCCTCGTGCCCGGTTAGGGCGCTGCACCGCCCAGGCCGAGATGATCTTGTCGGTAAGACCGAACATCTCCGCCTGCTCCTCCGGGGTCGAATGGTCATATCCGAGCAGATGCAACAATCCGTGCACCAGGAGGTACTCGGCCTCCTGAGTTGTGGTGCGTTGGTTTTCCCGGGCCTGCCGCTCGGTCACGGCCGGACAGAGCACGATGTCCCCTAGTAGTCCGGCAGGAGGCTCCTCGCCATCAGTCGGCGGGCGTAGCTCATCCATGGGAAAGCTCAGCACGTCGGTCGGGCCGGGCTCGCCCAGATACTTCTCGTGGTAAGCAGTCATGGTGTCCTCATCCACGAGAAGGATGGAGAGCTCGGCCAGCGGATGGATTCTGAGCTGATCGAGGGCAAAGGTGGCAAGTCGAACCAGCCCCGCATTGTCAGCGTCAATGCCGGACTCGTTGCTGATGTCGATACTCATATCCGAGCTCCCACCAGCGCTCGGAGGATGCCGGCCATTGCTTAGCGACCTGAACGATGTGAGGGTATCGCGGGGCCGTGCTCGACCTGCACCGTATCGGCATGATCAGCCTCGAATTTGTCGTACGCCGCAACGATCCGGCCAACCAGCTTATGGCGCACCACGTCGTGATTGGTGAGGTTACAGAACGCGATGTCGTCGACCTTGTCCAGAATGCCGCGTACCACCCGAAGACCACTGCGCGTCCCCCCAGGCAAGTCCACCTGGGTGATATCGCCGGTCACCACCATTTTGGAGCCGAATCCGAGCCGGGTCAGGAACATCTTCATCTGCTCCATCGAGGTGTTCTGAGCCTCGTCCAAAATGATGAAGGCGTCATTCAAGGTTCGCCCCCGCATATAGGCAAGCGGTGCAACCTCGATAGTTCCCGCAGTCAGTAACCGCGGAATCGAGTCCGGGTCAAGCATGTCGTGTAACGCGTCATAGAGCGGACGGAGATAGGGGTCGATCTTGTCGCTGAGGGTGCCGGGCAGAAAGCCCAGGTGCTCGCCGGCCTCCACCGCCGGACGAGTCAGGATGATCCGATTGACCTGCTTGTTCTGAAGGGCCTGGACAGCCTTGGCAACCGCCAGATACGTCTTCCCGGTACCTGCCGGCCCAATTCCGAAGACCACTGTGTGCTTGTCGATGGCATCGACATACCGCTTCTGATTGAGCGTCTTCGGACGAATTGTCTTGCCTCGCGCCGACAAGATGTTGTGCGTTAACACGTCCGCGGGGCGGGTTTCCTCGCGCCCGGCGAGCATCGAGCAAATCCGCTCCACAGCGTCAACGGTCAGGCCCTGTCCGGTTCTCAGCACCGTGACCAGCTCAGTGATGACGTCAATGGCAAGGTCAACCGCTGCCGGCGATCCGGTCAGGGTGATCTCGTTGCCCCGAACATGAATCCCTGCTTCGAGTTCGCGTTCCAGGATGTGCAAGAACTCATCACGGGGGCCAAGGATGTTGACCATCTCGACCGAAGCCGGGACAGTCAATCGGCGCAGTTCTTCGAGGCCGCTGTCGCCGCCCCGCTGGCCTGGAGCCTTTCGTAGGGAATTGGAGGCAGGCGATTCTCGATGGCGGGCGCTGGACGCGTCAGGAGCGCTAGCCGTGAACTCTGATCTACTCAGTTGGTTCCTCGCAGTCGGCAGGAAATGTCAACACCCCATCCTAGGTCAACTGCCCACAGCACCCCCAAACCTTAATTGCGGGCAGTCATGTCGGACTCGAGCGCGAATCGGTCCGTGGCTGCGACCAGTGCATCGAGGATGCCCGGTTCGGAGAATGCGTGGCCGGCGACTGGGATGATTTTGAGTTCCGCTTGGGGCCAGGCCTGGTGCAGCTCGTACGCCGTCACCGCAGGCGTTGCAACGTCGTAGCGACCTTGAACAATGACCCCCGGGATGCCAGCGAGTCGGTCGGCGTTCGCAAGCAGCTGACCTTCGGCTAGCCAGCCGCGATGGAAGAAGTAGTGGTTTTCGATGCGAGCAAAGGCAAGAGCGAATATCGGATCACTGAAGTCGCTGATCAAGCTGTCGTCTTGTTCGAGAGTCATGGTGGCAGCCTCCCAGGTGCTCCAGGCGACGCCGGCAGGCTCATGCACGGCGGGATCGCGGTCAAACAGCAAGTCGTGATAGGCCGCAATCGTGTCACCGGCAAAGGACCGGCCGCCCAGCGGAGCCAGAAACATCTCGTAGCGCTCCGGAAATAGCTGTCCGGCACCACCGTTGTAGTAGAAATCGAGCTCGCTCCGCCGGAGCGTGAAGATGCCACGGAGCACAAGCTCGATGACTCGCTCAGGGTGCTGCTCGGCGTATGCCAATGCCAGGGCGCTGCCCCAAGAGCCGCCGAACACCTGCCACCGCTCGACGCCGCAGGACTCCCGGAGCCGCTCGATATCGGCAACGAGATGCCAGGTCGTGTTGGTGCTGAAATCGGCTCCCGGCGCGCTGGCGTGCGGGCGGCTCTGGCCGCAGCCGCGCTGGTCGAAAAGCACGATGCGGTAACGAGATGGGTCGAATAGCCGCCTGACTTTGGGCTGTATGCCTCCTCCAGGCCCACCGTGCAGAAAGACCACCGGCTTGCCTGAAGGGTTGCCGCACTCCTCCCAGTAGATCTGCTGTCCGTTGCCGACATCCAGCATTCCGGTCGCGTACGGCTCGATCGGCGGATATAGCGGGTCGCTACCTAGCTGAGGCACAGCAATGATGCGTTCTTGGGGGCGAGTTAACTGGCTTACTCCTCTTCGGGGACGATGTGGACTGCAGCTTCCTCTGCGCTGGCGGCTCCGCCGTCGATTCCAACATCGGTACCAACTAGGTCGGACTCCACATCCGGGCCAATACCCTCGTTAGGTTCGACCAGGCGGCCGGCACGCTGCTCGCCAACCTCACCGTCATCGAGGACTTCCTCGTCCTGCGGCGCGTACGGATCGGGCTCCGGGATCTCGTCCGCAAGCCGCTCGTCGAGCGTCTCGTGCTCTCCCTCGCGGATCAGCTGGGAGTAACGCTCGGGCGGTGAGTAGCCCTCGTCCAGCGGGTCGTCGACGCCGCGATCCACCAGGGATCGCTGCTCCTCGAGCTGGTCCAGTTGCTCGGACTCCTCAGGCACCTCATTCCAGTATTGGCTCATGAGCACAGCCTGCCATGGCGAGTAGGGCGCGACTGGGAATCTGGGTGACCTGACCGAAGATCGCGATACCCGGATCGGGGGGAGCGAGCGGAGCAATCAAACTAGCATCGCTCATCGTGACCACGCTTCACGCTCGGCCGCGGGAGGCACCCTCCACAGCGTCGTATGCAAGTGCGCCAAGCGGCACCTACGCCGTCATCGTTGCCGTGTTCTGCGGCTTATTGCTGATCTCCAATATCGCGGCAACCAAGACGATCACCGTCGTCGACGGGTTGCCTGACTTCGTCGGTGGCGGGATTTTCACCGACGGTGGTGCGTTCCTGTTTCCGCTGACCTACATCGTCGGCGACGTGCTGGCAGAGGTGTACGGATTCCGCCAGGCGAAGCGGGCCATCTGGGTCGGCTTCGCGCTCGGTGCCCTCGCCTCACTGACCTTTCTGGCGGTCGGTGCTGCACCGCCTGGACCGGGATATGAGAACCAAGAGGCGTTTGTTGCGGTGCTGGGCTTCGTGCCCCGAATCGTGCTGGCAAGTCTGTGCGGCTACTTGGCCGGTCAGATCCTCAACGCCTATGTCGTAGTCAAGATCAAAGAGCGGACCAAGGAACGCCATCTTTGGGCCCGGCTCATCGGCTCAACGGTGGTCGGCGAATTTGCCGACACCATGTTGTTCTGCTTCATCGCATTCGTCGGAGTATTTCCGAGCTGGGGCAGCCTGATCAGCTACGCAATTGCTGGCTACGTCTACAAGGTCCTGGTCGAGGTGATCTTGCTGCCAGCTACCTACGCAGTGATCAGGGCGATCAAGAAACGGGAGCCAAGCTACGCCGCCGCACCGGCTGGCAACCGAACGCCAGTGCGGCAAATGCGGTTGGTGGTAGCAGTTGATGACTACGACGCGGCTGTTCGCTTCTATCGCGATGAGCTTGGCTTGGTGCTGGAGGAAACCTTTGACGCTGAGAATGGGGCGCAGGTAGTGATCTTGGGCGCCGGCCGGGCAACCCTCGAGCTTTCGAACAGACCTCAGATCGACCTGATCGACACCGTGGAGGTCGGGCGAACCGGAGTCAGCGGGAAGTATCGAGTGGCCTTTGAAGTCGACGACTCCGCTGGCGTCACGGAGCGTTTGACAGCGGCCGGTGCTGAGCTGATCGCGCCTCCTACTGAGACGCCATGGCGCTCGCTCAATTCCCGACTGCTAGGGCCAGCTGATGTGCAACTGACGATCTTCACCGAGCTGGCTTCAGCATCGAAGGACTGATCATCATCAACTTATCTGACCAGGCACCCGATCAATTGCTGACTCGGGCGCCGTCCGCCAGGACTTCCGGTCGAAGATCAAAAGAATCACCACGAGCAAAATCCAAACCATCAACCACATCCAGGACAAGCGCGCTGCATACTGCTCCGACCACATTGCATGGATGTTGGCCGAGCCCTCGCTCGAGTGGGCAATAAGCGTCAGCAGCACACTGCCGCCGGTACGGTTGAACAACCAGGTGTACCAGAAGGTGACCATCACGGTCGTCGCGATGTCGGGGAAGCCGAGGTCGAACTGCGGCATGAAGACCAGTGGCAGGTGCCAGCCAGTAATCAGCAGTCCGAGCACGGCGGCCGATACCAATGGTGACCACCTCGACTGGAACCGCGGCTGAGCGAAGCCACGCCAGCCGGGCTCTTCCCCCAGTCGGCCCTCAAGTGGGTTGACCATTCCGAGAGCGAACGCCAACGGCACCGCGTACCAGGGCGTGAGCGGCGCAAATGAGGGTGCCGGTGCGTTAGTGGCCGCATTGAGAGCGACGGCCACGCCATGGACTAGTAACGGCACGACGATGGCAGCCGCGTACCAGAGCCAGTTGACCCGCCAGCGAATAAGGCGACGACCCAACTGAGCTAGCCCTGGCAGGCCTTCGGCAATGGAGATGACGATAAGCGCCGCCACCAGTGGTGCAAAGGCAAGAAAGGTACCGAAGGGGAGCATGGACCAGCCGATTAGATAGGACAGCGCGAAGAAGATCACAAGCTCACGACGACGTACGAAAGCTCGAATACCGCTGGTAGGAGTGGTTACAGAGCTTCCTGCTACCTCGACAGTCTGGTTGATCGGCGCCGCAGGCACCTGTCCGGTAACCGGCTCATTCGGCTCGTTCTGAACAATGCGGGTCTTCATGCCAGCTCCTCCCTAACGTCATTACGCTCCACAAACTTCCATCGCGGAGAGCTGGAGGACAGACAGCAGACCTGTCAACGGGGAGACGGGTTTCTGGTGAATCCTCCGCCCGGTTCTGTCCTTCGGCTGGGTGGCAGCACTATCGTTAAGGCACAGCTCGCCGCTGGGGCGGACTGGCGCACGCTCCCGCGGTTTCAAGAAATTCCTCGATGTCCTGCGCTATGTGCCTACCCGCAGGCGAGGAGAGGTCGGATGGCTGCAGTTCTCCCGCTGTCGCCCGAACGGCACAGAGCCGCTCCCAAGCCAGCCATGCTCTGGACGCTTGGAATAGCGGCCATTGCGTCGTGCTTTGTGACCGCTGGCCTGGCCGCGCTCAATGAGGAGCTATATCAGCCAGCGCTTCGCGTACTGCTCGTTTGGTGGGTGACACTGCCGTACATATTCGCCGGAATCGTAGCGTGGCGAAGGCGGCCGGATAGCCTGTTCGGACCACTGATGATCTTGGCGGGCTTCGTCACTCAACTGTCTATCCTGCAGTGGACCAATCAGCCATTCCTCAACACGATCGGGCAGCTGTCTGATCTGTTGGTCGCTGCAGTCTGGTTGCACATGTTCCTTGCCTACCCCTCAGGTCGGCTGCCTGGGCGGACTGAGCGAGCAGTGGTGATCACCGGTTACCTGGCAGCAGTTGGACTGCAGGTCGTGATCTTGATGCTGGGTGGGTTCAATGAAAGCCACCTACTGGCGGTGATCAAGGATCAGGCTGCTGCGGAAGTAGTGCAGAATGTGCAGCTCGTTACGCTCAGTGCCCTAGCGCTCATCTCTGTAGGGCTGCTTTGGCGGCGCTGGCGGGCCTTGCCTCGGTGGCAGCGACGACGTCCCGCTCAGATCGTGATCAACTGCTTCAGCCTGGCGCTTGTGATGCTGGCCGCCCTGCTGCTTGCCGGCGCGTTTCAGCTTCCGGGCTTCGAGATCATTCGGCTGGCTACGTTCGCAGTCGCCGGGTTGGCACCGCTGGCCTTCGTGGCCGGACTGCTCGATGCCCGCCTGGCAAAGGCCGGCGTCGGCGAGCTGCTGGTGCAGCTACGAGCCAACCCTGCGCCGGATCTTCGGGAGCTGCTGGCCCAGGCCCTTCGCGATCCGACCCTGTCATTGATCTACTGGTTGCCCCAGTACGGCAGCTGGGCCGACCAGGACGGCAACCCCGCAGCGCTCCCTGAACCGGGCAGCGGTCGCCGGGCGACACTTGTCAAGCAGGACGGTGAACCGATCGCCGCATTGGTGTACGACTCGTCGCTCGGCGAGGAACCCGAGCTCGTCGAGGCGGTCACCGCAGCAGCCGGCATTGCCTTGGAGAACGGCCGTTTGGAAGTTGAGCTTCGGGCCCGACTGCAAGAGCTACATGGCTCGCGTACCCGTGTTGTGGAAGCCGAACAGAATGAGCGCCGCCGACTGGAGCGCAATCTCCACGACGGTGCACAGCAGCGCTTGGTGGCCTTGGCACTCGAACTCGGCGTGCTCGCCGAGCAGGCAGACAGCGACCCGGCCACCCAGACCAGGCTGAAACGCGCTCGCAGCGAGCTCGCCGAATCTCTCAATGAACTGCGGGACTTAGCGCGCGGCCTGCATCCGGCGGTGGTGAGCGGTCATGGGCTCGCCGTTGCCCTGGAGTCGCTGACTGCCGCCACACCATTCCAG
>DATFBI010000298.1:0-14985 GCA_035253925.1 Propionibacteriaceae bacterium
GTGCCGCCGCGGGAATTCTCGGCCTGGAAATGATGCCGGCCAAGCCTGGAGAGCTTGACCGAACGGCGCGAATCACTCATGCGCCCAACTCTCCCAGACTCCGCATCGGTGCGGGGCGCACGGCACCCGGTCTTAGGCGGGTACCGGCCGCTGAGATGCTGACAGCTCGATCATTCCCCAAGGCGAGCCATAGTCACCGGCGAGCAGATCCAGGAAGGGCACGGCGTCAAAGGCTTCCGGACCCAGTACTCCGGCACCGGACCAGGTGCCGGCTGGAAGCAGCTCCAGTGCCACGACCGGATTGATCGCGGTCTGCCACACCACGCATTGAGCACCGAACTCGCGCATGGTATCTGCGTTGTCGACCACGTGGTAAGGTAGACCTCCCGCGGCTGACCGTCCTTGCCAATGCCGGTAACCCAAAGTCCGGCGCAGGTCTTGCCGTGCATTGCGTCACCCAGAAACGCCGGATCCGGAAGGCAGGCGGCCACCACATCCCGCGGGGAGACCTGGACCCCCTTGACGCTCACCGGCTCGGTCTTGTCCAAGCCAAGCTTGTGCAGTGTCTTCAGTACGTCGATGAACTCGGTGCCCAATCCATACTTGAACGTCACCCGCTTGGCCTTTACCCAGCGCGGCATTAACAGCACTTCCTCGTGCTCGACGTTTACGCATTCCACCGGCCCGATGCCCTCAGGAAAGTCGAATACCTCCGGCTCGCTGAAGGGCGATGTGACGTACCAGCCGCGATCGGCCTCCCAGATCACCGGCGGGTTTAGGCATTCCTCGATCGTGGTCCAGATGGAGAACGACGGCGCAAAATCGTATCCCTCAACCCTCAGGTTGGATCCGTCGCGAGTGCCGAGTTCCCCGATCTCGGAAAACAGGTGATCAGCCGCGTACCGCGCGAAAACATCAGATAACCCAGGTTCAACACCCATTCCGACCAGAGCCAGCCGGCCGGCCTTCTCCCACTCATCGGCCTGCGCGAACTGCTCGTCGCCCAGCTTCACCCAGGTCTGCTCGTACGGCTCCTCGGGATGCCGTTGGGACAACGACATTGCCATGTCCAGGTAGTCCGCGCCTGCGATGTACGCGCCATTGAAGATTGGCATCACAAATCGCGGATCCACCGCGTTCATGACATGAGTGCCTTGATGCTCGCTGACTAAAGCGGCGACCGAGTCGACATCGGAGGCATCCACCTGAGCGGCCGTAAAACGGTTGTCGCCCGGATGCCGCTGCTGCACCGCCGCAACGGTCCGCTCGGCCCGGGAAATGTCGTAGTCGGCTATAACCAGCCGTTCAAAGTACCCACGCCCTGCGGCAATCCTTGCGAACGCATCACCCACACCGCCAGAGCCCACCAAGATGATTCGCATCCAAAGAACTTTATGGCCTTGGCGCTTACCGTGGCGCCGGATTCGGTGCACAATCCTGCCAGCAGTGCGCGATTTTCTAGCGATTTTGCGACGCGGATTTGCGCGCCTCGGACCCCACTTCTGCGGGCCCGTATTCGCCGCTCAGCGGCATGTAGCCAGGCTATGCGGCCGGCCGCGCACGCTCGCGGACGCGGACGGCTAGTCGGGCGCGAGAACCGGCGTGTCGTGGTGCAGCGACTCGCCGCGGAAGAACGGCTTCTGCTCGCTGCGGCGGGAGATCAAGAACATGATCGGCAGGCCGAGGACGATCGAGCCGATGCCGAGCAGGAACACGCTGCCGATCTCCACGCTGGTCCCCGGGATGGTCCAGCCGCCCAGGTAGCCGTAGTCCGGCGACCACATGTCGATCGCGCTCTTCAGGAACGCGAACAGCAGGATCAGTCCGCCCAGCAGGGGCAGGATCCCCTTGATCCACAGGTCTCTGCCACCACCGGCGATGTCCTGGCGGAAGTACCAGACACACGCGAAGGCAGTTATGCCGTAGTAGAAGGAGATCTGCAGACCGATGGCCAGCAGCACGTCGCCGTACGCGTTCTCCCCCAGCAGGCTGAGCAGAACGTAGATCACGATCGCGACCCCACCGATGAACAGAGTCGAGACGGTCGGCGTCTTGAATCTGGGATGTACGGTCGCGAACTGACTCGGGAGCGCCCGGTAGACGCCCATAGCGAGCGTGCCGCGTGCCGCCGGGAGGATCGTCGTCTGGGTAGATGCGATCGCCGACACCAGGACGGCCACTAGCACGATCCAGCTCCAATCTCCGAGCACCGGCTCGCTTATCGCCTGGAACACGTCGTCTGCGTTCTCTTCGTTGCCCAGCCCGATGCCTTCGGTCCCGACCCCGGCGTACGAGATCGCCGCCACGGTGGTGAGCAGGTATGTCGCCACCAGGATGAGCGTCGCGGCGACAGCTGCGCGTCCTGGGGTCTTGTCCCGTTCCTGCGTCTCCTCGTTCAAGGACAGGATCGTGTCCCAGCCCCAGTAGATGAAGACCATCAGCAGCATGCCCTCGGTCAGCGCCGTGAACCCGCCACCGTCTTCGGCGAAGAAGCCCAATGGATTGAACCAGGACGCCTCGATCGGGATTGCAGTGTCCGGCCGGTTCGGGCCCGCGACAGCGATCAGGGCTACCACCACGAGGACGCCCAGCGCAAGGTACTGGATGCCGACGAGGACGTTCTGCAGCCAGTGGGCGATCTGGATGCCGCGGTAGGAAACCCAGGCCATGGCTGCGATGAACACGACACCCAGCACCGTCACCCAAAACGTGTTGTCCGCGAGCGAATCGGGCGCCTAGAAGCAGGAAGGTGTACTGGGCCGCGACCTGGGCCAGGTTCGCCAGCACGATGATCCCGGCGAGCGTCAGTACGTACCCGCTGAACCAGCCGATCCCCGGTCGGAACGCCTTCGTCACCCAGGTGAAGGTCGTGCCGCAGTCCGGGATGACCTTGTTCAGCTCACGGTAGGCGAAGGCGGTGAGCAGCATCGGGATGAAGCCCAGCACCACCGCTACGGGGGCCAGCGTGCCGTCCTCGATCACGACATAACCCAGCGTCGCCGCCAACGAGTAGGCCGGGGCCACCGAGGCGAGGCCGATCATCAGCGTGCCGAAGAATGTCAGTGCGCCCTCGTTGAGCCCCTTGTGCTCGGTCAGGTCGTGCGCAGCAGGTACCTCATGGCCAGCATGACTCATCGCAGCTCGTTTCTTTGCGGTCACGGCGCCCGCCGCCGTTACGACGAAGGGTAGGGCGATTTATGAGAAAAATCTGCAAAAAGATAGGGCCCCGGCATGCCGGCACGCGGCGGTCGACGCGCGCGAGGCCCTGGCCGGTCTTTGAGCAATGCGCACGTGATCACGCCGATTCACAACGACGTCTTGAGGCGGCTGAACGGTTTCCTCTGGGCCGAGAACGGGCCGGCCTCGGCGGCCTATTAAGACTGGATTTGAGACTGCCGATCATGGCGACGCTGCTGTTCGTGGCGCGGCTTGTTACGTCAGGACCCGATCACGCACACGATCGAAAGGCGTACGTGGCCAAGATCGCAGGTGACCAGGCGTTCTTCGACATCTTCCACAGCCAGCGATCACTTATTGCGCTTCCTCGACCTGGATTCCTGGGCGGAGAACCCCCTTTTACGGCGCGAACTGAAAGCGAAAGCGCAGCTGCTAGACGGCTTTCCGATGGGTGTACGTGGCGGGCTCGGGGGTTTCAGGTTGCCGCACTAGGTCGGTGAGACGGTTCCAGGCTGCGCTAAGCCCTGGCCGCCAGCGCACCGCGTTCTGCAGATCCATGCGCAATCGTGGTGTGATCGGGTGGGGACGTACGACCTGGAACCCAACCGCCTCGAGCCAGCCGACCGGCAGCATGCAGGAGGAACCGTCCTGGTAGGTACCAACCGCCTCTAAAGCCCGGATGTCCCGCCGCGCCACAAGCCCAGCCGCTGATTGAACCAGCTGCTTGCCAAGACCCTTGCCACGCAGCTCTTCGTCGACGTGCGCCGACATCACAACAGCTGCATCCGCCCCAACGGGAGTCGTCGCAAAGGCGCCCAGCCGCGGCACATACATGGCCGGGGCCAGCGTCAAGTGACCAATTGGCTCCTCGCCGGTGAAGGCGATCACTCCGCAGTAACCCCAACGCCGGGTCACAGCCTCAGCCCACTCTGCCTTGACCACTTGCCGATCCCCATGATCAGCCGGCGTTGCCAGGTCGCTGAGATTGGTCTCCCAGAAGTTGCATCGCGCGCAAGATCCCGGCAGCAGTGGCAGGTCGGCGGCGGTCATCGGACGCAGACGGCGGGATCCCATGGCAGCTACTTTCTGGTACGCGGCCTGGCTAGTCCGAACCCGAAGCCAAGGACGAGACCAAAGAGCATTCCGGCGGCCAGCCATAGCAGCCACCGCACCGAGTGGGTGCCATTGGGCCGCAGCGAATAGCTGCCCTTGGACCGCAGCGAATGGCTGGCTTTGGACTCGGCCATGGATTCATGTTAGGCGGCCAGATCATGCGCCCGGAAATCGCCGGGCGGACTGGACCGGCGATTACGCGAGCAGCTTATGAAAATAAGGCAGGCTAGTTCCGTGACTTCCCCATCCGAGCCCGACGAACCGGTACTGGAGCGGCTGCGACGCCAAGACACTCGCCTCGATCACTACATTGATCGGTACGCGGCCCGCGCCCATGGCATGACTGCATCGGCAATCCGGGCTCTGTTTGCGGTGGCCAACCGGCCCGAAGTCGTCTCACTTGCCGGCGGGATGCCCAACATCACCGACCTGCCGCTGGACGCGGTCGGTTCGGTGCTCAATGAGCTGGTGCTTACCGATGGGCGACGCGCCATGCAGTATGGCTCAGGTCAAGGCGAACCGGCCATTCGCGAAGCAATCTGCGAAGTGATGAGGTTGGAGGGTATTTCCGCCCATCCAGACGACGTGATGATCTCCGTCGGGTCCCAGCAGGGCCTGGATCTGCTCACCCGAATCTTCTGCAACCCCGGTGACGTGGTGCTCTGCGAGGCGCCCAGCTACGTCGGCGCCCTTGGAGTCTTCCGGTCTTATCAGTGCGAAGTCGTCCATGTCGCGATGGATGAGCAGGGCCTCAATCCGAGTGCCGTCGCCGATGCACTCCGGGCGCTGCGGCGGGCGGGGCGTACCGTCAAGTTTCTCTACACCATCCCGAACTATCAGAATCCGGCCGGCGTCACCCAGTCCCTGGACCGGCGGCTCGAGTTGCTGCACCTCGCGGAACGCGCGGATCTGCTGGTGGTCGAGGACAATCCGTACGGCCTGCTCGGCTTCGACGGCGAGCCAATTCCGGCGTTGCGCTCGCTCAATGACAGTCAGGTCATCTATCTCGGGTCGTTCTCCAAAACCTTCGCCCCCGGATTCCGGGTCGGTTGGGTGCTCGCGCCGCACGCCGTACGCGAGAAGCTGGTGCTCGCTCAGGAAGCGGCAACGCTCTGTCCACCGGTCTTTTCGCAGTTTGCTGTCGCTGCCTACCTGGCGAACCACGACTGGCGTGGGCAGATCAAGGTTTTCCGCGAGATGTACCGGGAGCGCCGCGACGCAATGATTGCCGGCCTTAGCAGCCACATGCCGGCCGGCACTACCTGGACCTACCCGGAGGGCGGCTTCTTTGTCTGGTTGACGCTGCCTCCGGGGATTGATTCGCATGCCATGCTGCCGCGCGCCGTCACGGCTCGTGTCGCGTATGTGCCGGGGACGGCGTTCTATGCAGATGGCTTCGGCAGCCGCCACATGCGACTGTCGTACTGTTTCCCCACGCCAGAGCGCATTATCGAAGGCACCCGACGGCTAGGTGAGGTGCTGGAGTACGAGGCCCGGATGCTTGAGATCTTCGGTACCGCCGTTGAGCCGGAGAGCGGCCGCCTCGCACTCGGACCACGTGAGGCGCCAGGCCCTGATCAGACGTGATGATCATGGAATTGGCCTTCGAGTTGATCTTGATCGAAGTTGATCATGATCTGATGATCATGAAAGAAGGAGTTGGGTGGCCGACAACGGATACCTGCAGACGGTGATCGTGCTCTCGGGTGGCCTATCGCACGAGCGCGAGGTGTCATTGCGCTCTGGGCGCCGGGTCAGCCAGGCGCTACGCTCTCGCGGCATCGAGGTCGTGGAATCTGATGTTGATTCCACCTTGCTGTCACGGCTCGCCGAGCGGCCGGGCTCGGTGGTTTTTCCCTTGCTACACGGCGAAGCCGGTGAGGATGGTGCGCTGCGCGAGGTGTTCGCGCTGCTCGGTGTGCCCTTCGTTGGTTCCATCGGTTCGGCATGCCGGGTGGCGTTCGACAAATCGATCGCGACCACCATCGTCGGTGCCGCCGGCATTCGTACGCCGACTCAAGTAGCGCTGCCTTATGAGACCTTCAAAGAACTCGGCGCCCAGGTTCTGGTTAAGGCGCTCGGTGATCAAATCGGCTTCCCGATGATGATCAAACCGTCACGCTCCGGATCGGCGTTGGGGTGCAGCAAGGTCACGCAGGCCAAGGAGCTACCAGCTGCCATGGTCGGCGCCTACGCGTACGGCTCGGTCGCGGTGATCGAGGAGTTCGTCGAGGGTACTGAGGTGACGGTGGCCTTGGTTGATCGTGGCAATGGCCCAGTGGCCCTTCCTGCTGTGGAGATCCGCCCAGAATCTGGCGTATATGACTACGCGGCCCGCTACACCGCTGGGGCAACCCGATTTCTCTGCCCGGCCGAAGTCGGGGACGATGTGGCGAATGCTTGCGCTGACCTGGCACTTCGGGTCCATGCGGTGCTCGGTCTTCGGGACTTGTCGCGTACCGACATCATCGTCCGCCCCGATGGCCAGCCGGTCTTCCTCGAGGTCAACGTCGCGCCGGGGATGACCGAAACCTCGGCCGTGCCGCTGGCGATTGAGACCGCCGGCTGGAGCCTGGGGAAGATGTGCGCTGACCTGGTCCATGCGGCAGCCGCCCGGGGAGGCCGGGCAAGGACGATCTCAGTGGCGGCGCCCTAACTAGAAGTCGATGTCGATCCGGTTCAAGCAGGTCCTGGTCATCGCCATTGGTATCGGCCTGGCGGCGGCCATGGTAACGCTCGGGTTCTGGCAGCTGGAGGTCTACCACCGCCAGGGAGCAGAGGCTGCCGCACAGCGGGCGGCAGCGCCGCCGGTTCCGCTCAGCTCCGTGGCGCGCCCCGGCGCGTCGGCAATCCAGGGGTATGGGCTGTCGGTAACGTTCGACGGCACGTATGACCCGGGTCTGCAGTTGTTGGTGCCGACCGAAGACGGAGACGGTCAGTTCCGAGTCCTCACCGGACTGCGACAGGCCGACGGCAGTGTTGTTGCAGTGGTACGCGGCATCGTTTCCGAGCCGAGCGCTCCAGCACCGCCAAGTGGCCGGGTCCACCAGGTGGGCGTACTGCTGCCCACCGAAGAGCATGTGCCGACGACTGATCTGCCGAGCGGTCAGATTGCGTCGGTACGCCTACCGACCCTGGCGCAACAGTGGCCCGGGCCGCTCATCGACGGGTTCGTGACCCTGTCCAGCACTGATGCAGAAAGCCAAGGCCTGGCAGCAGCGCCACAACAGCTGCCCGAGGCGTCTGGTCGGCTGCGTAATGTGGCCTACGCCGGGCAGTGGTGGCTGTTCGCCGCATTCACCCTCTTTATGGCTTTCCGGATGGCACGAGATCTTGCGCTTCGCGAGGCTGAGATAGACATGGGTGGGAGCGGAGCGACCTCCAGCTTCAGCGGCGAGCTGTGAGGTTGAGATCACAGCTGAGCGGCCCGTGGAGCCGACATAGGCTTCAGCCCATGCGCAAAGCGTGGATCCGGTATCGGATCATGGCCTGGGTGGTGGGCACCCTATTGGTGGTTCTGGTGTGCGTTGGACTGCCACTGAAGTACTTGTACGGCAACCCCACCGTCGTGACCTGGACCGCTATCCCCCACGGCTATCTCTACATGATCTTGCTGATCACGGTTGTTGACCTCGGCCTGCGCGCGAAGTGGAGCTGGCAACGGATGATCTTGATCGCGCTGGCCGGTACCGTGCCGTTCCTCTCGTTTGTCGCCGAGCGGTCGGCGACCAAGAACATCCGGGCCAAGCTGGCTGCTCAAGCCGAAGCGGCAGAACCGGCGACAACTTCCTCCTGAATGTCGCTTTGTCGATATTCCTCAGCTGAGGCGGGCGGCTTTTCAATTAAGGCCACGATGCGTTCCAGGTCATCAACCGTGGCGAACTCGATAATGATCTTGCCCTTAGCCCGTCCGAGCTCGACTTTCACCCGTGTCTCGAAGTGGTCGGATAGCCGATCGGCAAGGTCCCTGGCTTTCGGTGCAATCACCTTGGGTTGCCGCCGTTGCCGAGCGGGCCGGTCGCGGTGATCACCCAGCGTCACTAGTTCCTCGACAGCACGAACCGACAGGCCTTCGGCCACCGCGCGCTGCGCAAGGCGTTCCTGACCGTCCGGATTCTCAATCGCTAGCAGAGCTTTCGCGTGTCCGGCGCTGAGCACGCCGGCCGCAATCCGCCGCTGCACGGTCGGCGGCAGTTTCAGCAGCCGGATGGTATTGGAAATCTGGGGACGGGAGCGCTTGATGCGGTTCGCCAGCTCCTCCTGGGTGCAGCCGAAGTCCTCCAGCATTTGCTGGTACGCGGCGGCCTCTTCGAGCGGATTCAGCTGAACCCGATGCAGGTTTTCCAGGAGCGCATCGCGGAGTAAGGCGTGATCTGCCGTCTCGCGTACGATCGCCGGGACCGTGGCAAGGCCGGCCTGCTGTGCTGCTCGCCAGCGACGCTCACCCATGACGAGCTCGAACCTGGCGCCGCCGAGCGGCCGAACGACGATTGGTTGCAGCATGCCAACTTCTTGAATGGACTCGACGAGCTCATTCATGGCCTCCTCGTCGAAGACAGTGCGCGGCTGCCGAGGATTGGGGGAAATGGACTCCAGCGGAAGCTCACTGAAGTAGGAGCCCTTGGGTAACGGCGCCAGCGGTATGTCCGCAGGGTCGCCGTCGGATGGACTCGGTATTGACTGGGGATCAGTTCGCTGGAAAAGCTCGCCCAAGCCCCGGCCAAGGCCGCGGCGCTCGGTACGGATGTTCATGTGCTCTCCTCCACGCCCCGTCGGGCGATTTCGTGTGCGGCTTCCAGGTATGAGACAGCCCCTGCCGAGGTGGGCTGGTAGGTCAACACGGTTTGGCCGTAACTGGGCGCTTCTGAGATCCGGACGGAACGCGGGATGATCGTGGTGAGCGTCTCCGCTGGAAAGTGCTGCCGTACTTCTTCGGCGACTTGGGCGGCGAGCTTGGTTCGTCCGTCGTACATGGTGAGCATGACGGTGCTGAGCCGAAGCTCGTTGTTGAGTTCACCCTTTACCAGGTCGATGGTGCGCATCAGCTGGGTAACGCCTTCCAGGGCGTAGTACTCGCACTGGATCGGCACCAGGATTTCGTTGGCTGCGACGAGGGCGTTTAGCGTCAGCAGACCCAGCGACGGCGGGCAGTCGAGAAACACGTAGTCGGCGTGGTGGTTTTTGAGATAGGCACGGAGGGCTCTGAGAAGTCGACTCTCGCGGGCGACAGTCGAGACCAGCTCGATTTCCGCACCTGCTAAGTCGATGGTGGCCGGCAGGACCTTCAGATTCGGCGCCTCGGGGGAATCAACGACGTGGTTGGCCAACGCGGCTCCGGACATCATGACTTCGTATGTCCCGGGGGTGCCGGGCGGATGGTCGACCCCGAGGGCAGTGGTGGCGTTGCCTTGAGGATCGAGATCTATAACGAGCGCGGTGAGCCCGCCAAGCGCCAGAGCGGCGGCGAGATTTACACAGGTTGTCGTCTTGCCGACGCCACCCTTCTGGTTTGCCACTACGAAGATCCGGGTTCGTGCAGGCACGGGCAGCGACGTGGTCGGTAAACGATCTTTGGTTTCCAGGGCCGGTGGGTCATCCTCGGCGCCGGGTGTAGCGAACTCGTCCTCATCGAAGCGTGCACGCCGAGGACCCGGGGGAATCTCAATTGCGGGAGAGGCCGTCGTCGTGGCAGTAGGTTCGCTCGGCACTGAGGGTTCACTCAGCATTGACTGGGCCGTTGCGCGTTCTGGCCAGTCCAGCGTTTCACGTGGAACAGTAGGCCAGCCGATCCGCGGATCAACCTCGACGAAGAGCGGCCACCCAAGCCCTGGCGTGACCTCGTACTCCGCCTCCGGCGGTGCGATCATGGCCCCCTCCTGACCGTTCCGCCACAAACTAGCAATCAGATGCAGGTTGAGAGTGCCGCCGCGCCCAAATTGCATGGTCTCAGGCTGCCGAATGCGCCGTCCGGGCCCCGGCGCTGGCGACAGTGAACGCTCATACCTCGCTGAGTCGCACCACAGTTGCTGGCTGGGCATCTGGATGGGCTCGGGCCAAGATCACCTCGGCCCTCAGATTGGCCGACTCAAGCCGTCGGGTGGCTGCAGCTACCTCATCAGCGGCGGAGCTTCCCTTGAGTGCCAAGATCAGGCCGCTGGGCGTGCGTAACGGGTTGCACCAGCCAATCAGCCGGTCGAGAGGAGCGAGGGCTCTGGATACGACAACGTCATACTTACCGTGATGATCTTCGGCACGTGATCGAATTACCTCGGCACGATCCGCGATTTCGAGCTCCTCGACCGTCTGGATCAAAAACGTGGCGCGCCGCAGAAGCGGTTCCATCAGCGTCACCCGAAGGTCGGGCCTGAGCAGGGCCAGAGGAATCCCAGGTAGGCCGGCGCCACTGCCTACGTCGACAACCGAACGACCCGGCGCAATCAGGCCGCTCAGTGCCGCGCTATTGAGAATGTGGCGATCCCAGAGCCGGTCAGTTTCTCGAGGCCCCAGCAATCCCCACTCGACTCCAGTCGACCCCAGAATGTCGACATATCTACTTATGAGCGGGAACTGACTACCGAAAACCTCTCGCGCGACGTCTACGTGTTGAGCGATGTGTTTCGGGCTCACGAAACAGAGAGCGCTTCGGCGAGCACATCGAGGCCCTCGTTGAGGAGCTCGTCGCTAATGCTGAGTGGCGGCAGGAAGCGCAGCACATTCCCGAACGTTCCGCAGGTCAGCACAATGACGCCCTGCTCTCGAGCAGCCTTAGCCACTGCTGCGGTGAAGCCCGGATCCGGATCAGAGCTGTCGCGATGCACCAGTTCAATGGCGATCATGGCTCCCCGGCCTCGGACGTCGCCAATGCGATTGTCCTCGGCCTGCAGGCGGTGCAGTCGTCCGAGCATGATGCTTTCGATCTCCCCGGCACGGGCAACAAGGTTTTCGGACTTAATGGTCTCGATCGCGGCGAGCGCGGCGGCACACGCGACGGGGTTGCCGCCAAAGGTCCCGCCAAGGCCGCCGACGTGAACGGACTCCATGATTTCGGCGCGCCCCGTGACCGCCGACAGCGGCAGTCCGCCGGCAATTCCCTTCGCCGTGGCGATCAAGTCAGGCACGACATTGAACAGCTCGCAAGCAAACATTGCTCCGGTGCGAGCGAAACCGGTCTGAATCTCATCCGCTATGAAGACCACGTCATTGGCTTGACACCAGTTGGCTAATGCCGGCAGAAACCCCTCCGCTGGAACGATGAAGCCGCCCTCACCCTGGATCGGCTCGATGATCACGGCGGCCAAGTTGCCGGTGCCCACCTGCGACTCGATCAGATCGGTAGCGCGTCGGGCAGCAAGTTCGCCGTCGATCAGTTTGTCGTCCCGATAGGGATAGGACAGCGGAGCGCGATAGACCTCAGGAGCGAAGGGCCCAAAGCTGTGCTTGTACGGCATGCTCTTCGCAGTCAGTGCCATGGCAAGGTTGGTGCGGCCGTGGTAGGCGTGATCGAAAGCCACGACCGCTTGTTTCTTGGTGTACCCGCGCGCGATCTTCACTGCGTTCTCGACAGCTTCGGCACCGGAGTTGAACAAGGCGCTGCGCTTGTCGTAATCGCCAGGTGTCAGCTGGTTGAGCTGCTCGGTGACCGCAACGTAACCCTCGTACGGCGTAATCATGAAGCAGGTGTGGGTGAACAGTTCTACTTGATCTTGGACGGCAGCCACTACCCGCGGCGCACTGTTTCCGATTGTGGTTACGGCAATCCCGGACCCGAAATCGATCAAGCTATTGCCGTCGACATCTACAACCACTCCACCGCCGGCCTCGACAGCGAAGACCGGCATAGTCGTCCCGACGCCCTTCGCGACGGCGCTGGTCTTGCGCGCCATCAATTCTTGCGAGCGAGGCCCGGGGATTTCGGTTTTCAGGATGCGGCGCTGCTCCAATTCGGCCATGGCGGCATTCTCCACCATCGCAGGAAATCGCTGAAAAGTTCACTCCAGACGGGCAACAACCCACCCAGTCACGCCTAACCGAAGGCCAGCAGGTTCAGCTGGAGTGAAGCTTTCAGCGAGATCCTTACCTGCACTGACACCAACATGGGACAGCCCTCGAGACTTGACTGGCAGAATCTGGTGCTACTTACCTGTCGCCACTCGTCCCGAAGGATCTTCTATGAGGCGCCGTACCGTCGATATTTGGTCACCGGCGATTGGAGCGGCCGGCTCAGTTGTGGCGTACGGGCATTGGGGGCGTCCGGTCCTGGTCTTCCCGCACGAGATGGGCCGCGCCGACGACTTCGAGTCCTTTGGCATGATCGACATGGTCGCCGATCTCATCGAAGGCGGTGGGGTCAAGATCTACTCCGTAGCGAGCTATGACTCCGAAAGCTGGTCGAATAAGGAAATTCCGCTTGAGGAACGCGCTCGTCGGCACGGTGCCTACGAGTCGTGGATCCTTGATCAAGTCGTGCCATGGATCTTCGATGACTGCGGGGGACCGGCAGACATCCTCACCACAGGCACAAGCCTTGGGGCCTTTCACGCCGCAAACTTCGCCCTGAAACGCGCTGATCTTTTCCCGCAGGCGCTGTGCATGTCCGGAATCTACGACTTGAGCGCTTTGTATGGCTGGGGCGAACGTGGCGAAGCCATGTACTTCAACACGCCGCTGGACTATGTACCCAACATGCATGGCGATCATCTGGACTGGCTGCGATCACGGGTGTTCCTACTACTGGTGTGCGGGCAGGGCATGTGGGAAGACACCACTGGCGCCCTGGTGAGCACCAAGGCCTTCGGCGGCGTGCTCGCCGAGAAGGGCATTCCACATGAGCTGGATCTATGGGGTCACGACGTAGCCCACGATTGGCCCTGGTGGCGGCGGCAGTTTGCCCACCACTTGCCGCGGTTCTGCTAAGCCGCTCACCTTGTCTGCAGCCTAGGTTCACGTAGGTTTCTCACGGTCAGCACAGGTTGCAACCTGTGCAGACCGTATGCAACCTGGGTTTACCTAGGTTGCAGACATGCGGTTGACTGCGTCCGGCGTCAGTTTGCATAGAGTTGCAGATCGGAGCCGAATCGCTCGGTCATCTCGATCACTCGTTGCAGCTCGGGATGCCGCACGACGACCAATCCATCGCTGATCAGCACGGCACGCCAATCCCGACGATGTGCACCGACCGGAAGCAGGTCAACCAGCACCACGTGCTCGCCGTAGTCCGCTAATAACTTCTGCAGCCCCTCCACATGGCTGATCCGGCCAACTCCTTGGGCACGTTTGAAGACACATCCGGCGTTGTACCGGCGCTCGAGTTGCTGTGACAGCCGGCCATGCACCACAGCTTCGGCCCAGCCGACGTAGGTATCCCCATCGGTTGCGTAGTTCATCAGGTCAACTACCCGGGCGCCGGGCGGCCGCCCTCCGATCTCACCGAAAACCGCTTCGCCGTCGGATTTGCGGTACCACTCCATGTGGGTGAATCCGCTGCGAAAGCCCAATGCGGCCAGCACTTCGGTGCCCATCTGCCGGCCGCCCTGCAGATCTGGAACGGTGAGGTCGCGCAACACGATCGATGTCGGGCTGATCCATTCGTGCATCTTCATCTGCAGGGGCCGCGGCCGATACCACATGATGTTCTCGAACAAGATCGATCCGTCCGCGCAGATGGTGTCGTAGGTGAACTCCTCCCCATCAACGAACTCCTCAACGCTGACCTCGGGCACGTGCCGCAGCAGCGGCAGCACTTCCGCGAGTTCCTGGGCGGAATCCACCCGGTATGTGTCAGCCGAGCCAGCCCCGGCGATCGGCTTGACGATGAGCGGATAGCCAACCTGTTCCGCCGCCTCCCATACGGCTGCCACGGTGGTGGCGCTCGCATGCCACGGAGTACGGATTCCGGCAGCATCGATGGTCTGTTTCATGCGTTCCTTGTCGCGGAACGGCACTGTCTGCTCGACCGTCATGCCCGGCACTCCAAACGACTCACGGATTCGCGCCGCGAGAATCATGTACGGCTCCCACAGGCATTCCACCTGGTCGATTGAGACGTGCTGGGCGAGGCCATGAAGTGCGACGAGGACGGCGTCCTCATCAGTTAGCGTGATGTGCTCGTAATGGGCCAGCGCCTCTCGCGCCGGGTCCGGCAGCGCCGAGGGCGGCTGGTCACCGACGCCGATAACAGTGGCGCCCACCGCCGCCAGGGCTCGGGTGAAGTAGGCCATCTCCGCCGGGTAACCGGGCGAGATCATCACAACGTTCACTCCGCCTCCACAAGCTCTACGCGAATCCGGCTGATGATGCGGTGCAGCGCATCCCGGACCACCTCGGTATCGGGATCCCGGACGATGACGTACCCCTCGCCCTCGTAGCTCGACGAGGCCGGCTGCCCGACTTCGGGAAGCCGGGCCTCCACAACAAGGTGTCCGATCTCGCGTTGCAGCTCCTCGACTCCATGAACGGCTCGGACCCGGCCGCGGCCCTGACCACGCAGGTACGCGGTTCCGGCGGCGTACCGGCGTTCCGGCACCTGGAACGCGCCCAGAATCACCAGCTCCGCCCAGGCCCGGTAGAAGTCCACCTCATGGACGTAGCCCAGCATCGAGGAGATCTGCGCACCGGGGGGCCGGGCCGCCACCTCCGATACGGCCACCGAGCCGTCCGGGCGCCGAAACCACTCCACGTGAGTCAGCGCGTCGCGTA
>DATFBI010000299.1:0-7926 GCA_035253925.1 Propionibacteriaceae bacterium
GACAATGGCGTTCAGGTTCTAGGTGCTGTGGTACCACCGGGTCTCAACGAGTCGAAGATCATTGCTGTCCGCCATCAGAACGTGCTCGCCACGTCCTTCCATCCCGAGGTCACCGACGATCTGCGAATCCACCGCTATTTCGTTGATCTGGTACGCGCCGCCCAGTGATCTTGGTTGCAGCTTGCGCCGGTTCAGGCGCGGTCGGTTTGCTGACCGCCCTCCGACGTTTGAGCGGAGTCGGTTCCGGACCCTCCCTCTGACGGGACACCCTCTGTGGTTCCTGCAGGCCGGTCCTCTGGGCCCTCTGGTTCGACTGCCCACTCGGTTGCATCCTCTTCATGGGCCGCCGGAGCTACCGGCGCCTCAGGCTCGGATGGGGCTGTCGGCTCCGGCTCGGCTGCAGGCCGGGGCTGGGAGGACGTGGGTTCTGGCTGCCGCTGCTCCCACGGCGCACCCTCACTACCCCAAACGGAGTCCTCAGCTGAAACAGGTCCGGCTGCCTGCGGCGGCTGGGCGTACCCAGACGACGGAGGCGGGGCGTACGCGGGCTGAGCCGATTGTGGTTGCCCTGGCGAGAAGCCAGTCGCCTGCCCCTGGGCGCCGCCCACCGGAGGGTAACTGGGCGGAATGGGCTGGGAGCCCTCTTCGGGCACCACGAACAACGCGATGATGTAGAGGATGATCGGAACGCCGGTGAACAGTGAGATCACCACGGTCAGCACCCGCACCAGCGTGGGATCCATGTTGAGGTAGTTCGCGACTCCAGCACAGACACCACCCAAGATTCGATTGGACTTGCTCCGCTCCAGTCTCTTGGGCGCCTGCGGCGGGTAGGGGCTGCTCATGACACACCTTTCACTGAGGAGATAGCTACTGACGGTTCCGAGACAGGACGAGGCCGAGAACACCGACGGCGACCAGACCCATAGGAGCCACGATTCTGATCACCTGCCAGTTGAGGGGTCCGACAAAAGTTAGCCACAGCGATCCAAGAGCCACACTGCTGAGCAGTAGACCGAAGATCAACGCAACGACATCGTAGGTTTTTCTCATCGTCGCACCTCGATGTTGCCGGCGTCTACGGAAAGGTCGAGGGTCAGAGTGTGCTGTCCGGGCTGGATTGGTTGCGGATCTGGGACGCGGCCGCTGAGTTCGGAGCCCGCCTGGACCTCGGCACCATAAGCATGAATCGCACCAACATCAGCCGTGTAGTTGATCACAACGTTGGCGTCCTTCGGCACCGTTACAACAAGCTGACCGAGATCAACATGGGCTGTATAGGTTGCGTCATTCGTCACGTCCAGTTGGCTGAGATCGATCGAGAGCTTGCCAAAATCTGCTGAGTTTCCGGCGGCAGGGAGTTCAGCCAAGCTGGTGTAGGCGTGGGCTGAGGTGGCAGCGATGGGTGCGCGCGGTGCCGCGCCCACGGCAGTGGCGATCACTACTGCGACAGCCAAGACAATTCCCACGGGCAGCAGACCACGGGCCATACCGAACCAGGTGGCGGCTAACAGCGTTAAGCCGATCACGAGCAAGGCGGCTGCCAAATAGCCGGAGAGCGGGATGGCAAGACCAAGTGCCTGAGCGATTCCTAGCCCGGACAGAGTTAGGCCGAGAATGATCACAGAGACCATCCGGAGCCGCTTGGCTGACCGGGTATCGGACATCCTTACCGGTGTCGCGGTCGGCGGCTCGACGTAAAGACCAGCCGGATCCGGATCGGCCAGGAAAGCGGCGTGTTCAGCGGTCTGTGCATTCGACGGCGCGGCTGAGAAGTTCTCGGGTGGTGGACTGGCCCACTCCGCACGCGGGGCGGCGGTTGAGGGATTGCTGGCAGCGGCGACCTCTCGGGTGTGCTCCTCAAGTCGGCGTTGCCATGCTTCGGCGGCTTCAGTGAACGGTGTCCGCGGCCCGGGATGCTGCGTAAATTGAGGCACTTCGGGCTGCGTCTGGGCTGGACTGGAATCTATTGTCGAAGGGGACTCTGAGGTAGCTGCCTTGTCCTGGCGGCCCTTGTAGAAACCGAAGTACCAAATGACTGCAATAACGATTGCAGGTCCGATACTGAACGGGCTCAGCCAACCGAAGATCCCAAACATCGCGAGACTGGCCAGCACGACAAGGGTGATCCAAAGCTCTCGAGGCCAGCGCCGGACCGATTCGCCGAACAGATCATCAACCGGCGCTCTATCGCTCCCTTCGACCGGGATCAGCAACCAACCTGCGAGATAGAGAACCAAGCCGACTCCGCCGCTCAACGCTAGCAGCACCCAGCCAACGCGAACCAGCACTGGATCGATTCCCCAGTGCTGCGCCACTCCGCCACACAGGCCGGCGAGCTTGGCGTCCGTGGCACTCCGGCGGATCGTCCAGACAGAGCTCATGCGCTCCATCCTGCCGAGAGGGCTACCCTCGAACTATCAGGGACGCCCCCCAAAGCTCCCGGCTGTTGGCGTAAAAGAGGGAACCATTCGCACCGCAGTTACGTCCAAGTTCTTTCGGCTCGGGGAGAAGTGGGGGACGACCCTGCTGGTCGGACGCCAATACGCGTGTGAGGCTGGGAGATCATGACAGCGACGGACTCGAGTCAGCTCGAGCCTGACCTTCACAACTCCGAGACTGGATCCGCGCAGCCCGCGAGCGCTGATGGTCAGAGTACGGAAGCGTCCGACGTAACCTCTGACTCGGCCCAGCCTGCTGCAACATCGCCCGCATCATCAGCTGGCGCCGCTGACTCCGGCCAACAAGCCGCACTGCGAGCGTCGGTCGCGCGAGTAGTGCCTGAAGAACAAGCAGTGCCCGAAGAAACTGAGCGGCCACGGGCAACCCGGGTAGCCGAGGGTGCATGGTTGGGCGGAGTCTGCACCGGATTGGCTCGGCATCTTGGCTGGCCACTGATGGCCGTCCGGGTCGCCTTCGTCGCATTAGCGACCTTCCAATTCATTGGTGTGATCGCCTACGGCGCACTGTGGCTGTTGCTGCCCCCTGAGTCGACGGTCAAGGCTCCCGGGTTGGAATCTGCCAGCCGCGCAGGCATGCGGGATGAGAGCAAACCGAAGCGACGGATCGACTGGGGCATGTTGGTTGCCCTGATCGCTTTGGGAGTCGGCCTGCTGTGGATCATGCAGAACACCGGGCTCGGCGTTAGCTCCCAGCTGTTCTGGCCGGTGGCTTTTGCTTGCGCTGGAGCCGCCCTGGTTTGGCGCCAGGCTGACTCGGCACAGCAAAAGCGCTGGCGCGACGAGGCTGGCGGCAAGGCGTGGCTGGCACCTTTCGTGGCGCGTGGCGGCTGGCCATCGCTGGTACGAGTCATCGTCGGGCTGGGCTTGGTCGGCGCAGCATTCGGCCTCGTGCTTGCCCAGCGCGGTGAGATTTCTCATCTGCCTGAAGTCATGGCTATGACGATGCTGGCATTGGCCGGCGTGGCAATTGTGCTGGCGCCGTGGTTGCACCGTTCCCGCACTGCCCTCAACCAGGCCCGCGCCGAGCGCGTCCGCGCCGACGCCCGTGCCGACATGGCTGCGCACCTTCATGACTCGGTGCTGCAAACGCTGGCCATGATTCAGCGCCAAGCTGAGGACCCCAAGGCAGTACAGCAACTAGCGCGTCGTCAGGAGCGGGAGCTGCGGAACTGGCTGTACGGCGATGAGCTGCATGAAGCCACGCTGAAGGCCGCGCTCACAGCGGCCGCTGCTGAGGTTGAAGACGAGCGTGGCGTACCGGTCGAGCTTGTCACGGTTGGAGACTGCGACACCTCAGAGGCGATCCAAGCTCTGGTGCGCGCTGTCCGGGAGGCGATGGTCAATGCTGCCAAGCACTCTGGGGCTGACAAGATCGACGTCTACGCCGAGGTGGATGAGGAATCGGTCGAAGTCTTTGTCCGCGACCGCGGCAAGGGCTTCGATGTGGACACGGTGGCCGAGGATCGTCTGGGCGTCAAGGGCAGCATCATTGATCGCATGGCGCGGCACGGTGGTTCGGCAACGATTCGTTCCGCACCGGGCGACGGTACCGAAGTACGACTGGAGATCAAGAGATGACCGAAACCACAGACCATCCCAGCCCGCAAAGTGCAGCCGCGGAGCGAGGGCCGTACCGGGTCGTCATCGTTGACGATCATGCGATGTTTCGCACCGGCGTCAGGGCCGAGATCGGCCGTGCGGTGGCTGTTGTCGGTGAAGCTGCCGACGCGGAGCACGCCATCACCGTCATTCTGCAGACCCAGCCGGACGTGGTGTTACTTGACGTGCACCTGCCAGGTGGGGGCGGCGTTGAGGTCATCCGTAAGGTGCACGAGAAGAACCCAGAGCAGAAGTTCCTCGCTTTGTCGGTCTCTGATGCTGCCGAGGACGTCATCGGTGTGATCCGCGCCGGCGCTCGCGGTTACGTCACAAAATCGATCAGCGGTACGGAGCTTATCGATGCAATTCGCCGCGTCGCCGAGGGTGACGCCGTCTTTTCACCGCGGCTGGCAGGATTCGTCCTGGACGCCTTCTCCGGGTCCATTGACCTTGCGACGGTGGATGAGGATCTGGACCGACTGTCACAGCGTGAACGCGAAGTGCTTCGGCTGATCGCCCGGGGTTATGCGTACAAGGAGGTGGCCAAGGAGTTGTTCATCTCGATCAAGACCGTCGAGACACATGTCAGCAGTGTGCTGCGCAAGCTCCAGCTCTCCAACCGCCATCAGCTGACCCG
The DNA here is from genome assembly GCA_035253925.1 of Propionibacteriaceae bacterium. Lineage (GTDB taxonomy): Bacteria > Actinomycetota > Actinomycetes > Propionibacteriales > Propionibacteriaceae > Microlunatus. The sequence goes on from DATFBI010000299.1 coordinate 4,699, forward strand.
CTGGGCAACCGATCGCCGGCTCGTCTAGTAATCGCCAAATTCCCAGCCCGACGCCGTTAGGGTCGGGCTGTGCAGCTCGCGTACCAGATCTTGGTGCTGTTTCACCTGCTTGGTTTTGCCGCCTTGTTCGGCGGTTGTCTTGTCCAGATCAGGTCAAGAGAGCCGGAGATCAACGCGTCGATGCTTCATGGGTCCTTCACGCTGTTTCTTACTGGCCTGGTCCTGGTGGCGCTGGCCGAGGTGGGGCCGGATCCGGTGAATCATGTCAAGATCGCGATCAAGCTCCTGATCACTGCGGCGATCGTGGTGTTGGTGGCCAAGAACCGTAAGTTCGCCTCGATCCCGCGTGGACTTTGGGGATTGATCGGTGCTCTGACGATTGCCAATGCCGCAGTCGCTGTGCTGTGGCAGTAAGGTCGATCGTGGGGTGAGGTTGTGACCGAATACACGGCGCCGTAGAGGGTCTATTGGGATGAGGCTTTCGGCTCGCGTAGATTACGCGCTGCGGGCGTTGTCGGAGCTGGCTGCTGCCAACGCACCGCGTACGGTGGAACAACTCTCTGAAGCGCAGCACATACCGAACAAGTATCTGGAGAGCATTTTGGGGGAGCTGCGCCGTACTGGCCTGCTGCGTAGCCAGCGTGGTCCCGAGGGCGGCTATCGGTTGTCTCGGCCGGCCGAGGAGATCAGCATCGCGGATGTGATCCGAGCACTCGACGGTGAGTTGGCCAACGTACGTGGCAGCCGTCCAGAGAACCTTGCCTATGTCGGTTCCGCTGCTGCCTTGCAGGAGGTGTGGATCGCGCTGCGAGCCTCGGAGCGGACGATTCTTGAAGGCGTCACCTTGGCCCATGTGGTTTCCGGTCAGATGCCGAAGCCGGTTGCTGCTCTGGTGGCGAATCCTGCTGCTTGGAGCTGATCACCCGCCACGCCAGCCCTCCCCAGACGGGAAACGTGTGCTCAATCGGCCGCGGAAGCCTCCCTTGGCCGTCTTGCGACGGGCAACAGCGCCGCCACCGCGTGTAGCTCCGGCTCCTAACTACATTGGCTGTCCGAGGCCTGAGACGCAGCTCAAGCGCGGCGGGTCTGCTGGATAGAGTTCTCGCTAATCCCTAGGGACTCTGTAGCCAAAGTCTTCAAAGGGCGTGAGCGTCGGTATCGCGCGCCGCCGTGCTGAGGAGGAGCGAGCAGAAACGCTTTTCGTCTGCGAGCAACGACGAAGTAGGCGGACTCCAAGCGCGATGCGCGAACGCCCCAGAAGAAGGGACGTTCCAGTGAGAAAGCTGATCGTGCTTGCGCTGGTCGGCCTGGTCGCGCAGTTGATTGACGGCGGACTGGGCATGGGCTATGGAGCGACGTCATCGACCCTGCTTGTCCTTGTGGGTTTGACACCGCTCGCCGCATCAGCCTCAGTGCACTTCAGCGAACTCGGGACCAATCTCGCCTCCGGGCTATCGCATTGGCGGTTGCGGAACGTCGATTGGCCTGTCGTTGCAAGGATTGCGGGACCGGGTGCGGTCGGTGCATTTGTCGGTGCCACGGTGCTGTCGGCGTTGTCCACTGAATGGGCGAAACCGATTATGTCGATCATCCTGGCGCTACTAGGCCTCTACATCATGGTCCGCTTTATCCTCGGCATCCGGCCCCAACTGAAGAAGCGGCTTACGACTCGGTTTTTGGCACCGCTCGGCTTGTTCGCCGGTTTCGTCGACGCTACCGGTGGCGGCGGTTGGGGTCCAGTCGCTACGCCGGCATTGCTGAGCGGCGGGCGGCTGGAGCCTCGCAAGGTCATCGGGTCGGTCGACACGGCGGAGTTTGGCGTGAGCTGCGCGGCCAGCCTGGGCTTTTTGGTTGGCATCGGTGTTTCGGGAATCCACTGGGGTTTCGCGCTTGCGTTGCTTGCCGGCGGGTTGATCGCAGCCCCTGTCGCCGCGTACCTGATCAAGATCGCGCCGGCCCATTTGCTAGGCGTCGCGGTAGGCGGATTCATCCTGCTAACGAACCTGCGTACCATCTTCGGCAGCTTTCAGGTGTCTGGTTCAGCCCGGATTCCGGCATACATCGTCGTCCTGCTGCTAACTGCGCTGGGCCTCTATATCACTGCTCTACGCCGGAAGCGGAGGACCGCCGCTCCAACAACCGACGTAGCACTGGAATCAGTCAACGCCTGACCGCGCGTAGGCACCCGCAGCGGACTTCTTTCCGGCAGTCACCACCCTGGTTACGCCTTCTGCACGCAACCTACGTAAACGTAGGTTGCATGCGCTCTGCATGGGTTGCAACCTGTGCAGACCGTCAGGAACCTACGTGAACGTTGGTTCCTCCACGAGAGAGCTGGTGCTAGAGCAGGGGGCGCAGCGGCGTTAGGACGGTCTCGGAGAACTTCACCATGGCGTGCCGGCGTTGCCAGTCCTCCAGGGTCAGCTCAACGGTGTTAGTGGAGTCGATCATGAAGATCTCTTCCATCTGCTTCGCCACGTCGCGGTTGAAGACTTCCATGTTGATCTCGTAGTTGCCAAGCAGGCTGACACGATCGATGTTCGCCGTACCAATCGTGCACCACTGGCCGTCGATGGTGGCCGTCTTGGCGTGCACCATGGCGCCTTGATAGAGCAGCAGATGTACGCCGTTGCGGAGTAGATGGCTGTAGAAGCCGCGGGACAACCAGTCAGCCACGATGTGATTGGACGCGGCCGGAATGATGATCCGCACGTCTACGCCTCGACGTGCGGCCCGGACCAAAGCCGACAAGATGTCGGTGTCGGGAATGAAGTAGGCGTGTGTCAGGTAGATGTGTTGCGAGGCCCGGTCGATGGCATTCAGATACATGCCGCGAATTGGGTAGACCACGTTGCGTGGCATGTTTCGGTGGATCCGAATATCGGGCTGCCAGGTAGCGCTGCCGGAGTCGGGCAGTGCCGCCCGGCGCCGACTCGCCCACAGATTCCAGAAGTCGATAAAGGCGTTCTGAACGTCCCACACGATGTCGCCGGTGAGCCGGGCATGGGTGTCACGCCAGTCCGTGGCGTACAGGCTTCCGATGTTGTAGCCGCCCAGGAAGGCGGCGACGTCGTCGACAACCAGCAGCTTGCGGTGATCGCGGCCGGTGTTGCGTGGGAAGCGGAAGCCGGAGACGATCAGCGGATGCCGGCGTACGGCGATGTTCTTGGGAAAGATAAAGAAGGAGCGGGGGACAACAAGGTTGGCGAACTCGTCGAATACCACATA
>DATFBI010000300.1:0-2928 GCA_035253925.1 Propionibacteriaceae bacterium
CTTGCGCGAGACGTTCTGCTACGCCGCCAGTCGTCGGAACGTTGACGACCATCGGGCTTACCAGATTGCCCACTCCCGAGTTGCCGCCCGGCCGGCGGCCTGAGACCGGCACTGTGATCACGATCGGATCAACGGACTCCCCTGTGCACAGCAAATCCTGATGCAGGGCGGCGCCCACGGCCACCAGAACCGCGTCGTTCGTGGTAGCCCCGTGCCGATGTGCAGCGGTTGTGAGTTGAGCACGATCCAGCCTGACAACCGCCATTCTGCGGCGCGGACCCGTACGCCGTACCAGTGAGCAAGGCGCGGCAGGAACTGGCCGAAAGCCGCCACCCGCAGACATGGCCCGACGCATCAGCCGCCACGATCCGGCTGCCTGCCGAACACTGCTCACACGCGTCAACCAGGCGTCACGGGCGAGGCTTGAGGCTGCCGGACGGGGTCGAGGAAAAGAAATGGCAGCAGGCGGCGAGCCCGGATCGATGAGCGCCGCCAGCACGTTCAGCCCGCCCAGGCCATCCGCCAGCACATGGTGCAACACGACGACGACTGCGGCTGAGCCATCCGCAAGCCCGGTGATCAGCACGACTGACCAGAGCGGAGCCTGGCGCGATAGCGGCTCCATGATCACAGAGAGAGCGGTATCGAAGAGTGCCCGATCATCTCCCGGCGCTCGGCAGGGCAGCGCCCGTACCTGGCGATCAATCCGGAAGTCAAGATCATCGACCCATACCGGACGTCCGCATCCCGGAGGCACCTTAATCAATCGCTGCCGCAACCGCGGCACGGCGATGATGCGATCCTCGATGAGCTGCCGCAAGTCGTGGAGGTTGAAATCATCGGGCCGTTCCAAGATCAAGATGACTGCGAACTGCTGCGGAACCTTGCCAGTGTCGATTGCCAGGTACGCCAGATCGGCGGAGCTGGCACGCTCGATCACCGGCTGGTCACCGTTAGCCGTTTCGGTTCGCGAAGCGTCACGGGTCAGCGCATCCACATGACCATCTGACTGCGTGATCCGCAGCACAGAAAGAGTCGAACGTCACTCGGATGGCGGCGAGTAGTCCCTCTGCTTAAACCCGACGCCTTCCCTGGTTATCAAGCTCCCGGTTTAGCGTCAGGGCCGCGTCTATCAGCGCCAGATGCGTGAACGCCTGAGGGAAGTTGCCGATCTGCTCACCGGTCAGCGCGATTTCTTCTGAGTAGAGCCCCAGGTGATTGGCGTAGGTCAGCATCTTTTCGAAGGTGTTGCGCGACTTCTCAAGCTGCCCAGCTCGAGCCAACGAGTCAACGTAGGCGAAGGTGCACAGCGAGAACGTCCCCTCTGAGCCGCGCAGCCCATCGGGTGATGCTTCGGGATCGTAGCGGTACACCAGGCTGTCAGTGACCAACTCGCGGTCCATGGCGTCCAGCGTCGATAGCCACATCGGATCCTTGGGCGAGATGAAACCCACAGACGACATGCGCAACAGCGACGAGTCGAGCACGTCGGTCTTGTAGTGCTGCACGAACGCCTGGCGGGCCTCGCTCCAGCCAGAGGTCATGATCTGGTCATAAATTGCGTCCCGTTCGGTACGCCAGCGGTCTAAAGGTGCAGGACGGCCATGGGAGGTAGCCAGACGGATTCCGCGATCCAAGGCGACCCAACTCATCAGCCGGCCGTAGGTGAAATCCTGCCGGCCGCCTCGGGTCTCCCAAATGCCCTCTTCTGGCTGATTCCAGTTGTCGGTGAGCCAGTCAAGCAAGTCGCTGAGGCGCCGCCACCCCTTGTGACCAGCTTCCAGACCGTTACGGGCAGCGAAGTAGAAGCTATCGATCGCCTCGCCGTAGATATCGAGCTGCAACTGGTCTGCCGCACCATTGCCGATCCGTACCGGACTTGATTCCCGGTACCCCTCCCAGTGCGGCAGAATCTCCTCGGTCAGATCGCTCGAACCATCGATGCGATACATGATGTTGAGGGGTCCGCCTTCGCCTCCGACCTGTTCGCGCACTCTTTCGCCGAGCCAGCGACCGAGTGCCGCTGCTTCCTCAGTGAATCCCATGCCGAGCAGCGCATACACGGAGAAGGACGCATCGCGAACCCACGTGTACCGGTAGTCCCAGTTGCGCTCGCCTCCAATCTGCTCGGGCAACGCCGCCGTCGGCGCAGCGACGATGCCACCGCTCGGCGCATACGTCATGAGCTTGAGAGTGATCGCGGAGCGTTCTAGCGTCTCCCGCCACCTGCCGACGTAGCTGGACTGCGCGAGCCAGGACCTCCAGAAGCGAACCGTCTCATTAAACCGGTGCCATACCTCAGATACCGGTACTTCTCGCGGAGCCTTCGGCTCACCGGTTTCCAGAATGAGCCCGCGAGCCTGGCCGGCCGTCAGGTTGAGCTCGACCTGCAGATTCTCCTGCGAGGCCAGCTGGACTCTCCCCAATCGAGCATCATCGGGCTCACGAACCAGGCTCAGTGTCATAGAGGTGCCCGGGCCCTTGAAGATCACCCCTTCTTGGCTGACATGAGTCTCGTGTGACTCCCGGCCGTAGTTGAATCTCGGCGCGATATCCACAACAAAGGTCATCTCACCGCGAACACATCTGATCATGCGTACCAGCTGCTGACGATCGGCGGCAACGGTTGGGTTAACGACCGGCATGAAGTCCACCACCTCGCCGACACCTGTCTCGGTGAGGAAGCGCGTAACAAGGATGGCGGTGTCTGGGTAGTAGAGCTGCTGTTGGGTAAACGCATCGACTGTCGGGCGCGTCCTCAGGTGCCCGCCGTGATCATGGTCCAGCAGCGCACCAAAGATGCTTGGCGAGTCGAAACGCGGCGCGCAGAACCAGTCGATAGTGCCGTCGGTGCTGACGAGTGCTGCAGTCTGCAGGTTTCCGATGAGACCGTGATCAGCGATGAGTGGGTAGTTCGACATCAGTCCT
>DATFBI010000301.1:0-10604 GCA_035253925.1 Propionibacteriaceae bacterium
GCGCGGGGCCAAGAAGGCGGCATCAGGTAGCGCAGCGAAGAAGAGTGCAGCGGGTCCGGCAAAGAAGTCAGCCGCGAAGAAGTCACCAGCCAAGGCTGCCAAGGCTCCGGCGAAGAAGACGGCGGCCAAGAAGACGACCGCAAAGAAGACGACCGCCAAGAAGACAACGGCAAAGAAGGCCCCTGCCAAGAAATCGACTGCCAAAGCTGCCAAAGCTCCGGCGAAGAAGACAGCGGCCAAGAAGACGACCGCCAAGAAGGCTCCTGCCAAGAAGGCTCCTGCCAAGAAGCGCTGATCACGACTCATCATTAAAGGCCCGGAACGCCTGCGTCCGGGCCTTTGCGTTGCAGAGTGGCAGCCATTGCTCCTGAGGCGCCGGACGCGAACCGATTTCATAGCGGGGTAGCAGTCACCGCCCCCGCATAGCCTGGGACCCAGCGTTTCCAAGCCTTTGGAGGAAACCGTGTCGATGTACATGACGATGCGGCGCATGTCGCAGGATCCAGAGATTGCCCAGCATCAGCTCAGCCGCGGGGTTGTCTGGCGGGTCTTGCGATTCGCCAAGCCCTACCGGCTTCTGATCACGATTTTCGTCATAACCGTGGTGCTGATGTCGGCTCTCAGCGTTACGCCGCCGCTGCTCTTCAAAGAGATCATCGACAGAGGCATCTTGCAGGGCGACCGGCAGGTCGTGATCATCCTGAGCTTCACAGTCGCCGGCCTGGCCGTATTGCAAGCAGTGCTCAACCTGGTACAGCGCTGGTTTTCCTCGACCATTGGCGAGGGCTTGATCTTCGACATGCGGACCCAGGTCTTCGATCATGTCATCCAGATGCCGATTGCCTTCTTCACCAGAACTCAGACCGGAAAGCTGGTATCGCGACTCAACTCAGATGTAATCGGGGCGCAGCAGGCCTTTACTTCCACACTGTCGACAGTGCTGTCCAATTTGATAAGCCTGGTGCTGGTGCTGGCGGCAATGATCGTGCTGAGCTGGCAGCTCACCCTTGCCGCCCTGATCATGTTGCCAATCTTCCTGATCCCCGCCAAGATCATCGGTCGCAAGCTAGCTGATCTCACCCGTCAGCAAATGCAGCTCAACGGCGACATGTCGGCGATGATGACCGAGCGGTTCAGCGTCAGCGGGGCGCTGCTGGTCAAGCTTTTCGGCAGGCTGGTCGAGGAGCACGATCGGTTCGCAGACCGTGCCGGAGCGGTACGCGACGTCTCGGTCAAGATCGCGATGAACGGACGGTTCTTCTTTACATCGTTGACCCTGGTGGCGGCACTGGCCACTGCGCTGGTGTACGGCGTCGGGGGGTCGCTGGCCATCGACGGCGCTCTCACGGTGGGCACGCTGACAGCCTTGGCTGGGTTGCTCGCCCAGCTGTATGGACCACTTACGCAATTGACCAATCTGCGCATCGACGTCATGAATGCCTTAGTCAGCTTCGATCGCGTTTTCGAGGTTCTGGATCTGGTGCCGATGATCCGCGACGACGAAGACGCCGAGACAGTCAATGGGCCGGCATCGGTGAGCTTTGATCGAGTTTCGTTCAGCTACCCGACCGCCGATCAAGTCTCATTGGCAAGCCTGGAGTCAATTGCCTCACTTGATCAACGACCCAGCGGCGAGGTGCTGCATGATGTGACCTTCGATGTTCCGGCCGGTCAGACTGTGGCACTCGTCGGTCGCTCTGGTGGCGGCAAGACGACGATCACACACCTGATTGCCCGGCTCTATGACGCCACGTCAGGAACGGTCGCGGTGGCCGGCAGGGACGTCAAGAAGCTAAAGCAGGATTCGCTGCGCCGCAAGGTTGGCTACGTCACCCAGGACGCGCACATGTTCCACGACACAATTCGGGCGAACCTGCGGTATGCCAGTCCTGATGCGGCTGACGCGGAGCTGTGGGAGGCGCTGGAGGCAGCACAGCTCAAGACGCTGGCAGAGAGCCTGCCCGATGGCCTGGACACGGTGGTGGGCGAGCGGGGTTACCGGCTGTCGGGTGGAGAGCGGCAGCGGCTTGCGATCGCCCGGCTGCTGCTGAAAGCGCCGCCAATTGTGGTACTCGACGAGGCCACCGCTCATCTGGATTCAGAATCCGAAGTTGCGGTACAGCAGGCACTTGATCTTGCCATGGAAGGCCGCACCAGCATCGTCATTGCACATCGGCTGTCGACGATTCGCAACGCCGACTTGATCATCGTCGTGGATCAGGGCCGGATTGTGCAGCGTGGCCGACATGAGGAGTTGATGCGCCGGGGCGGGCTGTATGCCGAGCTCTACCGCACCCAGTTTGATCAAAGCCCGCGCTGGGCCCCGCCGTCCACCGGGATCACTGAGCCCGTTAGGTAGGACGCGGCGGGGGAGAGTACGAAGGCCGCGATGCGACCGAACTCTTCAGGTTGGCCAGATCGGCGCAATGGAATCGCGGCCTCAGCGCTCTTCCGCGCCGCCTCGGGATCATCCTTGAGCGAGTCGAGGTGCTTAGTGCGCTCAGTTTCGATCCGGCCTGGCAGCAGGCCGACGACTCGGGTGCCATCCTGCCCTAGTTCGTCGGCGAGCTGCTTGACGAGCATGGCCAGCCCTGGCCGCAGGCCGTTCGAGGTGGCCAGTCCAGGCATAGGTGTCTTCGCCGAGATCGACAGCACCCACGCAATGCACAGATCGCTCGCCGTGCCGTGCCGTACCACGGCCTTGCTGACCCGAAGCGCTGGAAGAAAGACGGACTCGAACGCGCTGCGCCAGTTCTCCTCGCTGGTGTCAAGCGCCGATCCAGCCGGCGGCCCTCCGACGCTGATCAATGCACCATCAAGCCGACCGAACGCGTCCAGAGCGAACGCACAAGCAGTCTCTGCGGTATGCGGATCGGTCAGGTCGGCCGCCAGCGCGACGGCTCGGTCGGGACCCATACTGCTCACCGCTTCGGCCAGCATCTCGGCTCGTCGAGCGACCAGCACAACACGGGCGCCCTCGTTGACGAGTTGCTCAGCCGCCGCTCGTCCGAGCCCGCTGCTGGCAGCCGTAACGACGAAGGCACGGCCCGCCAGCCCGAGATCCATGATCAGACTCCTTACACCGTTACGCGAGGCTTGACGGCATCCTTGCGCTCTTCGCGTCGCGCCCGCAAATCACCTCGGACAAAAACGACAATGCCTGCGATAGCGATTGCTGTGAACATGAACCATTGCACGGCGTACCAGAAATGCGGGCCCTCCGAGAGCTCTGGGAGCCGGATTGGCTGAAAGCCACCTTGCTGCTCAGGCTCGACGGTCAGCAAGCTGATGTAACCGGAGCTAATCGGATAGGGCAAGGTGCTGGCAATGGCGCCCGAATTGATCAGACGCATTTGGCTATCCACTGGCGTGATGGCGGCGCGCCGGCCCTGTTCATCGCGGCGGACGTGTCCAACGACAGTTACCTCGCCGGCGGGTGGTGCCGGTGCCACCGCGGGGATCCGAGTTCCGCGTGCCAGCGGGATGAATCCCCGATCTACCAGCACAGCACCGGTCGCCGTGCGCAGCGGTGTGACGACCTCGTAGCCCTCCGCATCACCATTGCTGCGGTAGCGCACGATGAACTGATGATCAGCGTCGAACATTCCGCGCGCTTCGACTCGCTGCCATTGATCAGCATCGGTGATCGGGTGGGTGAAGACCTGCTCGTACGGTTGGACGGGTTTTTGCTCGTTGGCAATCGTTGTGGCGTTGCGGTCCTTACGCTGAGCCAGTCGGTCGAGCTGCCACTGGCCCATGTTGACGAAGACGACTCCGAGCACAATGACGAAGACGATCAGTAGTGCCCAGCGGAGCCACAAGCGGCGCACGCAGCCAGGCTAGCCGGAGACATCGTCGTTCATCAGCAGCGCGGTGGCCGTCGCGGCGGCACTGCCAAGCGCGGCACCGCGTCCCACGGCGATGCCAACGAGATAGGTAGTCAGGGGCGCGGCCACTCGCTCGACCTCGTGGGCAGAGTCCCGCGCCAAATCCAACAGAATGTGCACTGCGTCGTCGTCCAGAGCGACGTCGGTGGTCTGCAGGCCGGCGGACAGCGTGGTCAGCCATTGCTTGAGTTCCATGGTTCAGGTGCTCCTGGCGAGGCGAATCCTGCGCCCCTACTTGATGGGATAGGCCAGGATGATGGTATGGGACGAGTGACTCGCCGCCACGCAGTGCTGCGGATAGGGCCAGAAGAGATTATCCGCCGCAGCGACACCCTGGCTGTCGAGGAGCCCTTGGAGATCCGCCTGAACGGCGAACCGTTCTTGGTGACAATGCGGACGCCCGGCAACGACATCGATCTGATACACGGATTGCTCTATAGCGAAGGCATCATCACCGATCGGTCCGACATTGTGCTAGCCCGTTACTGCGCGGGGTCTGACACAGATGGAGTCAATAGCTACAACGTGTTGGATGTCACCCTCACTGCTGAGGCCTCGGTGCCGGCAGCGGCCCGACGCAATGTGGTGATGAGTGGCGCCTGCGGGATTTGTGGCACAACGACGATCGATCAGGTCGTCCGCGAGTCGCCATATGGAGTAGCTGGAGATCTACAGATTCCTGCTGAGCTGGTGCTGACGGCACCGCTGCGACTGCGACAGCAGCAGCGAGCGTTCGACCAGACGGGGGGACTGCATGCGGCCGGCCTGCTGAAGCTTGACTCTGAGATGGCGTGCGTTCGCGAGGATGTCGGCCGGCACAATGCGGTGGACAAGGCCGTGGGTTGGGCGATCCGGGAACGGCAGCTCCCACTTCGCCAGATGATCTTGGCAGTGTCCGGAAGGGCTTCCTTCGAGCTCACCCAGAAAGCTGTGCTGGCTGGCATCCCGGTGCTTGCCGCAGTTTCTGCTCCAAGCTCGCTGGCGGCAGAACTGGCAGAGGCGGCTGGGTTGACTCTAGTTGGATTCGTCCGCGGAGAGACTATGAACGTCTACACGCATCCTGAGCGGCTGATCCGGTGATGGCAAGGCCAAATTAGACTCCATCTATGACCACGCTGCTACCGTTCCCGCGGTTACGTCGCGACGTTTCCGCGCCTGCGGAACTAGCCGAGCGTGATCAATTTGTGCTTGCGGATGCTTACGGGCGAGTGGCGACGGATCTGCGGGTATCGCTGACCGACCGATGTAACCTCCGGTGTTCCTACTGCATGCCGCCTGAGGGACTTGATTGGCTGCCGGGCGCAGAGGTCTTGACCGACGAAGAGATTGTGCGGTTGATCACGATTGGCGTCGAGCGCCTTGGTATCAAGACGGTACGCCTCACCGGTGGCGAACCGCTGCTCCGCAAGAACCTCGAGCTCCTCGTCGCGGATATCGCAGCACTATCACCGGCACCGGAGATCGCCCTTACAACCAATGGCATCGGTTTGGCGGCGCGGGCCGAGAAACTGGCCGCGGCCGGGCTGCGGCGTATCAATGTCTCGCTCGACACTCTTGACCCGGATACCTTTACCAAGATCAGTCGACGGCGCCGGTTGCCGGATGTGCTCGCCGGAATCGCCGCTGCGCGCGAAGCCGGGCTGCAGCCTGTCAAGATCAACACTGTGTTGCTACGCGGTGTCAATGATCATGAAGCATTCGACCTGCTGCAGTGGGCAATGGCGGAGCAGGTGCAGCTGCGGTTCATCGAGCAAATGCCACTGGATCCGCAACACGGCTGGAAGCGCGACGAAATGATCACCGCGGCGGAGATCAAACAGCGGCTTGCCGAGCATGTTGCGTTGCTGGAGGACCCTGAGGATGCTCTGACCCGCGGAAGTGCGCCTGCGGAGCTCTTCCGGATCGCCGGTACTGATTATTCGGTCGGAATCATCGCGTCGGTGACGCAACCGTTCTGTGGGGCTTGCGACCGGGTCCGGTTAACAGCTGATGGCCAGATCCGGAACTGCCTTTTCGCCCGTACTGAATCTGACCTGCGTACCCCGCTGCGCAGCGGTGCGAGCGATGCGGAGCTCGCTGCGCTGTGGGTCGTTGCTGTGGCAGGCAAAAAGCCGGGCCATGGCATCAACGACCCGAGCTTCCTGCAACCGGACCGACCGATGTCGGCCATTGGAGGCTAGAGGGGGAGCACCTCCTTCAAGAATCCCCGGGCGGAGAGGAACTGCGTCAGGGACTCCCGGTGCTCATCGCAGGCCAGCCAGTGCTTACGCCGGTCTGCGGTGTGAATCTTCGGATTGTTCCATTGCAGGTCGTACGAGGCAGCCTGCCGGCAGCCTCGGGCCGAGCACACCAGGCCGTCGGGACCTTCTGGAAACGGATCGACGCCGCTAGGCGACACGTTCATTCGGTCGCTGTTGACCGACGTCTTCCTCTTCGATCACCTCACCACTACTGGACTCATCGTCGTGACCGGTGGTAAGTCCCCGGCGCTCGTTCGGCAAGGCGTGGGTCATCTTGCGACGGCCACGAAAATGCCGATTGACCTGATTTGCTGCCATGACTGCGATCAATGGCAATACCACGGCGCCTGCAAACAGGATCCAGCGGAAGATGCCCTCTACGAAGATCATGCTGAGGAAGCACGCCGCCCGGATGCTCATGGTGATTGTGTATTTGCGGATCCGATCCGACATCTCGTCACTGGTTCCCATGCGAGCATCGGTGATCAGCGGGGCCGAGCCTCGGCGGCCCGGCTCGGCGGTGATGGGTGTCCTTGCGCCCGCCTCGCCATCGGTCACCACGTCAGCCTACGCCTGCTCCCCGACGATCTCTGCTGCGAGCGTCGGTAAATCGCGCGCCCGACGATTGGAGGAGCGATGAGCGAACGACCTGCGACGGCGAGCGATCTCAAAGGGGGTTCGCGAAGAGTGACGACGGCGTCGGATTCCAAGTGCGCGATGCGCGAGCAGCACGCTCAGGCCGTACTCGGTAGCGTGACCCCGTGAATCCATCGCGCGTTGTTCTGGTAACTGGTGGCAGCAAAGGAATTGGCCAGGGGATAGCTCTACGTTTAGCCAAGTCCGGGCATCGAGTGGCGGCCACCTACCGCAGCGGCGACGTGCCGGCCGACGTCCTCGGCGTGCAATGCGACGTCACCGATCCCGCCCAGGTAGAGGCCGCATTTGCCCAGGTCGAATCGACCCTGGGAACGGTCGAAGTCTTGGTGGCAAACGCCGGAATCACCCGAGACACCCTTCTCATGCGGATGTCAGATGATGACTGGGACCAGGTGATTGCCACTAATCTGACCGGAGCATTCCGGGTGGCCCGGCGAGCTGCGCGGCCGATGATCCGCGGGAAGTTCGGAAGGCTCATTTTCATTTCCTCGGTGGTCGGCGTCATGGGCTCCGCCGGACAGGTGAACTATGCGGCATCGAAATCCGGACTAGTGGGAATGGCGCGTTCTCTGGCCCGCGAACTGGGATCGCGCGGCATCACCGCGAATGTGGTTGCACCGGGTTTCATCGAGACGGATATGACCGCGGAGCTAGGCGAGGAGCTGATCAAGAAGTATGCCGAACAGATTCCGTTGGGCCGGTTCGGCTCAATCGACGACGTTGCCGGCACTATCGAGTTCCTCGTCAGCGATACCGCCAGCTACATCACCGGAGCGGTGATCCCAGTTGATGGCGGCCTTGGCATGGGTCACTAAGAATCTGGCACCGAGAACCATTGACACCGAGAGGACGAATTTGTGGGCATTCTCGAGGGCAAGAACATCCTTGTTGCCGGTGTCACCCTAGACACCTCGATCGGTTTCCACGTCGCCAAGATCGCCCAAGCCGAAGGAGCAATGGTGGTTGTCTCCAACTTCGGCCGGGCGATGAGTCTAACCTCACGGGTGATCAAGAAGCTCGACCCGGTGCCGCTGTTACTGGAAGTTGACGTCACCAACGAAGATCATTTAGCTGGGCTGGCAGCCGAGCTCGGCGAGCATCTGGATCGTTTGGATGGTCTGGTGCATTCGCTGGCGTTTGCCAATCCCGAGACTGCACTAGGTGGGAAGTTCCTCAGCACGCCATGGTCCGACGTCGGTACCGCGCTGCAGGTGTCGGCCTACTCCCTGGCGTCGTTGACGATGGCATGCAAGCCGATGCTTACTGGGCCTGCCTCGGTAGTGGGATTGACCTTCGATGCAACGGTGTCATGGCCGGTCTATGACTGGATGGGAGTAGCGAAGGCGGCCTTGGAGAGCACCTCTCGCTATCTTGCGCGCTACCTGGGACCGGATGGGATACGCGTCAACCTTGTCGCCGCGGGTCCGCTGGAAACGCTGGCCAAGAAGGCGATTGGCGGCGCCGAGGCCTTTAACGACGTATGGGGTGAGCGAGCGCCGCTTGGCTGGGATCCTAAAGATATGACGCCCACCGCACGAGCGGTGGTGGCACTGCTCAGCGACTTCTTCCCTAAGACCACCGGTGAGATGATTCACGTCGACGGCGGTCTGCACTCCACCGGTGCCTGACGGCGTCGATGGGCACTACATCCGGTACCCGCTCGCTGATTGAACTGCGTCTGGCCGCCATGGCGTTTTGGACGTTCATTGTGGCGCGGCTCACCGAAGGTTGCTGGCAGTAGACAGGTCCAGGCCAACTGCATTGAGCGTCGGACTTCCTTGATCATGATCATGTCGCCGAGATCACTGTGTTCGAGTACGACTGCCCGGCCACGGCGCCGGCAGTGATCATCAACGGAATCACGGATCTCGCTGCCTGGCTCGGCCATGCTGAACCACACAAGCCGTCCAACACAACGTCGATCCGCGCCGTCGTGGTCTTGCCGTTGGTACCGGTCACCGCGACGATCGGAATCCGGCTCGGCTTCCCCGGCGGAAGCAGCGTGTCGATCACCGGCTTAGCCGCATATTGCGGATCGCCAATCGTGGGATGGGTATGCATTCTGAAGCCGGGTGCGGCATTCACTTCGCAAATGGCACCTCCGGTCTCCCGTACCGGCTGGGTGATATCGGGTGCCATGAAGTCAATGCCGGCAATGTCCAGCCCGACGCGCCCCGTCAGTGTGAGCTTCACCATAGTGCCCTCAGCTGGCACGTCATCCATGCTGAAGCCCTGAGCAGCAACAAGATCAATTGCAGCCTGGTCGATCTCGATCCGGGTGAGCACCTTCTCGTGGCCAACGCCACGGCGGGGGCCCTACTCGAGATGATCTTGAGATCAGGCGCTGGAGTCGGGGCGACGCTTTGGGCCACGAACGCCCTCACAAATCGGTTTGGTGTAACCCTGCCTCTGATGACTTGGCGGCGGTCATCCGGCGGCTGCTACGGCTGCCAGCCCAACTGACGGAGGGTGCCAAGATCATCGGCAGTCACCCAGATGGAAGAGATCTTTCCGTCGCTGACGGTCAGCACATCAATGGTGCGGATCTGCACCTCGGCTCCGGTTGCCGGGATAGTCCCAAGCGGGGTCTGGTACGCCCCGGTATGTCGCCCATGCATAACGAAGGCCACGGCAATGCAGCCGGTTCCCTCGACAACTTGGAGCACCTCCGCGCGCAGACCAGAGAACGCCGCATGTAGCGCCCGTGCGCGGCTCGCAAGATCGACAAGCGACAGATTCGAACCGTTGACTCGTACCGGATCGGTATAGAGCGCGGCGAACTGACCTTCCAGCTCGGCAAGATCATCTGCATTGGTCCAAGCCTGGAAGATCCGGTCCATGAGCGCATTCATCACATCAGTGTCCTAGAAGGAGGTGTGCGTTGACAGGTGACTAAATGGTCACATATCACGGAGGGTGGAAGAGGGCAGTGAGGTATTCCGGGCGCTTGCTGACCCGACCAGGCGTGCGCTGCTGGATTCGCTGTTCCACCGCGACGGTCAGACGCTCAATGAGCTGTGCGGAAAGTTCCCTGAGATGACCCGCTTTGGCGTGATGAAGCATCTTTCCGTGCTTGAGGAGGCCAGTCTGGTCGTCACCGCACGGCAGGGACGGACAAAGCGGCACTACCTCAATCCCGTGCCCATCGAGCAGGTTGCCAACCGGTGGATCAGCAAGTACGCGGCGCGGTTCAATTCGGCTCTGGTGGCGCTGGACGAGCAGGTCACTACAGGTCAGGAAACAGCAGCGAGGAGGACAGAATCCGCATGAGTCTCCCTGCGCACATCCACCAGATTTACATTGCTGCAACACCCGATCAGGTTTGGGCAGCGATTACAAGAGTCAGATTGGACTCGGCGCTACTTCCATACCACTGAGTTCGTCGAGCCCCCGAAGCAGGGAAAGCCGTACCTTACGGTTGGAGTTGACGGTCGGCCCGCTGTGGATGGCTTTATCGAAGAGATGCAGCCCCCCGCCGAGGGTCGTCCGGGCCGCTTTGTTCAGACCTGGCATACCCGCTATGACCCGGAGCTTGAGCAAGAACCGCCGAGCCGGGTGGAGTGGACCGGTCAGAACGTCGGTGAAAGGCTTACCCTCGTCCGGCTGGTCCACGACAATCTCGAGCAGAGCCCGCTGACCTGGGAAAACGTCAAGGACGGCTGGATCTGGATCTTGAACAGCATGAAGACCCTGCTGGAGACCGGGCAGCCGCTACCGCGGGTCAGCGAGGAACACGTCCCAGCATCCGCCGACAGATCCTGACGCGGCCTGATCGACACTCGGTGATGGCTTCAGCGACTTCTATTGCGGCCGTGTGGCG
>DATFBI010000302.1:0-6037 GCA_035253925.1 Propionibacteriaceae bacterium
GGTCGCGCTAACCGAACGCATGGGCATTGCTACCAACTCGCACATGTGTGGCGCCGCTGTAGCCGGCGCCGACCCGGCGGCCAGCGTTCTCGACCCGGACTGCCGAAGCCACGACGTCAGCAATCTGTTTGTCGTAGACAGCAGTTTCTTCCCGTCGTCAGCTGCTCTCAACCCAGCTCTTACAATCGCCGCCAACGCCCTAAGAGTCGCCCCGACCGTCGCGGCCAGCATCCGTGAGTACTAACCGGTCTTGTGGCTGAGTGTCCGCGGCACGCCAGATGGCTTGGGCGAGAACGGACAACACCTGACCAATCCGGACATCACCGCAGCGACAGAGACAGCACTGGCTGACGGCGAGATTAAGACCGCCATGACCTCGGCCAACCACGCCGAATCCACGGCTGGTATGGCAGTGCCATAGATCATGATCATGATCATCTGGTGCAAGCTGGCCAGCACCGGCTGTCGTGTGTAAACGGAACCTGGGAGGATATAGCTGGAAGCACTGACCAGTACCTGCCCCCAGAGAGCTAGGGAGACGCGAAATGCCGGGATCAGTCATTGTCGGAGGTGCCAGGACACCGATTGGAAAACTCGCAGGGTCGCTGAAGGATTTCTCGGCCATGGAGCTTGGCGGGTTCGCCATCAAGGCGGCGTTGGAAAAGGCCGGAATCACCGGAGACCAGGTTGAGTACGTGATCATGGGCCACGTCATTCAGGCCGGAGCAGGCCAGATCACCGCTAGGCAGGCCGCGGTGAAGGCCGGGATTCCCATGTCGGTACCCGCTGTCACGGTGAACAAGGTGTGCCTATCCGGGCTGAATGCGATTGCGACGGCCGACCAATTGATCGGTGTTGGCGAGTTCGACGTGGTGGTCGCAGGTGGGATGGAGTCCATGACGCAGGGCCCGTACGTACTGCCCAAGGCGAGGAGTGGCTACCGGTACGGCAATGGCGAGCTTGTCGACGCCACCGCTCACGACGCGCTGTTCTGCGCATTCGATCAGCTGGGCATGGGCGCGGCAACCGAGACCTACACCAAGCTGCGCGGCATCAGCCGGGAGGACCAGGACCAGTACTCTGCAGGGTCACATGGCCGGGCCGCGGAGGCACAGAAGAACGGCCTGTTCGACGACGAGATCGCGCCGGTGGCGGTGCCGCAGCGCAAAGGCGACCCGGTGATGGTCACCGACGACGAGGGGGTACGTGCGGACACTACGGCGGAGACACTGGCAAGGCTGCGTCCGGCGTTTGCCGCCGACGGCACGGTGACGGCTGGATCGTCGTCGCAGATCTCCGACGGCGCTGCGGCGGTGGTGGTGATGTCGCGGGCCAAGGCTGAAGAGTTGGGGGCGCCAATCCTGGCGGAGATCGGTGCGCACGGCAACGTAGCTGGGCCGGACCCATCGCTGCTCTCCCAGCCAGCCAACGCCATTAACAAGGCTTTGAGTAGGGACAATCTCACTCCCAATGACATCGACCTTTTCGAGATCAATGAGGCATTTGCATCGGTGGCCATTCAGTCGATGCGTGAGCTGGAGATTGGCGAGGATGTCGTGAACGTCAACGGCGGCGCCATTTCGATGGGTCACCCAGTTGGAGCATCCGGCGCGCGGATCGCGCTGCACCTGGCACTGGAGCTCAAGCGCCGCGGTGGCGGTGTGGGCGCGGCCGGACTGTGTGGCGGCGGCGGACAGGGCGAGGCCCTACTCCTTCGGGTGCCAAGCTGACGGCCTACTGCGCCCTTTAGAGGGTCGTTTGCACTTGCACGTGAAAAGTGCGGGTAGGTTGCACTTCTGAATCAATTCAGATCAGTAACCTGCCCGCACTTTCTTGGGAGCCTGGCACCGCTCTATCGAAAAGCCATTGCAGCCCTCGCTAAGTCGGCGGGATGATTGTTCATCACGTCAGTTACCACGCAGCGGACCCCCTTCGTCGGCCGCACAGCGGAGTTGCACGCCCTCGAGGATTTGTTGCATGGGCGGGCCCGAATAATTCACCTGCATGGGATCGCAGGGATCGGAAAATCCGCACTCGTTCAAACCTTTGCCGATCACGCGCAGCAGGCTGGCGCCACGGTCTTGGAGCTTGACTGCCGGGCCATCGAGCCGACGACACGTGGTATTCGAGATGCCATAGTGTCCGGCGCCGATGACCAGGCGCTCGTCGACTACCTCGAAAGGCTCGTCCCGCCGGTGGTGCTGGTGCTTGATCACTACGAGCTGTTCCGGTTGATGGACACCTGGCTGCGCCAAGTGCTTTTACCGGAGCTATCTGGGAACGTGACTCTGCTGCTCGCCGGCCGCGAGCGGCCAGTAGCCGGCTGGTTTCCCGTAGCAGGTTTCCGAAGCCTCCCCCTCGGGCCGCTCCAGGATGGCGAAGCCCGAACGCTACTCGAGCGCTTGGGTGTAGCCGACCGCGACGTCGCACGTCTGAACCACATAGCTCGTGGACACCCACTTGCGCTGATCCTGGCATCCGCGGGGATGACGGAGCATCCCGACCTGGCACTTGAGGATGCGGCCGCGACCGGCGTTGTCGCGGAGTTGACCAGGCTATATCTGGCAGACATCGAAGACCCGGCGTCTCGCCAGTCATTGGAGGCTGCCTCGGTGGTGCGGCGCGTCACCGAGCCGCTACTGGCAAGCATGCTCGAGCGCAGTGACGTCGGTCAGGTCATGTTGAACCTCCTCGACCTGCCATTTGTGGAGGCCCGCCGCGATGGCCTCGTGGTGCACGAGGCCGTACGCGACGCGGTGGCGGAATTTCTTCGCGGAACAAATCCGACTCGGTACCGGCGCTACCAGCGAGCCGCCTGGCGCCAACTGCGCACCGAGATGCGGGATGCCGCCGCCCCGGATCTGTGGCGTTACACAGCCGACATGCTCTACCTCATCGATAACCCGATCGTGCGCGAGGCATTCTTCCCCAGCGACATGCAGCAGCTGGCCGTCGAGCCCGCCAGGTCCGACGACGATGCCGCCATTCGAGAAATTGCACGACGTCATGAGGGCCCCGACGCTGCAGCGATCATCGATCGCTGGTGGGTTGAACAGCCGGAGATGTTCTCGGTCGTTCGAGATCGAGACGGCACTGTAGCGGGATTCTTGATGCTCATCGACGGCGGCATGCTGAGGCAGGGCCGGGTGCGTGGCGACCCGGTGCTTGAGACCTGGGCACGCGATCTTCACGATCACCCGCTCCCAAAGGGCCAGGTAGCGCTTGGCCTAAGGCGATGGCTCGATGTCGATCACGGCGAACTTCCCTGCGCTTCACAAGCGGCGTGCTGGCTCGATGTGAAGCGTGACTACATGGCGCTCCGCCCTGCGCTTCGGCGGATGTATGTCGTCGTCCACGACGTCCCGACGTACTGGCCCGTTGTGGAGAAGCTTGGCTTCCGGCCACTCAACGACGGCGTTGTCGACCTCGACGGCAAGTCGTACGCCACCGTCGTTTTGGACTTCGGCCCGGCGTCGGTCGACGGCTGGCTATCCGCGCTGGTCGCAGGCGAGCTCGGCTTCAAACCGGAACCCGAACTTGATGAGCCGGCACGAGAGCTTGCCATCCAAGGCAAGCTCGTCGCTCTCACGCCGCTTGAGCTCGGAGTGTTCCAGTACTTGCGGCAGCGGGAGGGCCACACTGTGTCACGCGTCGATCTACTGCGCGAGGTGTGGGGCACTGACTACACAGGCGGCAGCAACGTCGTAGACGCCGTCGTACGCACGCTGCGGCAAAAGCTGGGAGACGCCGCATTCACACTCGAGACGATCCGTGGCAGCGGTTACCGACTCCGTGCGGACTGGCGAGCCCACCTTATGTAGCAGCCCGCAAGGTCATCAAAACCTCATTTGCTTCTCATCGAACGGCGCGCTTAGCGGCCTAGTGTCGCATTCCATCGAAGGAATAACACCCACCGGCAGAGCGACGGCGCCTTATGCGCGTGCTGAGAAAGGAGAAGTCATGAGATTCAGCATCGTCTTTGACGACAACGGGACCATTATCGACGCCGCTGTGGATGAGGAAGAGAAAGACAAGCCAATGCCTCGCACTGGCGTGAGCAAAGGTTATGTCGACGTCCCAGACGATTTGCCCGACGTCGAACTGAACCACACCGTCGAGCGCATGCTGATCGACCTGGACGCCAAAAAGCTAAAGCAGTCGCCTGGCGAAGGAAAAGCCGATGCTAGCGAATCTCACTAAACCAGCATCAAACAAAACAACCCTCTGTAACTGAATGGAAAACTGACATGTTGACACGACGAAATGCCACTGTATTGCTGGCAACTGCAGCAACTAGTGTGCTGGTTCATGGCGGCACCGCGCATGCCAATCCGACACCAAACCCCATCGCGATCGAGGTCCTCTCGCCAAGGGCAGCCTTCACCGACGAAGTGTCGTTACAGGCCAACCTGAAGCTCGCCGGACTTGGCACCGAGGTGATCAAGTCTCGGAACGCTTCCCGTGTCGTAACCACCAAGGTCACCATGCAGCCCGGCGCGCAGGTCCCGTGGCACACCCATCATGGACCTGTATTCATCACCATCGGGCAGGGTGAACTGACCTATGTGTCGTCCGACGACTGCGTCAGCCGGGTTTACCCGGCGGAGACCGCATTCGTCGAGCGTGGACACGGCCACGTACAGATGATTAAGAGTTCCGGTAAAGGCCCGGCCGTGTTCCTGGCAACGTTCTTCGAGGTGCCAGAGGGAACTGGGCCGATCACCATTCCGACTGACGCTCCTGTGAATTGCAAGATCCCAACGAACTGAGAGCCACCGATGATTAATAAGGCGAGCGTATTTCTCGTGGTCCTTGCGTTGTGGTGGGGCCTCGTCGCATTTAGCGGTCCAGAAAAGTCCCTGACAGTCTCGGCGCGCGCGAACATCTTTGGGGCAGGTCAAGCGAAGCCGCCTGGCCCAGGTGGCGGCGGACCAGGTGAATTGCCACCAATGGTGCCGCTGCCAGCAGGCGCGAACCGCATCGTGACCTTTCCCAAGGTCAGCGGCCGCGTTAACCCCATCTTGTCTTATGACGACTGGAACGGTCCTGCTGGTGATGAAGTGGGCGGCACCGACGTGGAGTCATACGGCGGCATTTCCGGCATCGTTCACGCAACCAATGGCATGTTTCTTGTTGGTGTCTTTCTCGGTGATGGAATGCCCACGACCCCTGAGCCCTCGCGACTGGACTTTACGAATGGGATGCCGGACGACCTGGCACCCGAATTGGGTCAGACTTTCCTCATTGGAGATGGGAAAGGGCATAGATACTCGGTCCCGCGCGAAGCGACACGACTTTACTTGGGATTTGCCGACGGCTATCTGTACAAGGGCCCTCCCGGCTGGTACAACAACAACGCCGGAAAGCTCACGGTCACTGTCGACATCGAAACAGGCTGAGTTGTTACGGTGAGCGGTCGTTATGACCGCTCACGTCCATTCGATCGTCACCACGTCTACCGGTTGTGAGACGCCTTTTAGAGTGACCGTACGGGGAGTGGAGACGGAAAAGCGCATGCTCCCGCTCTGCACTGTGTTCACACTGGCAAGGATCTGCCCGCCGGCAGCAATGCTGCCAATTCGAGCGGCCTCGTGAACACCCCGTCCGGCAAAGTCAATGGCGCGCGTGGAGGCCTCGGCCTCGTGCAATCCGATTCGGACTTGCGGTGCGAAGCCATGGGTTCGGCGGTGCTCCGCCAGGGATCGCTGGACTGCGACTGCCGCCTCAACTGCTGCCGAGGCATCCTCGAAGGCGACGAAGAACCCGTCGCCGGTCTGTTTCACCTCTGCCCCACCGTAGCGGTGCAAGGGCCTGGATAGCCGGTACGCCGAGCCGTTCGCCGAGTTCCTGCGCCAGCCGTGCCTGACGCAGCCCCTCCTCCGTATCACCACGGATGCGGAGCGCAAGATAGGCCAAGGTCGTTGCCTGCCATCCGTGGGCCGCGCATTCGTTGGGAGTTTGATCGAGCAGTCTCCCTGCCCTACCCAGCCACCCGTTTCCGACGGCGCTTTCCAGACGCTCAAAATGATCAAGGGCA
>DATFBI010000303.1:0-4676 GCA_035253925.1 Propionibacteriaceae bacterium
CCTGTGGCTGTGTGACAACACGATCTGGAGCGGGCGTGTCGCAACCGCACCCGCCCAGGGGACTCTTCGACCTCGTTCATCCGAGAGCACAACCGGCTTGTGGCCGAGGACAGCCGGTACGTAGGCAGCATCGTGCCGATCCGGGACGGCGTGATGATGGCGTTGCGGGTCGAGTAACTGAGGTTGAAGTCCGGCCATGGCAGCCTCCCGACCCGAAAGCTCGACCAAAGAGGTGCTGGTTGGGCGGTCTGAGGTCCTGCAGCCAGCTCACCAGGCGTCGACACGAGGCCGGACGTGGGGACCTCGCCGTCTCGGTGTTGGAAGGTGAGGCTGGCATCGGGAAGACCGCAGTAGCCGAGAGGGCCAAGAGTGACGCTGCGTCAGATGGCTTGGCAACCGTCTGGGTTCAGGGTGTTGAGGTGGACGCCGCTCTTGCCTACGGCGGACTGCTGGAGCTCCTGACGGCTCTCAGATCCCATCTGACCGAGCTCCCCGAGCGCCAGTCAGCGGTTCTATCGGGTGCGGTCGGATGGTCAGCCGACGGTGTGGAGGGCGATCGGTTTCAAGTCGCGGCCGCGACCCTCGGCCTACTCGCCCAGGTTGCGGAGAGCACACCACTCCTCGTGGTGATCGATGATCTGGAATGGCTCGATGCCGAATCGGCGATCATGTTCGCAGCCCGCCGACTCCGATACGACCGGGTGGCGTTCGTCGTGACCCGCCGATCGAATGGTGCGAGCCAGCATGACGTCCCGAAGATGTTGGCAGTATGAGCGAGGCCTTCGAGCAGGCAATCAACGCCCAGCTGCTTGCGGGGGACCGTGCCGAGATCGGCCGAACCCGGCTGCTGTACGGCATGCGGCTGAAGCGGGCGGGAGCCCGAGTCGCTGCCCGTGAGCTGCTCCGCAAGGCTGCCGAAGACTTCGCCGCGATCGATCCCAAGGCCTGGCAAATATGGGCCGAGGCAGAGCTCGCAACGAGCGGCGAACGTGCTCGGTCGCGTAGCCGTCCGGCCGACTCGGCGTTGACCTGGCAGGAAATTCGGGTAGCGCTACTGGTGGCTCGTGGCATGACCAATCGCGAGGTGGCGACAGCACTAGCCACACACCCATGATGAGTACGTTTGGGTTATCTGCCCAGTAGGCCTGTAGGCTCCGCCACAGCCGAGCCATCGCCGACGGCCTCTGCTCGCTGGTCAATCTCACGAAGTTGCTCATGGCTTCAGGCTTGCTGGACAACCTCGGCGCTCGCGTGGGGCAAATCCCCCAATTTCCAAACTGGAAGTGGCTCGGCGGCTTGCCCCCACTCTCCCAGAAGATGATCTTGCTAGGTTAGAGCAATCATTCGGGGCCAGGATCGGGGTGAGCCGTGATCACGCGAGACGACGTGCTGGCAGCCCGTCGACGGATCAACGGCCACATACGTCACACTCCGCTGCTGCGAGCCGAGCTGGGAGCTGAACCGCTTTGGCTGAAGTGTGAGTTCCTGCAGCACACCGGAGTCTTCAAGGCACGAGGAGCCTTCAACCGTCTGCTCGCCGCCCGGGAGAACGGTGAGCTCGATCCGTCGGCTGGCGTGGTGATTGCTTCCGGCGGCAATGCCGGACTTGCCAACGCCTACGCGGCGGCCGCGCTCGGAGTGCGAGCCACGGTGTTCGTGCCCGAGACGACGCCCACGGTCAAGATTGACAGGATCCGGGAGTACGGCGCCGACGTGCAACAGGTTGGCACCGAATATGCCGAGGCGTACGAGGCGGCAGCCGACTACGCGAAGCTGCACGGAGCCCTCCTCTCCCATGCATACGACCAGCTCGAGATCGCGGCGGGGGCCGGCACTCTCGCCGAGGAGATATTCGAGGACGAACCCAGCATCCAGACCATCGTGGTCGCGGTGGGCGGCGGCGGTCTTTACGCCGGCGTCGCGGCCGCAGCCGGGGAGAAGTCACGGCTAGTCGCAGTGGAACCGACGTCTTGCCCGACCCTGCGTGCTGCACTTGACGCCGGCCGCCCCGTCGATGTGTCGGTGTCTGGGGTAGCCGCAGACTCGCTCGGGGCTCGCCGCCTTGGAGAAATCGCGTTCAGCGTCGTGTCGCGACGTGCCCCAGTTTCAGTGCTGGTCGACGATAACGCTATCGTCTCGGCGCGGCTACAACTCTGGCGTGACTATCGCATCCCGGCCGAGCACGGAGCAGCCGCCGCCTTCGCAGCGCTCAGCTCAGGTGTCTACCAGCCGGTCGGAGGCGAACGGGTCGCCGTGGTGGTGTGCGGGGCAAACACCGATATTCGGACACTAGAGCCAGAGTGATGCCATCGCAGCTTCGAGGCGTAAAGTTTGCTGCCGGAACTTACATGATTAGTAATCTTTCTGTTACCGTTTCGCATCTCGGGTGGTTCGCTTCTCGGGGTGGAAGGACCAGCAAGGCCATGAGTGAAACGACTGGCACAGCTGTAAGTGATTACGACGTTATTGGTGGCGGGCCGGCGGTGAGCGCTGTCGTGAACGACTTCTATGAGCGCGTTCTCGCCGACCCCAAGCTGGCGCCGTACTTCGAAGGTGTCGACCTTGCGCGCCTCAAGCGCCACCAAGTGCTCTTGGTGACGAAGGTGCTCGGCGGCCCGGACAACTACACCGGGCGGTCGCTTGATGAGGCGCACGACGGTCTTGGGATTACTAGCGACGAGTTCTACGCGGTCGTCGGCCATCTGGCGGCTGCACTGAAAGCCGCCGGTGTCCCCGACGACATCATCTCGAGGGCCGGCGCAGCCGTTGTCGCCACCGAACCCGCCGTCGTGGAATCTGGATCGCCCTGACACATATGGACACCGCCGCCTTGAAGGCCAGTTGGGGGAAGGTCGCGGCAGCAGGCGACGATGTCCCGCTGTACTTCTACTCTCACTTGTTCTTGAGCCACCCTGAGGTGCGCTCAATGTTCCCGATTCAAATGTCAGGCCAGCGCGACAAGCTGGTAACTGCTCTAGGTGCTGTCGTCTCAAACGTCGACGAAATCGACAAGGTGATACCGCTCCTGGAGCAGCTGGGTCGGGACCACCGTCGCTTTGCGGTGATAACTGAGCACTACACAGCGGTTGGTGCCAGCCTGCTCGCGACCTTGAAGAAGTTCCTAGGCCGGGAGTGGACTCCGGATCTGGCCGACACCTGGGCCCAGGCGTACGGGCTGGTCGCCAAGGTCATGGTCGCTGCCGCTGAACAAAATGAAGACGTCGCCCCCGCCATGTGGGAGGCCGATGTAGTGCACGTTGAACGACGCTCGGTTGAGGTTGCCGTAATAGAAGTCGTGCCCCGGGAACCCTTCAGCTACCGGCCTGGCCAATCGGTGGCGGTGGAGATCCCACAGCGGCCCCGGCTGTGGCGCTACTTCAGCCCTGCCAACGCTCCGGATCCGTCGGGCCGTATGCAGTTTCACATCCAGCCGATCGCCGGCGGACTCGTGTCTAGTGCGGTGGTACGGCGGCTGAGCCAAGGCGACGTCATCAGAATGGGCGCTCCGGTCGGCGAGCAGCTCACGCTGCCCGAGAACGGGCACCTTCCCGACATCCTGATGGTCGCAGGTGGTACCGGCTTGGCTCCGCTGCGGGCCCTACTGGAGCAGATCGAGCAGGGCTGGCGAGCCACCGGGTACGGCCCCCGGGTGCATCTGTTCCACGGTTCACGGATGCCGTGGAACCTTTACGACCATGAACACCTCACCGGGCTCGCGCGCAAGCCATGGTTCGACTACACACCGGTGGTCTCCGACGATCCCACGTACTTCGGGGCCAAGGGCCTTGTCGGCACAGTGGCTGCGAAGTCTGGTGATTGGTCGGGTCGAATTGCCATGGTCTGCGGCTCGCCGGACATGGTTCGGTATACCGTGCAAGAGCTGGAGGCCTCTGGGGTTCCTGCCGAATCGATCCGACGCGAGCAGTTCGATTTTCAGGGGTCGGCGTCGCCGACGGAGGAGTTACATGACGCAATGGAGACCCGATAGCAGTGGCGGGGGTACATACCATGAGCAGGACTGAGCTTCCGCGTCCCAGAACCAGTCCACAAGACGTACGCCGCAAGAATTTTTCCGTCCGCCTTCGTGGCGCTGACCCGGGCGAGGTCCGTCACTTTCTT
Organism: Propionibacteriaceae bacterium; assembly: GCA_035253925.1. Lineage (GTDB taxonomy): Bacteria > Actinomycetota > Actinomycetes > Propionibacteriales > Propionibacteriaceae > Microlunatus. Next base: position 4,120 of record DATFBI010000303.1, read on the forward strand.
ACCGGCCTCGCCGACGAGCTCGAAGGCATCCAGACCCAAGTCGCCGTCCTGACGCAGGAGAACCAAGCGCTACGCGCCCAGATCGATGAGGCTCGGACCCAGCTCGATGAGGCTCGGGTCGATCCAATGGAACACGCCACCGACCAGGCCGTGTCAGTCCTCAACCAGGCCCAACAACTCGCCGACTCCTTGATCGACGAAGCCATGCAGTCTGCTCGGGACTTGCTGTTGACCGCTCGTTCGCAGCAGCGCGACATCATGGAGCAGGCCAAAGTGGCCGCAAAGGGTGCAGTCACCCGAGCGACTGCGATTGCCGAGCAGGCCAGCGGCGAGGATGCCTCGGTCAAGGATGTGGAGTACATCCGGATGTTCGCCAAGGTGGCCCAAGTGCAGTTCCAGGCAGTACTCGATGCGCTCAACGAGCACGTCTCTCGGCTTGGTGAGGTTGGCGGAGTGGAGCCGTTGAGGCCCGAGCGGCGATCGGCGGACTCTGCCTAGATCACGCTCGCCGCGGCGACACCGCCGACTTGCCAGAACCCAGTTGAGCTAGAGATCAA
>DATFBI010000304.1:0-5333 GCA_035253925.1 Propionibacteriaceae bacterium
CCCTCCGGCATGAAACCGTTGGGAAGTGGCAGCCGGTCTGGGAACCGTCCCGCCTGGGCCGTGCTGGCCAATGGAGGGCTGAGCGCAACACCGAGCAATGTGACTACAAGCAGACGAAGGACAGTTCGAATCATCACTGACGTAACCCCCGAGGTGCGATTCGGCATAAGCCTCTGCACGATAAGTCGACCTTACGCAGCAAGTGCTAGTAACACGCGCTTAAAATCTTCCGGCACTCGTCCCAACACCGGCTTAAGTGCGCGGTTGGTCTGCGACGAGCTTCCACCGCCCCGCATGAGCGGTGGAAGCCCTCACATGCGTGAGGACGATCTCATGGCGGAATGGGTTCACGGCTCATGCCATGGTGCGCGGTCACTATGCCGCTCGAAGCTTCTCCAATAGCGGTTGGGCGGCCTGCTCGAGGAACGCGGACTGTCCGTCATCGCCGACCTGAACAATTGCGACGTCTGTGAAACCTGCCTCCAGGTAAGGCCTTACCGCTTCCACGACTCCATCAAGGTCCGGACCACACGGAATCTGCTCGGCCACATCTTCCGGCCGGACATACTTGCTAGCGCCCTCAAATCCGGCTGGCGTCGGCAGATCCGCATTCACCGCCCAACCTCCGCCAAACCAGCGGAATTGATCATGAGCTCGGTCGATAGCCCGCTGCTCGTCGGGATCCCAGCAGATCGGCAGTTGGCCAATCTTGCGGCTGTTAGAGCCCTTCTCGCGGTCCCAGGCCTTGATCAACTCTGGTTCCGGCTCCACAGCCACCAGGTGATCAGCTAGCGGCGCAAACTGCGCTATTGATTTCTCGCCGGACACCGCAATAGCCATCGGTACGCCGCCCTCCGGTGCATCCCACAATCGAGCGGAGTCGATCCGGAAGTAGTCACCCTCCCAGGTCACCAGTTCGCCCGACTGCAACTCGCGAATGATCGTGGCCGCCTCGACAAGCATGTCCTGGCGCTGCGCGACAGGCGGCCAACCCTCGCCCGTAATGTGCTCGTTGAGGTTCTCCCCCGACCCCAGGCCGAGGATGAACCTGCCCTCACTAAGCAGCTGGAGTGTGGCTGCCTTCTGCGCCACTACTGCCGGGTGGTAGCGGATGATCGGGCAAGTGACGTAAGTGGCCAGCTCAACTCGGGTAGTCGCTTGTGCTACTGCACCCAGCACGCTCCAGGCGTACGGTGAATGCCCCTGCGACGCAAGCCACGGCGAGTAATGATCACTGCAGACCTCGAAGTCGAAGCCAACCCGCTCAGCAGCGACGGCGTAACTCACGAGGTCCCGTGGCGTACTCTGCTCGCACATCAACGTGTAGCCGAACTGCGTCATCCTGGCCTCCGTTCGGTTGTATTGGAGCTACTCGCGCTATACCGACGCTCGCAGCTCCGCGGGTTTGCTTTGCGGCTGCACGCGCAACGCCGACGCTCGCAGCTCCGCGGGCTCAATTGCCAATACCCAGTTGTGACTTCAACCGATCAATGTGCTTCGAGGCCTCCGCCTTGCTGAGATCTGCAGGTAGTTCTTCCCCCGCTTGCCGGGCAAGCGTGTCCAGATAGCTGCGCTGTGCCGTGGTCATTGGGTCGTCGCCGCTGACCCAATCACTCGGGTCCTTTTCCAGCACTGGATCTTGGTCACCTCCGGCCGGGGCCCCGAGGGTGCCTGCATTATGGTTTCCTGCTCCATTGGTTTCCGATGAGAGTTCGCTCATGGCACAAACCGTAATCAGACCCACAGACAACGTTGCTAAGCCCTGGTGCGTGGCGCAATCATGCACATCTGCCGATCCCCAGCTCAAGCTCAGCTTTGATAGAGACCGCGTTTAGCGATGTACTGCACGATGCCGTCCGGCACGAGGTACCAGATCGGCTGGCGTTCTTGCACTCGCAACCGACAAGCCGTCGAGGAGATCGTGAGCGCCGGCACTTCCAGCAAGGTAACTTTGTCCTGCGGCAGTTCAGCGATCACCGGCGAATCAAGATCAACTCCGGGACGCGTGCAGCCCACGAAGTGGGCAAGATCAAAGATTGAATCCACCTCACGCCAGGTAAGAATCTGAGCTAGCGCATCCGCGCCGGTGATGAAGTACATATCGACGTCGCCACCGCGTTCGGCCCGCAGATCGCGGAGCGTATCGGCGGTATAGGTCAGTCCCGGCCGATCAATATCAACCCGGCTCACCGTAAACCTCGGATTAGAGGCAGTCGCAATGACCGTCATCAAATAACGGTCTTCCGGTGACGACACTTGGCGATGAGTCTTCTGCCACGGCTGACCGGTGGGAACGAAGACAACCTCGTCAAGCTCAAAGCGACCGGCTACCTCGCTCGCGGCAACCAGGTGACCGTGGTGGATTGGGTCAAACGTGCCACCCATGACGCCTAGCCGGTACCGCCGCTGCGGATCTGCGCCGCGCTGCCGGGCCAGCCCTGTAAATCGAGGTGGCAGGGTCACGAGTTTCCGACGCTCCCGCCGGCGCCTCTAGCTGTGCGGGCGGCCCTTGCCGATCGACCAGGTGATCAGCAGCAGGATGACAAGCACGCCGAACCCAAGGATCCCGAAGGCCCAGGCAGGAATCGGCAGTTCGCGGTGCGCCTCGGTCTGGAGAAGGGTCAGTGCCAGGGTCATATCCGCAGCGTAGCGGCTCAAGACATCCGACGGGTGATCAATCCTGCTGGCGGCGCACTCTCTTGCCAGTCACTATTCACGAACTTGACCCGACCCGGTCACCACGTACTTTGTCGAGGTCATCTCAGGCAGGCCCATCGGGCCGCGCGCGTGCAGCTTCTGGGTGGAGATTCCGATCTCCGCTCCGAACCCGAACTCGCCTCCGTCGACGAACCGACTCGAGGCATTGACCAGTACCGCAGCTGCATCGACTTGGGCTGTGAATCGAGCTGCGGAGGTCTGAGAATCGGTGATGATCGTCTCGGAATGGCCGGTGCTATAACGGCGAATGTGCTGCAGTGCCGCATCGAGGGAATCGACGATCGCCATCGCGATGTCTAGCGATAGGTATTCCTTGGCATAGTCATGCTCATCGGCCGGTACCACGTCACCGAACGCAGCTACGCGGGAATCGCCGTGCACTGTGACCCCATGAGCAGTGAGCGCGTCAAGAGCTTTTGGTACGAAAGACTCGGCGATGTCGGCGTGCACAAGGAGTGTCTCTGCCGCATTGCACACCGAAGGCCGCTGGGCCTTGGCGTTGATCATGATGTTGAGTGCCATCTGCTCGTCGGCCGCCGCGTCCACGAAGAGATGACAGTTACCCACTCCGGTTTCGATGACCGGGACCTGGCTATTGCGAACCACATTGTCGATCAAGCCGGCACCACCACGAGGAATTAGTACGTCGACCAGCCCACGTGCCGCCATCAACTCATTGGTGACCTCGCGCGGCCCAGGCACGAGCTGGATGGCATCGGCAGGCAACCCGACATCGACAAGTCCGGCTTGCAGCGCCTCGACGATCGCAGCATTCGACTCAGCAGCTGAGGATGAGCCTCGCAGCAGCGCGGCATTGCCGGATTTCAGGCAGATACCGCCGGCATCTGCTGTCACATTAGGGCGGGCTTCATAGATGATGCCGACTACACCGAACGGCACTCGAACCTGGCGAACCTGTACGCCGTTCGCATTGGTCCAGCCACGTACCACATCGCCCACTGGATCCGGCAGCGCAGCCAGCTCACGCAAACCATCGACCATGCCGGCGATGCGATCGGGGCTAAGCCGGAGTCGGTCGATGATCGCAGCACTTGTGCCATTTACCTCGGCTTGAGAGACATCACGCTGGTTAGCCTCCAAGATTGCGGTCTCGGATTTAGCCAGCGCGTCGGCCATGGCAAGCAGAGCGGCATCCTTGGTAGCCCGCGTAGCACTGCTGAGCGTAAGGGCGGCGGTTCGCGCCCTCTCAGCTTGTTCCTGAACGGTCACCGGACCAATCTAACCCGCCTGCGCCGCAGCGTTCTTGGCGTGAACTGCCTGTGGCGATCCTTGCTATTCTCCGCACAACGCCACGAATCCTGCGGCAATCGGCGGTGGAGAGCTCACGTGTGGCTTTGTACGGAAAGACGAGCAGCGGAGCCGAGCGACGCTTGCCGATCGGCAAAGTCAGGCGCGTGTTCGGGTAACAGCCCGATGCCCACAAAGTAACCAGGAATCGCTTGCAGGATCCGAAAGCGTTGCATCAGCTTGAGCGGAGCGGGAGCCGTAGTCGGACGTGGAACTGCGTCAGCCTCGGCAATGCTTGTCTCGACAACAACACGATGGGCGAACCGCTGGAATGTCTGAGTAAGTGCCGTCGGAAGCCAGCGCCGACGCTGCACCTTGCGGAGGTGGGCCACCGCCACTCGCCCGGCTTTCAGCGGCTCAGCAAGAATCCGGCCGGCGGCAACGGCATCCTGCACCGCCAGATTGATTCCCACCCCACCCACAGGTGACATGGCATGAGCAGCGTCGCCGATGCACAGCACTCCGTCCCGATACCAGCGCGGCAGCCGATTGAGCTGGACGTTGAGCAACCTGATGTCGTCGAAGGACTGAAGGAGGTCGACTCGATCTCCGAGCCAGGGAACAACATCACGCAGCCGCTGCCGAAAAGCCGCAATGCCATCATCACGAAGTGTCGCGATTGACGCTTTTCTGATCACTAGGCCAATCTGGTAATAGTCACCACGATCGATCATGATCAACAAGTTCGAGCGGGAAATCCGGCCCCTAATACCTTCCGGATCGGTCGCAAGGCGCGGCAACCGGAACCACAACACATCCATCGGGACACCAAACGTCCGGGACCGCAGTCCGGCGCGCTCAGCGACGACCGAGGATCGACCGTCGCACCCCACCACAAGATCAGCTTCCAACTGCTGATCTTGACCATCATGGCGGTACTTCACACCAGTGACCCGTTGACCGTCCCATAGCAGGTCGGTCACCTCAGCGGTCATCATCAGCTCGTAATCAACTTCCTCTCGACTTGCGTCGGCGATGACGTTGAGAAAGTCCCATTGCGGCACCAGCGCAATGTGTTGATGGCGACCCGGAAGTCTGGTCAGGTCGGCGACGCCGTAGGTGCCGGAATCGAGTTGCACACTGAGTTTCTCGATCCACCGGGGCGGAAGAGCGGCGAACTGCTCCCCCAGCCCAAGTTCGTCCAGCAAGGTCAGCGTTGAGGCATGCACGGTGTCGCCGCGAAAGTCGCGAAGGAAGTCGGCATGCTTCTCCAGCACAGTGATGCGGACTCCCGCGCGGGCCAAGATGAGACCAAGAACCAAACCTGCGGGGCCGCCACCAACGACACAGCATGCTGTCTTTGTCGC
>DATFBI010000305.1:0-4363 GCA_035253925.1 Propionibacteriaceae bacterium
CGTATCGTCATCTTGTGCGGTCTGACAGGATGGCTGCCTGACCTGCGCCCCGAGCTTGGCGAGAGGCGCCGTTAAACAACGTCAGACAATGATCACGACAGAAAGGTGCCTCGAAGTGGCACAGCAGACGGCAACCCTGCACACCAACCACGGCGACATCAACCTGGTGCTCTTTGGTGATCAAGCTCCGAAGACTGTGGACAACTTTGTGGGTCTCGCCTCAGGCAGTAAGGAGTACACCGACCCCAAGACCGGCGCAAGAACGACCGGCAAGTTCTACGACGGGCTCACCTTTCATCGGGTGATCGACGGCTTCATGATTCAAGGCGGTTGCCCGCTGGGGACTGGCACCGGTGGTCCGGGCTACAAGTTCGGCGATGAGTTCCATCCTGATCTTGCCTTTAACAAGCCCTACCTGCTGGCCATGGCAAACGCTGGTCCGGGCACTAATGGTTCACAGTTCTTCATCACTGTCGGTCCTCAGCCGCATCTGAATCGGCGACACACGATCTTTGGTGAGGTGGCCGATCAGGCGAGCCGTGACATCGTCGACGAGATCGCCCAGGTACGCACTGGACGAGGTGATCGGCCTGTCGACCCAGTGGTCATAGAGTCAGTGTCGATCGATTCGGGCACCATCGATTCAGATAAGCCCTCGGCGTGAGTCAGACACCCAACGCCGGTCCGGACTTCTCGCCTCCGGCCTTTGCTCCTTGTTATCGCCATCCGGAACGGATGACCGGCATTTCCTGTCAGCGGTGCAATCGCCCGATTTGTGGCGAGTGCATGAACCCGGCGTCGGTCGGCTTCCAGTGCCCGTCGTGTGTGGCCTCAGGACGAGCGAGTGTGCGAGCACCCAGGACGGCGTTTGGCGCGGTTTTGAAGCCGGGCGGTGGAACCGCAACGAAAGTTGTCATGGCTGCACTTGTTGTGGAATGGGCGCTCAATCTGGTCAGCGGTGGGATGCTCAATCAGCTGCTGGTGATGAGCAATGAGGCAATCTACGCCGGTCAGTTCTGGCGGCTGCTTACCGCGTCTTTGACATCGGGGTCGATCCTGGGCGTTCTGATGAACGTACTGGTGCTCTGGATCGCGGGTCGAGCCATTGAATCCGAGTTGGGCGCCTGGCGGTTCGTCACGCTCTATCTCGCGGCCGGACTGGGGGGTGCCACGCTGCTCTTCGTTCTCGGTCCGTACGGAAGCGCAGGTTTCGGTGCCGCGGCCGCTGTTATCGGTCTGCTAGCCGCCAATGCGATCTTCAAACAGAAGATGCGCGAGGATGTCCGCGCCGACATCGGGCTGTTCATCCTGCTCATCCTCTATAGCGTCTTGGTCGGTTTCCGCAGCTTCGGATGGCTGATGCTCATCGGCGGCATCATTGTCGGCGCACTGGTTGGAGTGGTGTTGGCGTACGCACCGCGTCGCAACCGCAGCGCGGTTCAGGTGGTCGGTCTGCTGGGCGTGATCATGATCTGCCTGGTCGGGGTTCTCTTGAAGCTCATGATCATCTGAGCCGCTACACCTGCGATGCCGAGGGCACCTGCAACGGCTGATCGGGCGGTTGACGGGTGATCACCCAGGCCGCAATGGCCGCACCGAGTAACACCAGCAGTAGCAGCACGGTGGCGATCATGAGTACGGTCGTGGAAATTCCTTCGACCAGACTGCGTCGCGTAGCGCGCTGATCACTAGCCGCCAAGAGAAAACGCCGCCTCAAGATCATGAGCAGAATAGGCTCGGAAAGCGATATGAGTTTCGGTACTCACCACACCGGGCACCTTGTTGAGCCGGTCGGCAACGACTTCCGCGATTTGATCATGGTTCGCCACTCTGATCATGACGATCAGGTCAATTGTGCCGGTCACAGAGTAAACCTCACTAACGCCACTGAGCGCGGCAATCTCCTCGGCCACCTCGGGGATACGGGCAACCTCGGCCTTGACGAAGACAATCGCAGTCAGCATGGCGGTCATCCTAAGTGTTGAGCTGCTCGCGCATCGCGCCTGGCATCCGCCGCCGCTGTCGTCTCTCGATGAGGAAGAAAGGCTCGCCCGGTGTTGATGCCTCGCTCCGCTCGCTGAGTTTATGGCTCGCTCCGCTCGCTGAGGCTGGCGCTCTGCCGCCAGCCTGGCTCTGTGCGGCGGCGTGCGCTTTCCGACGCTCGCAGCTCGAGTCTTATTGCCCTTCCCTCGTCGACGGCAGCGACTCGCCGAGTGCGTACTGCACCAGCGCTTCATGATCCAGTACGGCATGCAGCGGCCAGATCCAGTCACCGGTGATCTCGATCAGGCGGATTCCAGGCTGCTCAAGCCAGTCGGCGATCCGCTCAGTCTCTTCGATGCCAGCCGCCGGCAGTGGATCCGGTGGTTTGGGCACGGTCTCGGCCGTAGCTCGGACCGCCCGAGCGACCGCTTGGGGCACATCCCGCGGTGTAGCAACGCCAGCCCCAGCAAGCCGGCCGTAACGAACCACGTGGATCTCCCAGTTGAGGTCAACCCTGCGCGCAGCCACAATCTCAGGGCAGGCAGCCAGACTGCGGATCCGGTGGAAGCGTGCTGCCGTGCGTGTCAGTGTCTCCAGCCGCCGGCGGATGATGGCAGCCTCCTCGAACCTTTGCTGATTGATCAGTCTGCGCAGTCGCGCCTGGACCCCCAGCACGGCGGGCCGCGGGTCGACCGACAAGGCGGCGCGTACGGCCTCCACGATCTCGCGGTAACCGTCTTGGGAGATGGTGCCGTCACACGGTGCCGCGCAACGGCCCATACCGGCAAGAGCGCACGCCGAGATCGGCGAGGTGGTGCTCAATCGTGGTGTGCATTGCCGGATCGGAAAACCGTCGTAGATGGCAAGCGCAACGTCTTCGGCCGACTGCCTGCGGGAGAAGGGCCCAAAGTACGTGGCCTCATCATCACGGACCGTCCGGACCAATGACAGACGGGGAAATGGTTCGTCGGTGATCTTGATCCACTGAGTGCGTTCCGGGAACTTCGAGCGACGGTTGTAACGCGGAGCGTGGGCACCGATCAAGCGGAGCTCGGTAACGTCTGCTTGCAGTTGGGTGATACAGGGGATGGCCTCCACACCGGTAGCAACCCGGACCATCTCATCGATTCGCGGCCGCTTTTCGGCGGCTGTGAAATAGGTACGAACCCGGGCCCGAATGTTGCGTGACTTCCCGATGTAGAGAATGTGGCGCTGCTCATCGTGCTCCGCGACGAACAGATAGACCCCGGGCGCGTCTGGTAGGTCGGCAGCCCAGCTGCGCTTGGCACGCCGCTGGGGCGAGACTCGGCGAGTGAACTCCCCAAGGTCCTCAAGGGTGTGCACGCCAAGATTGCCAACCCGTTCGAGCAAGCCGTGGAACACCTCCACGGTGGCTTGGGCATCGGTGAGCGCGCGATGGTTCGGGGTGACTGTGGTGTGGAAATGCCGGGCCAGGCTGGCCAATCTGCAGTTCGGCACTTCGTCCCGCAGCAGGATCTGTCGTGCCAGAGCGGCCGAATCGAATACCGGCCAGCGTGGAAACGGGTAACCACAGGCCTCGCAGGCACGGCGCAGGAAGTTGACATCAAATCCAGCGTTGTGAGCGATGATCACAGTTCCCTGCGCAAAGGTCAGGAACGAGGGCAGCACCTGACGGAGCGGCGGTGCGTTGGCCACCATCTGGTTCGTGATGCCTGTAAGCACTGCGATCAGCGGTGGAATGTGCGCCTTCGGATTGACCAGAGTCTGAAACTCGCCCAGCACCTCACCACCGCGTACCTTGACCGCTCCTACTTCAGTGATCATGTCGGTCTCTGCGCCGCCGGTGGTTTCTAGATCAACAACACAGAACGTGACCTGGGACAGATGCGTCCCAAGATCATCAAAGGAGGCCTGCAGCGCCACGATGGCGACATTAGAGATCGGCTACGACAGTAGTAGGGGTCGACTCGCCGAGGCTAGGCAAACGTAGGTTTCACCAGAGAGTCCTCAGGTGGCGGTGGTCGCCTGAGTCAGCAGCTAGGTGCGTCTTCGAAGTCGCGGGTTGCCTTCTTGAACGCCTTGATATCCTTCGGGGCTCCGCGGTACTGCTTCAGCCAGGTGGACTGTCTATCCGATGCCGCGTCTGGGTCGGGGTGCTCCCGGTTGTAAAGCATGAACTTAACGTGAGCCTTCCAGTCCTTCATGGCCGCATCTGTTGCCTTCAGCACCGGTTGTTGTGCCTGGCTTCGCTCATTGCACTTTTTGAGGGTGGCTGCCACGGCGCTGTCGGCACCCTTGACCTTGTCGCAGGATCCCGTGATGCTCTTGTACTCATCGACGGCGTCGTCATAGCGCTTGACATCACCAGGGCCCTTTACGCGGGTCTTGCCGAAGCGCT
>DATFBI010000306.1:0-6687 GCA_035253925.1 Propionibacteriaceae bacterium
CGAATCGTTGATCAAGCTCAGCAAGCTGCCAGCCCCAAGCACCTGACGCACCTCGACGTCGATCGGAGGCAAAGAGCCGCAAGGGCTCCCGTCAAGTGCGGCCGGTTCCAATAGTTCCTCGAAAGACCCGCTTGACGGCCACAGCGTGACATCGCCTCGCCGCAACCATCGGTGCTCACTGGAGACTGCTTTCAAAGTGTCCAGCGAAAGATTCGCCGCAATCCGTACCGGCCGCCGGCTAAACGGATAGCTGTTAATCACACACCACAACGCCGCAAGATAATCATCGACGCTGGAGCGCGGATCGCGCTGCGCCATTCGCACCATCCGTCCGATCAGCACCTGTAGCACGACGCGGCCTGCCAGCCGATCACCCCGCGAGGCCTCGGTCAGGAGTGCCGCAAGGAGGGGATCCGAGTAAAGCTTGACGACCGAGAGAATGTCATCCAGGGATTGGCACGGAGCCAGAACACTATGTCGCTCCGCCCAACGGGCCACAACAGTCGGATGATTGTGGACCAGCTCGCGCCATTCCTGATCAAGGGCTTCGACAAGCGTCACGCGAAGAACTTGGCAACTGGGTGTTGTCCAACGTGTTGGTCGAAACACCACGGATGTTGTCTATTCCCATGGATTGTTGTCGATAGCTAAGGGAACGCGCGCCATGGTGTTGGAGCGACTGGAGAATATTGATCTTGACGCTCACTGACCAACATGATCATGATCATGGTTATTGCAATGCGCAATTTCAAGATGAGCGCGAAGCGCGACCGTAAGGCTGTGACAGGAATCACCATGCAGCAAGGACTGTTGCCAGATGTATAGGCGCTCTAACTAATGCGCGGTCAACGCTGACGCGCACGACGCAAAGAACACAACCCAAGAAGGAGTGCCACATGCTCGTGGTTCCGTGGGTAGTAGTGGGCGACCCCAAGACGTTGCTGGCTCAGTCCGCTCTGCCAGACGCACCACAAGTGTTCTCACCGCCCGCCCGACGGCGGCGGTGGGTTCATCGCATCTCTAAGCGCCGCAAGTAAGCGCAGAGATGATAGCAACAGGGCTCGCAGCTGTCAGGCTTCGGGCCTTATTACTCTCAGGCTTCGACAATCCAGACGTTTGAGCCGCCCGCTTGTTGGGAACCCTCCCGGATGGCGACTGCTCACCACAGGAGGGTCATGAACACATATGAGGGCCGGAAGTTCGCTGTCATCACTGGAGCATCCAGCGGCATCGGCCTTGAATTTGCCAAGGTGTGTGCCGCTGAGAACTGCGATGTGATGCTGATCGCCGAGCACGGAGTCGATGCGGCGGCGGCGCAACTGCGGTCCACTGGGGCTGCCGTCACCGCGCTTCAGACGGACCTCGCGACGTACGACGGCAATGAAGGAGCCGCCGCAGCGATCCAGCAGGGCGGTCGGCCGGTCGACATACTGGCGCTGAATGCCGGCCGCGCCGTCGGTGGCCCCTTTCTGGAGACAGATCTGGAAAGTGATCGCTCGCTGATCCACCTCAACATCGGCTCGGCAGTCCACTTGGCGAAACGCCTGCTGCCAGCCATGGTCGACCGCGGCGAGGGCCGGGTATTGATCACATCTTCGGTCGCCGCCTCCATGCCTGGGCCGTACTACGCGACGTACGCCGCTTCAAAGTCCTTCCTGTTGTCATTCGCCGAGGCGATCCGGTATGAGCTCAAGAACACCGGAGTCACCGTCACTGCCTTGTTGCCCGGACCGACCGACACCGAGATCTTCGACCGCGGCGGCATGCAGAACACGCGGGTAGCCCAAGGCCCCAAGGACGACCCCGCCGAAGTGGCACAGGACGCCTTCAAGGCCCTGATGAAAGGTGACGACAAGGTGGTCGCCGGATCGGTGAAGAACTTGCTCCAGATGGCGGTGGCCCGGGTGTCGCCCGAGCGGTTCAAGGCCGCGCAGCACGCCGCTCAAACAAAGCCCAAAGACCTCGAAGAGGAGTGACATGTCAACAGTTCCGTCGCTAGTGATGAACAACGGCTTGCAAATCCCGCAGATAGGGTTCGGGGTGTTTCTCGTCCCGCCGGAGGAAACTCAAGAAGCCGTCACTGAGGCGCTCAAAACCGGGTATCGGCTGATCGATACCGCGCAGGGCTACCGCAACGAGGAAGGTGTCGGTGCCGCGATCGCGCAGAGCGACGTACCTCTTGACGAACTCTTCATCACTACGAAACTGACCAACAGCGAGCAAGGCTACGACAACGCGTTAACTGCCTTCGACGGCAGCATGAAGAAGCTTGGCATCGAGGTGCTCGATCTTTTCCTTATCCATTGGCCGCTGCCGATGTTCGACCAGTACGTCGAGACCTGGCGGGCGCTCGAGAAGCTGCTGAGCGAGGGCCGGGTGCGCTCCATCGGCGTATCCAACTTCGAGATCCCGCATCTGCAGCGACTCATGGCCGAGACAGACGTCACGCCGGCGATCAACCAGGTCGAGCTGCACCCTCAGTTCCCGCAGGAGGAGCTGCGCGAGTTCCATGCCGAACACGGCATTCTCACCGAGTCGTGGGGTCCGCTTGGTCAGGGTAAGGGCCTGCTGGAGGATCCCAGCATTGTGGAGGTGGCTCGCCGCAAGGACCGTACGCCGGCTCAAGTCGTGCTGCGTTGGCACATCCAGGTGGGCTGCGTCGTCATCCCGAAGTCAGTTCGTCCGGAACGGATGAGGGAGAACTTTGACATCTTTGACTTCGAGCTCGATGACGCGGACATGGCCGAGATCTCCAAGGTGAGGACCGGGCAGCGGCTCGGCGCCGACCCGAACGTGTTCGCAATGCGCTAAGAAACTAGCTGCGAGCGTCGGCATTGCGCGAGCAGCTACCCAATAGTTTGTAGTGACTCGGTGCCCTCGTTCATGCTGACGCCGCGACTGGCCAGTGCGAAAGCCATGCTGATCAGTAGGTAGCAAACCGCCATCATGATCAGAATGATCACTGACTTGCCGTTGGCAGGCAGGATTACTGCAGCGATCACCGCCGCAAGCACGAGCACGACATTAAAGATCACGTCGTAGATCACAAATATTCGCCCCTTGAACTCGTCACCAACATGAGCCTGGACCAAGGTGTCGACACAGAGTTTGATGCACTGTGCGGTCAAGCCAAGTAGGAACCCCGCGACCATCAGCGGCACTCGGGCATAGATGGCACCAGGCACCAATTGAAAGGCTGCTGATGCCAGTAAGCAGATGATCATTGTGCTGCGGACGCCCACCAGCGCGCTCACAGGTGGCGTTACTACTGAAGCCAGGACAAAGCCGGCTCCGGTTATTACTACCAGTAGCCCGAGATCGGCGATAGCAGCATCGACCTGATCAACGCTGTGGAAGTAATTGCGATAGACCAAGATCATCGCCACGGTCACGATGCCAAAGACGAGCCGGTGGGCACCAATGGTCAGCAGCCCAATCCCCGCGGCGCGACGATCACGCAGATGCGCCAAAGCCTCGACCAGGCCGGCGAGGATATCCCGCGCACTTGGCGGTGCCACATCATCAGGGCCAAGCTGTCGCCGCGGGATCCACAGCGCGATGGCGGCGCTCAGCACGAAACCGACCGCGGCGATGACGAACAAGATCGCATTTGCCCGATAGTCCGGCATGGCCTGGCCCAAGATCAGCCGCAGCGGAGTGGCCACGGCGACACCGATCAACAGTCCGACTGGGCCGACCACCGGCACGACTGAGTTAGCGACCATGTACTCGGTGGCGTCGATGGTGTGGGGAAGTGCCGCGGAGAGTGCCGCCAGCAGGAACCGGCTGAGGCTCATGACGACCAGCACACCGACATAGAAAAGCACCTCGACACCGCCGCTCCGTAGCCCGGTTGCGACAAGCGCCGCAATGCCAAGCGTGACCACGGCTCGAGCGAGATTGGTAACGATGACGACCTGCCGGCGAGACACCCGGTCGATTACTACCGCGGCGAACGGGCCCAAGATCGAGAACGGCAGCAACGTAATGGCCAGCACGACGGCAATCGAGGCTGCGTCCGGCTGATGCTGGGGCGAGAACAGTACGTAGGACGCCAGCGCCACCTGGAGCACTCCGTCACAGGACTGGACGGCGATGCGGACCGCCAGCAGCCGGCGGAAGTATCGGTGCCGCCACAACCGCTGCAGGCTCCGCGCGAACTTCATCCTTAACCTTGCGGGTACTTCTTCAGATACTCCGACATTCTGTCTTTCTTCAAAGCACTGGACAGCTCGGCCATCTTTGCCTTGTCCACAACGTCAATGCTCTGTCCGTCGCCTGTGGTTGACAAACCGGAGATCGGGGCCTGCAGGAGCGCGATGTCTTCTCCGGTGAGCCGCAGCGAAAGTGCGGTTCGCACAGTCTCGCTATCGGTGAGGCTGTTGTCGACAGTGAGGTACTTGGCCAGGTTGCCGACGAACGTGGTGAAGGTGGCCGGATCCGAGATCACCTTGGCGCTGAGGCCCTTTTCGACGATTGCCTTGATGACATTGCGCTGATTCTCGGCCCGATCAAGATCACCACCAGGTAGCAACTTACGCTCCCGAACAAACCAGAGTGCTTCTTCACCAGCGATGGTGATCTTGCCCTTGGGATAGTGGTAGCCGTGGGATGTAAAGGCGGTCTTGTTCGGTACCGTGACGCCGTCCAGGTCTTCGGTGAGCTGGATGAATCCCTGGAAGTCGATCAGCACGACATGGTCCATGCGTACCCCGGTGAGACTCTCCAGGGTCCGGACAGCTAGCGGTGCGCCGCCGAAAGCGAAGGCAGCGTTGATCTTGTTCCTGCCGTAGCCCGGGATATTGACATACATATCCCGCGGAAAAGAAATGATGTAGGCCTTGGTCCGCTTGGCGTTGAGGTGAACGATCATGATCGTGTCGCTGCGTCCGTTGCCTTGATTACCCGTGTCGCGGCTGTCGGAGCCAAGCAGCACATAGTTCAGTGTGCCGGTCGCCTGCGCTTCCTTTGTTGGACGGATGGAAGATTCGTCGGTGGGTAATTCGACACCACGGTTGAGATTCTTGGTCAAGCTGCGATCAATGGTTGCCGCGTAGAGTGCGCCGGCGCCGATCACGGCGACGAGGAGCACAGCCACGCCGATCAAGATCTTCGGCAACAGCTGCCGCTTCTTTTTGTGGCGCTTTGGCGGATGGTCGGGCGTCGACTTGAGCATCGTGGTGGTCTGAGCCATGGACTTCCTATTTCGGGGGAAGAGCAACGGAGATTCTATGCTGCCAAGCTGGTGTGGTTCGGGCTTCCCATCGATCGTTACAGCTGAGTTGGCGCTAGCAGTTCGCTGCTGAGCGGCCTTCACTGGTCACACTGTGACCAACGTTACGATCCATATATGTCTCGCGCCGAAGAAGCGGCCCGGCGTGCCGAGCTTCAGGCAGCTCAGGCGCGCGGGGAATCGCGGGAAGCTCAGAAGCTCATAGACGAATTCGTGGCGACCGCCAAGGCCAAGGGCCTAGCTCCGAATCCATTGCGTGCGACGCTGTACGGCGGCCAGTCGGTGAAGACCGACAAGGTCGGCTGGTACATCCGCAAGAATCAGAGCATTGCCATCGGCGAGGACGGCTCTTACTACGTGCTGACTGTGCCAGGTGGCTGGCGGGAGCGCTTCTCAGGTGTGAAGTTGCGGCCATCACCGCCGCCGCTGGTCATTGGTAAGGGTGGCAAGGACGGGGAGTCTGGAGACTTGGCGGACTTCCTCAAATGGCGACTTGAGGCTGGTTGGTCGCCTGGCTAATTGCCCGTTACGCCTAGCTGCGCATTACCCCAAGTCCGGAACTCAGCGCAGTTCGTCTGTGGATATCGCGAAGTGGGCGAGGGTGCCGGCGATTGCCCGCATGTAGTGGTGAAGCAGCGCGGTCGGCATCGGACAAGCTCTCAATGTGCTAGGTATCGACAGGCCGCCCGGGAAACTACAGGTCCTCCATGGCGCTATCGCGCTTCTTAACCTTGACGAACTTGAGATAGGCCTTGACCACTCGATCTGGATCGCCCTGCATCATGAGTTTGCCCTTGTCGAGCCAGATCGCCTCGTTGCACATCTCCTTGATGCTGCCGAGCCCATGGCTGACCAGGAACATGGCTCGCGCGCTGTCACGCAGCTCCGCCATCTTCGCGTTCGCCTTCTCCCGGAAGTGCGCATCGCCGGTGGACAGGGCCTCATCGATCATCAAGATGTCTGGCTGCATGTGCACCGCAACTGAGAACTCCAGCCGTGCGGACATGCCCGAGGAGTACGTCCGCATGGGCATGTCAATGAAGTCACCAAGCTCGGTCCACTCCGCAACCTCGTCGGCCCGCTCCTCCACCTCGCGGCGGGACAGGCCGGCGGCAAGGCCACCCAGGATGATGTTCTCCCGCCCGGAGAGGTTTTTGTTAAAGCCGACGCCAAGCGCCAGCAGGGTGCTGGCCCGACCCCAGACCTCGATCGAACCGCTCGTCGGGGGCAAAATGCCGGCCATCGCCCGCATCAGTGTGGATTTGCCGGCGCCGTTGGAGCCGATGATGCCCATGGCAGTACCCGAACGGACCTCGAAGGAGACGTTCTTGATCGCCTCCACTTCCCGTACGGCACGCTGTCCGCGTCCGAAGCGGATCAAAGCCTGCTTCAGCGTAGGCCGGCGCTCGAACGTGGTGCGATAGGTGATCGAGAGGTCGTCGACCCTGACTGCC
>DATFBI010000307.1:0-7143 GCA_035253925.1 Propionibacteriaceae bacterium
GATGCTCTTGTACTCATCGACGGCGTCGTCATAGCGCTTGACATCACCAGGGCCCTTTACGCGGGTCTTGCCGAAGCGCTCTGTCCTTTCGGCCTCCGTTAGTTCGCCGGCGAGGGCGTCGGTCTGGGTATCCACGTGGTCAATCCAGTGCAGTACGCCGGTCTTGCCTTCCTTGAGTACCCCATCGGCCGCTTCAACCTTCTTCTGGCACGCTTGCAGGGCTGTGGCAGCAGCCGCACTGGCAGACGGCGAGGTACTCACAGACGGCGAGGGACTCGACTCTGCTGTGCTTGGAGATTGTGACTCAACTGCCACGCTGGTCTCGGGCTGAGGATCCGCCGTCGTCGCGGTTGGCCAGGACTTCAATACTGCAAATGCGCCGCCCGCTACGAGGGCTACTGCAACAATCAGCGGAATGATGACGCGTGCCGGCCGGACTTTCGCCCGTCGTGCTTGTACCACATTTCCCCCAAGAGACTCCCCTAGGCCCTAACTTACTTGAACATCGAACGCTGGGCGAACCGTCCGCTGCAACACGAGACAGTCAGCGGCGGCACACGAGCTCCCCATGGAGTACCGAAAACCACGCGTCGGAGTGCTGGCCCCACTCCAGCCAGGCTGCGGCGAGTTCCGCTAATTCTGCGGAGTCTGCCAGCCCCCGATCGACGGCCTGCTTTCCGAAATCGGATTGGCTCAACCGCTCTGCCCAGGTCTCAGCCCACCAGGCAACGTCTGCCGGGGTGGCGAAGCACCAGGCGCTGGCCGATGCGTTGACATCGCGAAAGCCGGCCGCCCGCGCCCAGCTCAGCAGTCGCCGTCCCGCCTTGGGTTCGCCTCCATTGGCCCGCGACACCTGGTGGTACAGCTTGTGCCAACGGGTCAGTGCCGCACCTGGGGGGTACCAGACAAGCGCTGCCCAGTCAGCATCTCGTACCGCCACAATGCCGCCTGGCAGACACACGCGACGCATTTCGCGAAGAGCCGCGATCGGGTCACTGAGATGCTGCAACACCTGGTGGGCATGAACAACATCGAAGGAGGCGTCGGGGAATTCCACGTCGTAAACATCTCCGATGGAGACGCTGAGATTTCTCAGATCATGCTCAGCGGCCAGCTGCTGTGTGGCCGAGACCGCGGCCGGCGCCAGATCGATGCCAACGACCGAACCATCGCTCAGCCGTTCGGCGAAATCGACGGTGATGGTCCCGGGGCCAACGCCTACATCAAGCAGCCGATCCGCAGGCTTCAGCCAGGGCAGCAGGTACGCCGCGGAGTTTTCCGCGGTTCGCCAGCTATGGGATCGAAGGACTGAATCGTGATGTCCGTGCGAGTAGACCTCGCGAGCTCGGTTCCGCATCAAGAAAAGTGTCAGTGGTCTGCGAGACGATACGACAAGCGGGGTCTGATGTGGCGACTGAAGCAGGAATCATTCGGAAAGGAACCAGGATGGACGTACTCCACGTGGATTGCGAAACCTGTGTGGCAAGGGGCCCCGCGTGTAGTGACTGCGTCGTAAGTGTCCTACTGGGGACCTCCGGCGGTGTCATCGATTTCGACCCCGATGAGCAGACCGCATTGAAGACATTGGCCGATTCCGGTCTAGTGCCGCCACTTCGACTGATCCAAGGTGCACGCCCGGTTCGTGGGGTGCAGGCCAGGCTGGAATGGCAGGACTACGCGTAACGGGTTGATTGCTTCGCTCGCTGCACCCGCAATCCTAAAGTGACAAAATATCGGCGATCCTGATTGCCAGTGATTTAATCGTGACCTAAGGTGTCAACGACTGCCCGGTCAACAAGATGACGGCACAAGATGACTTCACGTCGTGACTGTACTGTCATATATCGGACAGCAGGCATGTCCATCACAGCTCTCCACTGTGTTCAGGTCTGGGGAGGCTTGAGCCAGCACCAGCGGGAGCTGCGCGCAGGAGTTCGGGGAACACAGGAGTCGGGGGACTGTGAATTTAACTGCGCGCGTGACGTCACGCGCATTTGGGGCGAACCACCACACATCGATACATCGCACATCGATACACCGCGCATCGATCTATCGGGGAGTACGCACCGCCGCCCTAGGCCTCGCGTCGGTGGCGCTGGCCGCATTGTTTGTCTTTCCGACCAGCTTGCCGGCGGCGGCTGCTCCGCCCGTTACGGTGGAAGAGGCGAAGAACGTCATCGAGCAACTGGAAACCGATGCCGCGGCGCTCGACCAGCAGTATGCGGGCGTAACGGAACAGATCAAGCAGGGTAAGGCGCAACTCAGGCTAAAGCAGGCCGACGTCAAAGCGCAGACTGAGAAGGTCGCGCGGATAAGGCTGCAGGTGGGCCAGGTGGCGCTCGCTCAATTCCAGAACCGCAGCCTCGACACCGCTGCTCAGCTCATCGTCACTCCAGACACCGAGGGATTCCTCAGCCAGATCTCCACAGTGCAGAAGGTCAGCGAAAACCAGAACTCGGTGCTGCAGGATTATCAGCAGGCCCAGGCGAACCTCGCCGCTCTTGAGCATTCGGCTGAGACGGACCTTGCAGCCCTCGCCGAGAAGGAGAAACAGCTCAACTCTCTTACCGACGCTTCAGACAAGAAGCTCGGTGAAGCTAAGAAGGTGCTCGCCAAGCTGACCGGAGAGCAGCGAAGGAAGATGGCTGCCGCGGAGAAGCAGGCAACGACGCGGGCAAATGCCGCCGGCGCTGCGGCTTCTCGGGACGCCGCCCGCACCCCCATTAGCGGCAGTGGAAAGGGAGCAAAAGCATTGGCCTACGCCAAGGCTCAGCTCGGAGAGCCATACGTGCGCAATGGTGCCGGGCCCAGCGGCTGGGACTGCTCGGGACTGACGATGAAGGCCTGGGGATCGGTTGGGGTGAGCCTTCCCCACTCATCCGGGCAGCAGTACAACCGAGGCCGGCCCGTGTCTAGGTCGGACCTCCAACTGGGGGATCTGGTGTTCTTCTACAGCGACATCCACCATGTTGGGCTTTACGCTGGTAACGGCCAAGTCATCCATGCCCCGCGGCCAGGTAAGTCAGTGGAATACATCAAGATCTCGTACATGCCGTACGCCGGAGCCCGCCGGCCGGGTTGAGTCTCTTAGGCTGCTCGCGCAACTGACGCTCGCAGCTTCGGCAAAGTGCCGGACTTTCATGCCAACAGCCCGGGCCACGCATACGCTGCCTCTGTGTCAGCGACCGCGCGCCTTTCCTTTGGCGGCCGACGACTGCTGCTGGTCGCGTTGACGCTGATCCTGCTGGCGTGCGCTGCCTGTTCTGCTTCAGGGGCGGTGGCTCCTGCGCCGATCGAGTCGAGATCGGCGGCCTCGGCGAATTCGCGTCTACACCTGGTGAGAGCGACGGTCGATGCCCTCGCAGAAGCGGCTCGTACGGGCGATCGCGGTGGCTTCGACCGACTGCTCAGCAATCGGGATCCGAGCTTTCGTGACCGCGGCAGGCTCCTCTTTGACAACCTCAGCACGCTGCCACTGACGACGCTTCGCATGCGTGTCGAGCCGACGCAGTACGACCTTTCGGAGCCGCGTCGGAAGGTGCTCGGCCCAACTGCCTGGGTGCAGCGAGCGGTCGTTACTTGGCGGCTGGCTGGCGATGATGCCGAGGTGGAGCACCGGGTTTGGTTGACATTCCTGGAGACCGCCGGTGAGGCCAAGATCGCCGGCACCATAGATGAACCGGCTGGCAGCCCACCGGAGCAAGAGCCGAGTTGGTGGTTGGGTCCGCTTTCAGCTGGCCAGCGTGGCGGGGTCACCGTGGTCGTCGGTATGGGCCAGTCGCTCGATCGTTGGAGCTCGTTAGCCGCAGCTGCCCTCGGCAATGTGCGTCAGATGCTGCCGACTGGCTTAGGAGGTTCCTGGAACCGCCAAGCCGTCATTGAAGTTCCAGCAACCCAGCGCGATTTTGAGTCGGTACTGGGCAAGCCGGCCGGTAGCCACACCTCAATTGCTGCTGTGACGCATCGTGTTGGTGCTGCGGGCGAGGCAATCCGCATTGTCGTCAACCCCAAGGCGGCACCGCTGACGTCGAGTGCGTTGCAGTCTCTGCTGGAGCACGAGATGGTTCATGTCGCTACCCGGTCACCCGACTCTGCTGCGCCGATGTGGGTGGAGGAGGGCCTCGCCGAATGGGTTTCGATGCGTGCCCACTCGGGCCAGCGAAGTGGTGGCACCGATGAATTGCTGCTACGCGTACGCAGTGAAGGCGCGCCCCGCGCCTTTCCCGCCGACCGCAGGTTCGAGGCCGGTGCCAGCAACCTGGAACTGGCATACGCGGAAGCTTGGCTGGCGTGTCGCTTCATTGCCGACCGATACTCCGAAGCCCGGCTGGGCGAGTTTTACGCCGACCTGGTGCGCGGAAGCTCGGTGGATGAAGCGAGTCGGTCAACGCTGCAACTCAGTGAGATCGAGCTGACTGCGGGGTGGCGGGCCTACCTTGACCGCTTGGCCCGGTACTGATCAGTGCGGTAATGATCAGTGCCGTCGACTTTGATCATCACCAATGACTTTCCGCCGCGTATCGGCGGCATCGAGTCTTTCGTCGATGACGTCTGCACATTGCTTGATCATGACGTTGCGGTATATGCCTCAGGCTCGGCCAGTGCCGCGGTCACCGATCGCGACAGAGCTTTCCCGGTCATCCGCGACGGCCCGCTGCTGTTGCCGACACCGCGCGTCGCTGCCCGGGCAACGGCGCTACTGCACAACTTTGGCGCCAGTCGGGTGGTCTTCGGCGCGGCCGCTCCACTTGGACTGCTGGCCCCGTTATTGCGGCGTGCCGGCGCCAAGCAGATCTTGGGTCTAACTCACGGCCACGAGACCTGGTGGGCGCGATTGCCTGGTGCCCGGCGGCTGCTCCGGCGGATCGGCGACAGCTGTGATCACCTCACGACCATTTCGAGCTACACCGAACGCCGCATTGCCAGTGCCCTCAGCCCGAACGCTCGGGAACGACTGCTGCGGCTGGCCCCTCCGGTAGACATGGAGCGTTTCCGACCCCTTAGGGCCAGTCCTCCTGGCGCCGGCCGCTGCATTGCGGTCGCGCGCCTGATCCCGCAGAAGGGTTTAGAGACGCTACTTCGCGCCTGGCGGATTGTGCTTGACCGAACCACTGGGAGCGGCGCGAGGTGGGAACTTGTAGTGGTTGGTGAGGGTCCCTTACGCCCACGCCTGGAACGCGCGATCCAAGACCTGCAGCTGTCCGGCTGCACCCAGCTACTCGGGGCGTTGCCGCGGACCGCGGTGATCAGTCAGCTTCAGCAAGCCGACGTCTTCGCGCTGCCAGTTCGAACCCGCTTGGCAGGACTCAATCCGGAGGGGCTCGGCTTGGCCGCACTCGAGGCGGCCGCGTGCGGGTTACCGGTCATCGTTGGCGACTCGGGCGGTGCGCCCGAGACCGTCCGCGACGGGGAGACCGGCTTCACCGTGCCGTCAAATGATCATGCGATGCTGGCTGAGCGGCTGCTGCTACTACTGAACAATCCCTCTCTGGCAGCTCAGATGGGAGCTCGGAGCCGGGAATATGTGGCGGCCCATTTCAGCGCCGATGTGGCTCGGGGAAAGTTACGTCAAGCGCTTGACCTCTAGTGCAGCGACGACGAAGTAGGCGGACTCCAAAGCGCGATCCGCGCGGAGCGAGCGCAGCGAGCGGAGCAATCTGTACTGCGTACGCTATGGCTGTGGCGGATCAGACGAGCGCCAGCATCAACATCGCGGCAAAGCCCGATAAGGTCATGGCGGTCATCGCCGCCTTTGAGCACTATCCCGATTGGGTCGATTCCATGAAGAGTGCTGAGGTGCTCACGTCGGCCGGCGGCAAGGCCAAAACGGTTCACATGGTGCTTGATCACACCCTTGTCAAGGACAACTATGTCCTGGCCTTCGACTGGAAGCCACGCGCAGTGAGTTGGAAGCTCATCGAAGGAAACTTGCTGAAGGCCATGGACGGTTCATACTTGCTCAAGCCCAATGGCACTGGCACCACAGTCACCTATACGTTGACCGTCGACATAAACATGCCGATGATCGGAATGTTCAAGCGCAAGGCGGAAAAGACGATCATCGACAGCGCCCTCAAGGGCCTCAAGAAGAGGGTTGAAGGCTGAGCACCTTCGGTACGGCAACGCGTCGCAGCATGGCGCGGACGTCGGCGGCGCCCTTGCTGAGCATTGGCGTTGACATCGGCGGCACGAAGGTGGCAGCTGGCGTCGTTGACGAGAAGGGGGAAATCCTCGATCGTTGGCAGGAACCAACGCCCTCCCACAGTCCGAAGGCTGTCGAGGATGCAATCGTGCGCGCTGTTCAGCATCTCCGAAAGCGGCACCGGATTGAGGCGGTGGGAATCGGCGCAGCAGGGTGGGTCGACAACGATCAAGCCGTGGTGCGGTTCTCCCCACACCTCGCCTGGCGATCGGAGCCGCTGAAGGCCCGACTCAGCGGTCGGATCGACCCGCCGCTCATCGTGGACAATGACGCCAACGCCGCCGCCTGGGCGGAATATCGATATGGCTCGGGTCGTAGCTCGTCGGTCATGGTGTGCATCACGCTCGGCACCGGCATTGGCGGCGGTCTGGTGATCGGGGGCAGACTCTTCCGCGGCTCATACGGGATGGCAGGGGAATGGGGCCACATGATCTCGGTCCCACACGGTCACTGGTGCGAGTGCGGGAATCGCGGCTGTTGGGAGCAGTACGCCTCCGGCAATGCGCTTGTTCGCGACGCCCGGGCACTAGCCCGCACCAACTCACCGACCGCCTACCGGCTGCTGGAAATGGTGGGGGGTGATCCGGACGACATCAGCGGTCCGGATGTCACCGCCGCCGCGATTCAAGGCGAGCCCACTTCGGTTGAACTGCTGGCCGATGTCGGCACCTGGCTCGGCCAGGGCATCGCCAACCTCGCGGCTGCCCTGGATCCTGAGGTGGTTGTGATTGGCGGAGGGGTGAGCGCCGCAGGCGATCTACTTTTGCAGCCTGCGCAACGCGCCTTCAGCAGAACGCTGACGGGCCGGGGCTTCCGGGAGGAGGCCAGGCTCGTTCTTGCCCGATTCCGCAACGACGCGGGCCTTATTGGAGCTGCGGACCTGGCCCGGCACGCCATGGTTGAGCCGCCCGACTCCGCGCAATTCGGCTTCTGGCCGCGCC
>DATFBI010000308.1:0-7994 GCA_035253925.1 Propionibacteriaceae bacterium
GGCGCTTCGAAGATCGCATCGCGAAGATCAAGATCCATTCCACCGAATAGGGTGAGGGCCTGGATATTTTTGCGCACTCGCCATTTGCCGCTACGACTGACACCGCCGAAGATCGCGATCAGCTTGTCGGACTCGAGATTCTGTCTTGAGGTGTCGATCGTGAAGCGACTATCCGATTGCGATGCCGCGACGGGAGTGCGTCCACCGGCAATAACAAGATCACTCGTGATCGGGATGAGGTCGTCGAAGGTCTTGGCCTTCATAAGTTGATCAATCCGCTCGTCGTGCGCGTCCCGGGTCAATCTGCCCTCGGCGTATGCGGTGCTCAGCAGGGTAGCCACCTGATCACGGTCTGCGTCCGAAGCTCGCAGGTTGCCACCGGCGATGGGGCCGACATTGGTGGGTTATGGAAGGGGCTGGCTCATGCTTCCACGCTAGCCCTGGCTCGCCAACCGGTCCGAGAGCTCGACAAGCCTTCCGGGGCTGGCTCAGGTGACCTCAGGGCCTTCCCTGACTACGGATGGTTCGGTTGCCAGCACAGCCGGCACGACGACCCTGCTGACAGCTTGCGAAGGGGTCGTTTCGGATCACGAGCGGCAAACGTCTTGGGGTCAGGGCTAACTGGCCGGCTCAATCCGTATGAGCCAACCCAATGTCGAACACGTTGCCCTCAGGATCGGTCAGGGTTACCCATGTCGCGCCATATTCGTCGAACTCAGCGACCTTGGTCGCTCCTAGGTCAACTGCCCGCTGAGCTTCGGCTGCAAGGTCGGTCGCCACGAGGTCAAGGTGCATTCGATTCTTTACCTCACGTGGCTCGGGTACGGCGAGGAACATCAATGCGGGGAACGTCCGGTCTGCGGACGCGGGGATCATCGCGAAGAACTGGTTGGCGCCGTCATTCACCGGCCGCTCCAGCAATTCCGACCAGAAAGCGGCGATGTCATCGGCGCGTTGCGAGTCGATGACCACCTGGCCGAATCCGAGTGTCATGACGCTTCGTCTCCTCTCCTCTTTCCTCTACCTGCACTGAGCCTGCCCCATCCGCGGGACCACCGCGATACTGAATCATGGCGCGAACCGAGGTTCTGGACGATCCTTCAGTCCTGGAGGTGAAGGCCGTCGCAGATGCGTTAGACACCGATCTTGAGGCCGGTCTGAGCTCCGCAGAAGCCTCCCGCAGACTTGCCGACGACGGGCCGAACGAGCTGCGCGCCGCGCCACCAGTACCTACCTGGCGCAAAATCTTGACCCAATTCCAGGACCCGCTGATCTATCTGCTGCTAGGGGCGGTTGTCATCTCGCTCCTTGCCTGGTTGATCGAGGGCCGCGAGGGCTGGCCGGTTGACGCGCTGGTGATTGCCGCCGTGATCGTTCTCAATGCGGTGCTGGGCTATGTGCAGCAGGCCAAGGCCGAGAGCGCTGTAGCTGCGCTGCAACAGATGACTGCGGTCAGCTCAGCGGTGATCCGCGACGGCCAGCTGGTCAGGGTGCCGAGCGACAAACTCGTCCGAGGCGATCTGCTGGTTCTCAGTGAGGGGGATGCCGTCGGCGCCGACGGGCGGCTCACCAAGGCCGCCGCTCTCAAAGTTCAGGAGGCCTCGTTGACTGGCGAGAGCGAGGCGGTGGAAAAGGATGTCCTCACCCTGTCAGCTCCTGCTGCTCTAGGAGATCAACGCGGCATGGTCTTCAAGGGCACGGCTGTGGTACAGGGCACCGGCCAAGCCGTCGTGACAGCAACCGGAATGGACACCGAGATGGGTGCCATCGCCGAGATGCTGGAAGCGACACCGGAGGAGCCCACCCCGCTACAAAACGAGGTGGGCCGGATCGGGCGGATGCTCGGCATCACAGTGATCATCATCGCCATCGTCGTAGTGCTTACCGTGTTTTTGATCTCCGATGTACGTACACCCGCCGATGCGGTCACTGTGTTGCTGTTAGGGGTCTCGCTAGCTGTTGCGGCCGTTCCGGAGGGCCTGCCGGCGATCTTGTCGGTGGTCCTGGCCCTGGGCGTGCAACGGATGGCTACCCACAAAGCCATCGTCAAGAAACTGTCCTCGGTGGAAACGCTTGGTTCTGCTTCGGTGATCGCATCGGACAAGACCGGAACTTTGACCAAGTCGGAAATGACCATCGAGCGCGTCATGACAGCATCGGGCACCACCCACATCACAGGTGTCGGCTACACACCAGAAGGCCGGGTCGTCCGCGAAGGGGATGAGCTAGACGAAGGCCCGCTGAAAGCCGAAAACGTTGTGGTACTCAGCGGTGGCAGCCTGGCAAGCAACGCGGATCTGCGTGAGGACCATGGCGAGTGGCAAATCGAAGGTGATCCAACCGAGGCGGCCTTTCTAGTGGCCGAACGCAAGCTTGGCGCTACTGAACGACGGCTGCGGCGGTTTGAGCGGGTCGGCGAGATTCCGTTTACCTCCGAGCGCAAGCTGATGTCCACGATCGAAAAGGATCATGATCATTCTGACGCTCTGATGTTGATCACCAAAGGCGCTCCAGACGTCCTACTAGGTCGCTGTACCAGGGTGCGGATCGGCATGGGCGTGGTAGATCTGACCGACGACGTCCGGCAGCGGGTGCTGGCCGATGTCGCCGAGCTTTCCGACGATGCTCTGCGGACTCTGTCGGTGGCCTATCGTCCGCTTTCCGAGGGTGAGGATGTGAAGCCGTCGGATGCCTTGGAGCAAGACCTTATCTTCGTTGGCACCGTTGGGATTATCGATCCGCCGCGTCCTGAGGCTGCGCAGGCCGTTGCCGAAGCGCACCGAGCAGGAATCCGGATCATCATGATCACCGGTGATCATCCACGCACTGCGGCACGTATCGCGGCCGACCTCGGGATTGTGGAACCAGATGCACCTGTGCTGACTGGCTTGCAGCTTGACCAGCTACCCGAGGCAAGTTTCGCCGATGCGGTCCGCACCACGTCGGTCTACGCCAGAGTTGCACCGAAGCACAAGCTCAAGATCATTGACACGCTGCAGGCCGACCGGAACATCGTGGCGATGACCGGAGATGGCGTCAATGATGCCCCCGCGTTGAAGTCAGCCGACATCGGCATAGCGATGGGCCTGACTGGTACTGAGGTGACCAAGCAGGCCGCAAAGATGATCTTGGCCGACGACAACTTTGCGACCATCGTGCGTGCCGTACGTGAGGGCCGCGGGATCTTCAACAACATCAAGAAGTTCCTGCGCTACCTGCTCTCTTCAAACATGGGCGAGGTGCTGACGGTCTTCCTCGGAGTCGTACTGGCGAGCGTCATCGGCCTGACCGGCTCTGGTGAGGCCGTGATAGTACCGCTGCTTGCCACACAAATTCTCTGGATCAACCTGATCACGGACTCTGGGCCTGCCCTGGCGATGGGCGTCGACCCGGAGATGGAGGATGTGATGGCACGGCCGCCAAGGAAGCTGACTGAGCGGGTTATCGACGCCCGGATGTGGGCCGGCGTGCTGGAAATAGGTGCGGTGATGGCGGTCCTCACCTTGCTGAGCATCGATATTTACTTACCCGGCGGTCTTTTCGACGGCGCTGACAATCTCGAGAGTGCGCGCACGGTTGGCTTCACGGTCCTGGTGTTCTGTCAACTCTTCAACGCCTTCAATGCGCGCTCCGAAACCTCAAGTGCTTTTCATCACCTATTCGTCAATCCCTGGCTGTGGGGTGCGCTGGCTCTTTCGGTGTTATTGCAGGTGGCTGTGGTGCATCTAGGATTCCTCAACGTCGCTTTCAGCACGGTGCCGCTGAGCTTGGACCAATGGCTGGTTTGCGTGGCAATGGGAAGCGTGGTGCTTTGGTTCTCTGAAGTTCGGAAACTGGCAATACGAGCGTGGAATCACAGCAACCGATGACGCTGCTCGAGCTGTTCCAGATTGCCGTGCCTGATGAGGACCTAGTTGATTTACGCCGACGACTCTCCACAGCCCGGTGGCCCAGCCGGGAAACCGTCTCAGACTGGTCGCAGGGATTACCGCTCGACGTGCTGCGCCAGCTTTGTGAACATTGGCGGACGGCGTACGACTGGCGGGCCACCGAGCGGCGTCTCAACCGACTGCCGCACTACCGAACGGCCATTGATGGACTCGTGGTCCATTTCATTCATGTGCGCTCACCTGAACCTGATGCCGTTCCGCTGATCATGACACACGGGTGGCCGGGCTCGTTCTTTGAGTTTGAGCAGGTTATGGAGCGATTGGCTGATCCGGCCGCATTCGGCGAACCGTCGAGGCCGGCGTTCCATGTCGTTGCTCCGTCACTGCCTGGTTACGGGTTTAGCGACGCTCCGATCGAGCTCGGGTGGAACATTCACCGGATAGCGGCCGCTTGGGCTGAGCTCATGGGCCGGCTGGGATACGCCCGATTCGTCGCGCTCGGTAGCGATTGGGGCACGAGCATCTCGACGAGTCTGGCGCTGAACCATGACCAGCGGCTGATCGGCCTGCATCTGATTCCGCCACTTGTGCCGCCGCCAGCAGCTGGCGAGGTGCTGACCGAGGCTGAACAGGCCGCGATAACGCGCTTGCAGGAGCGCAATCGAACCAGCTCGGCATACTCTCAGATTCAGGCGACCACGCCACAGACGCTTGGATACTCCCTCGTTGATTCACCAGTCGGACTCTGTGCCTGGATTCTGGAGAAGGTGTGGACCTGGTCCGATCACGAGGGTGATCTATGGGAGGTGCTCAGCCCTGATCAGGTGCTGGACAACATCACGCTGTACTGGCTGACCCGTACAGGCGCCTCGTCTGTTCGGCTCTACTGGGAGAGCGTTGCCGAAGTCACCACGTGGTTCACCACACCCGGTGGTGATCCAATCACCGTCCCTACCGGATGCACCGTCTTCGCGCAGGAAGTACCACGTCCCTTTCGCCGGTGGGCCGAGCCGCGCTTCCGATCGATCGTCCATTGGGGCGAGCCGAAGCGAGGCGGCCACTTCGGCGCATGGGAACAACCGGAGCTGTTCATTTCCGAGGTACGCGTCGTAGCCCAAGCCCTGCAGGCCGGCGACAGCTGAGGAATCGGTTAGTGCGCTAGCCCATGCCTCTTGTCGGGGACGCTTGATGTAGTACTCGGTGAACTCCTGGCAGCGCCCTTCGGGATCGAAGGCATCCGTATCGGTCGGGTCAGGCCCGAGCGGCAGCGCGGTCCACGGTGTCACCCTAGGCGGTCGGGACTGGAAGGCGCTCCTGCGGGAACCAGCAGAAGTTTGCCGGTCGTCTCGCGGGCCTCGAGTGCGGCGAACGCGTCACTGACTTCGGTGATTGGGTAGCGGCCGCCGATGTTGACCCTGAGATCCCCCTTGGCCACCCAGTCGAAGACGTCGTTTGCGCGGCGGCGGAGCTCTTCAGTGGTCGTGGTGTAGTGCCCGACCGAGGGTCTGGTGACGTACAGCCCTCCGCCCGAGTTGAGCCGAGGGATCTCCAGCGGCGGAGTGGGACCACTGGCGGTCCCATATACCACCAAGGTGCCTCGGGTGCGAAGCGCCGCCAGGCTGCCGTCGAACGTGGTCGCGCCAACCCCGTCATAGACGGCGGCCACGCCATGGCCGTCAGTGAGTTCACGGACCTTTGCGGCGAAGTTGTCGTAGGAGATGACATGGTCTGCACCGGCTTTCCGGGCAACCTCTGCCTTCGCCTCGGTGGAGACGGTGCCGATGACCATGCCGCCACGCAGCTTCGCCACTTGAACGAGTAGCTGGCCGACCCCGCCCGCGGCCGCGTGGACCAGGACCGGGTCACCTGGCCGGATGGGATAGGTATCCGTCGCCAGGTAATGCGCCGTCACGCCCTGCATGAGCACCGCAGCAGCCGACTCGGCGTCGACCTCGGCTGGTATCGGCACGGCCCGGGCCGCTTCGACGACCGCGTAATCTGCGAAGCTGCCCTGGCCGCCGGAGAGCCAACCGACTCGCTGTCCTTGGCGAAGGTCGGTGACAGCCGACCCGACCTCCACGACCATGCCGACGCCCTCGACCCCGGCCAGGTAGGGCGGCACCACGGGGAAGAGACCGCCGACGCCCGTCCGCTGGTACACGTCCAGGTAGTTGACGCCTGCGACAGTCACTTGGACGAGGACCTGGGTCGCCGACGGAGTTGGACGGTCAACTTCGGTCAGTATGAAGACCTCAGGTCCACCGAAGCTGTTTACACAGATGGCATGCATCCTGCTGGTTCCTCATCCGTCTGGGGCCCGTTTGCGGTGGCAAGTTGATCCTCCTTGGAGCGCGAGCCAGGACGCAGTCGGCTTCGGCTCGGAATGCCCGACATGCGCTAGCCTAATGTCGCGTCGCTCTTGAGCTTTGAGGCACTTTTTGAGGCACATAGACCGTGGGCGCATGGAATGCCTTGTCACGCGGATGTAGTTCAATGGCAGAACATCAGCTTCCCAAGCTGACAGTGCGGGTTCGATTCCCGTCATCCGCTCTCGACAACTATTCCTGATCATGAGCCGTATTCGCGAACGTCGCGGCTCAACGATGATCAAACTGGGGCTCGGTCGGCACTACACGAGCTCACCACTCCGCGTTGGGTCGGTCCCGGGCAGCGGCTTCTGGACCTCAGCGAACACGTCGAAGTCCGCCCGGGGTCGAAGCGGATGAACTTCCCGAACCGGTATGCCGGACCGCCGCTCCGAGGCTGCGTCAGGCGACTTCATTGACGCATGACCTTGGAACGGAGTATCACAGGATCATCAAACGCCGCATCGGAGTTAGACAACGCGTTCGACTTCGGGTGAATTCTGAACGCACAGCCGCGCTCCGTTGGATCTCGAAGGAGTGATTTCGATGGCAGTTGGCGCTGGCGTGGCGGAAGTCACCGAAGTCAGCGAGGAGGAGGACCTACGCCGTCCCCTCATGACGTTCGGCAACATCGCCTGGATGAACCTCGGGTTCTTTGGCGTTCAGTACAGCTTCGCCATGACTCAGACGGCGGTGAACCCGCTGTTCCTGCTGCTGGGCGCTGACGCGCACAACCTGCCGATCCTGAACATCGCCGGCCCGATCACCGGCTTGTTGATTCAGCCGTACATAGGGGCCATGAGCGACAAAACCTGGAGTGACCGGTGGGGAAAGCGGAAGCCTTACGTGCTCGGCGGCGGCGTCATGTGCGTTCTCATCTTGTTCCTCTTCCCGCTGGTGTCGGCTCTCTGGATGGCGGTGATCTGCCTCTGGCTGGTGGACGCCGGGAACAACACCTCCATGGAGCCCTATCGAGCATTGATCTCCGACCGCCTTCGCAGGAGCCAGGTCGCTCGAGGCTTCCTGATCCAGAGCATGTTCACCGGCGCCGGGGCTGTGCTGGCCAACGTGTCGCTGTTTGTGATGCAGAAGTTCATCACTGGCGCCTCCGAGGCCGGCGTGCCCTACTGGGTCTTCGTCTGCTTCTGGCTGGGATCGGCCGTCTGCCTGGTCACGATCGGACTCGCCATGATCAGAACCAAGGAGATCCAACCGAGTGATCGGGAAATGGCGGAGATCCGGGCGGCGTCGAAGAGCCTCGGCGCCACGATCTCCGAAATCGCCAGCGCAGTAAAGGTGATGCCGATCGGTATGCACAAGATCGGTCTGGCCTTCTTGTTCCAGTGGTACGCCATGTTCATCTACTGGCAGTTCGTATCGGTCAGCGTCGCCGAGTCGGTCTGGAACACAACCCCGGACACACCCGAGTACGAGGAGGCGGCGGCCTGGAGCGGGCTGATGAACGGCACCTACAACTTTTTCACCATGGTCTCCGCCTTGTTCTTGTTGCCGTTGTGCGTCCGATTCGGAGGCAAACGAGTGCATGCCGGTTGCTTGGCCTTGGTCGCGGTGTCGTTGGCGTGGCTGTCGCAGATCACCAGCCAGTACCTGACACTCGTCCCGATGATCGGTTTGGGCATCGCCTGGGCCAGCATGGTGGGCGTACCTTATCTGATGGTGGCGAGCATGGTTCCCAGGGAACGCACCGGCGTGTACATGGGAATCTTGAACATGATGA